>NZ_FTPR01000001.1:1552858-1905717 GCF_900156505.1 Yoonia rosea | reverse complement strand
ATCCGGCGCGGTTTCAGCGCCTCGGGCACTTCGCGGACCAGATCAATGTTGAGCATGCCGTTCTCATGGCTCGCACCGGTCACGCGCACGTGGTCGGCCAGATGGAAGCGACGTTCGAATGCGCGGGTAGCAATGCCACGGTGCAGGTAGTTGCGTTCGCTGTCATCCGAGGCTTTGCGGCCTGTGACAAGAAGTGCACGGTCTTTGACCTCAATCGCGAGGTCATCATCGGAAAAACCGGCCACGGCGATCGAGATACGCCATGCGTCATCATCGGTTTTCTCGATGTTGTATGGGGGATAGGTGTTCTGGCCGACATCACTGGTAAGGGCGCGATCCATCAGATCGGCGATTTGGTCAAAGCCAACGGTGGCACGGTAGAGGGGTGTCAGATCAAATGCACGCATTTGGGTCATCCTTTTCTTAAGCGATAACAATGTTTTGACCTTCCCATTGGGGACAGGCCGGTTGTGCGGGACCCATCATTGGCATCCCGATACGGATTATGTGGGGGTGGATGTTTTCGCTTTCAAGAGGCTCAGGGCTGGACGAATTTTGCACCCGTATCGTTGCGTGTGCCGCCCGGCATAAGCCGTTGCACACCCCCGCTACGTGCGGGGCCAAGCGTTGCAAAATGGTTTAGCAAAACATTCAGCGGCCCTTCGAGCGAGGTGCCAAGCGATACTTTCTGCCCGTTGATTTGCGCCATGGCCGAAACCACCGAGGCAATCCGTGTCTCGCCATCGTTCATCATGAATACCGGTGACCCGCTTGAGCCGTATTCCACATCGCAGGTCATCACGATCACACCGGTCTGCCGTCCGAGCACATCGCAGACCTGTTGCAGGCTTGGTGCATCTTCGCGACCGCGCCCGTAGGAAACAACGCCAACCTGATCCCCCGTTATCGGGCGCTGGGCAATCGCATAAGGCAGGATGCGCGTGTTGCGGATTGGCCGGTCCAGTTCCAGAACGGCGATATCAATGGCGACACCGCTGGTATCTGTTGCATCGCCGCTATGGGAATAGTCGGGGTGTGCGACGGCCCTGGTCACAGCACGGGTCGCCTGTGCCCGTCCGTCACGAAGCCCCGCCTGAAAAGAAAAACGCTCCGGCGACACCAGAGAGCCATCCAGATCATAAAGGCAGTGTGCCGCTGTCAGGATCAGGCGGTCGCGGATCAATGCTGCCGTACAGAACCCCTTGCCACGGATATCAAGCCGCCCGACGGCTTCCCAGCCTTGGCTATCCTGACGCGTCTGGAGTGTCACAAGACCTGCGTCTTGCGCCTGCGCTGCAAGCGTCGTTGCGACCCCGAGGATCACTGAGACGAGAAGATGCCGTATCATGCCTGTCCGTATCATCAGATATTTGTCACTGATAGATAGGGCAGGAATATGACATCAGCGCAAGATCGGCACTTGGGGTTCTTTTTTTCCAGGAGCGGTCAGGGCTGGCGGTTGCGGTCCGCCTGTCGCCCAATCCAGAAGCTCGACCGTATGCACGATCGGCACGTCCGTGCCGCTGCCGATCTGCATCATGCATCCAATATTACCGGCAGAGATAATATCCGGTGTCAGTGCCTCCAAGGTCTGCACTTTACGCGCCTTCAGCTGCTTCGAGATTTCAGGCTGCATCAGGTTGTAAGTCCCCGCCGAGCCACAGCAAAGGTGGCTGTCGGCAGGTTCCAGCACGGTAAAGCCGGCCTTTTTTAGCAATTCCTTGGGATAGGTTTTGATCTGCTGGCCGTGCTGCAGTGAACAGGCGGCGTGATAGGCAACCTTGGTGCCTTTGTCGTCACCTTGGGGCAGGTCCAGTTTCATCAGAACCTCGGATACATCCATAGCAATGGCGGACACGCGCGCGGCGTCTTTGGCCAGCGGATCATTGCGGAACATATGCCCGTAATCCTTGACCGTCGTGCCACAGCCCGACGTATTGATCACGATGGCATCAAGCCCGTCACTATCCATTTCCTTGACCCACGCGCGGATGTTTTTGGCCGCCGCACTGTGGCTTTCGTCTTCTTTGCCCATGTGGTGGGTCAGCGCGCCACAGCATCCCGCACCTTCGGCCACCACGACCTCGGCCCCGAGCCGTGTCAGCAGACGGATTGTTGCGTCGTTGATATCTGTGTTCAACGCCTTTTGCGCACAGCCCGTCATCAAGGCCACGCGCATCTTTTTGTCCTTGGCGGGGAATGTTTGCGGGTCATCATTGCGACTGACGGGCGGGATCGTCTTTGGTGCCATTTCAAGCATCGCGCGCAGCCGCGCATCGGGCATCAGCCGTGCAAAGGGGCGTCCGATTTTTGCCCCCAACAGGGCCACACGAAAGCGCATCGGATAGGGCAGAATACGCGCCAGCACCCAGCGCAAGGCCCGGTCAGACCACGGGCGGTCATAGTTTTTCTCGATATAGGCACGCGCATGATCGACAAGATGCATGTAATGCACACCCGACGGACAGGTTGTCATACAAGCAAGGCAAGACAGACAGCGATCGATGTGCTTGACGGTCTTTGCATCGGGCTTGCGCTCATTCTCGAGCATATCCTTGATCAGATAAATTCGTCCGCGCGGGCTGTCGAGTTCATCACCCAGCACCTGATAGGTCGGGCAAGTCGCGGTGCAAAACCCGCAGTGGACGCAAGAGCGCAGGATTTCGTTGGAGCGCTTGATCGCGGGATCGGTCAGCTGTTCGGGGGTGAATGTGGTTTGCATCAGGTCATGATCCCGTGGTTCAGAATGCCGCGTGGGTCGAATTTGGCGCGCAGGCCTTTGGTGAGCGTGGCAAGCGCAGGCACTTCGGGGTGAAAGGCCGGTACATCGGCATGACCGCGGATCAGCGTGGCGTGACCGTCGAAATCGCCCAAGGCTGCGCGCAGGTCGCGGCCTTCATCGGCCAGCGCCCAGATCAATCCGCCGCCCCAGTCGTATTGCACAGCTGTTGCGTCCAGTTTGGCCACTAAGTCCGGCGCGGCAGAGGGTTTGGCCGAAATGCGCCAGACATTGCCCGGTTGATCGGCGAAAGCGGTCACATCGCGAACCGCCGTCCACGCATCCGTGTCACCCATTGCCACATCAACAGCGCCGTAGGGTTTAAGCAACTCCTGCAGCTTGCCGGCACGATAGTTGACCGAGGTCTCAAACCCTTCAATACGCAGCATCGTTACCGGTTCGCCATCGGGTCCTTTGGGTAAATGCGCAGCCCCTGTCGCCTCAAAAGGAGACCCCAGTGCCGCTGACAGCGCCTGTACCGCTTGTCTGTCTGTCAGCCCATGCAGACGTAGTGTCGCGGTGGTTTCGACATTTGGCAGCACCTTGAGCGACACTTCGGTCAGCACGCCCAAAGTGCCGTAAGAACCCGCCAACAGCTTGACCAGATCATAGCCTGTGACGTTCTTCATGACGCGGCCGCCGTTTTTGATGATTGTGCCTTGGCCGTCAACAAAGCGCACGCCCAGCATGAAATCGCGGCAGGCACCCACCGAAATGCGGCGCGGCCCTGATACATTGGCAGCGGCCATGCCGCCCAGCGTTGGCGTGCCTTTGGTCCCCAAAAGCGCGCGGTGATCCATTGGTTCAAACGCAAGGCGCTGGTTTTCGGCTGCAAGGGTTTCTTCAATCTCGGCAATCGGCGTGCCTGCGCCAGCAACAATTGTCAAAGCGCCCGGTTCATAAAGGCTGATGCCACGCAGGGCGGCGGTGCTGAGCTCTACGCCATCGCAATGTCCGATGGGGCGTGTGCCGCCGCCGGTGATCCGCAAGGGGCCATTGGCCCCTATGATCATCTGGGACAGGTCTTCTTCGGTTTTGGGCTGCATGATACTCTACTTATGATCTGAACGTGTTAGGCCGCGCGGCGGGGTTGTGATGTATCCAGCGGAAACACTTTGGCGGCGTTCAACAGCCATGCGGGATCAAAGATGTCTTTGACCCACATCTGCGCCTCTAGATCGGCAGGGGCGAATTGCACATTCATCAGATCACGCTTTTCGATGCCCACACCGTGTTCGCCTGTCAGGCAACCGCCCACTTCGACGCAGAGTTTCAGAATTTCAGCGCCGAATTCCTCACAAAGCTCAAGATCGCCGGGTTTGTTGGCATCGAACAGGATGAGCGGGTGCATATTGCCATCGCCTGCGTGAAAGACATTGCCAACATCAAGGCCGAATTCCTTCGACATCTCGCCAATGCGTTTCAACACGAAAGGCAGCGACGAGACAGGGATCGTACCATCAAGGCACATGTAATCGTTGATTTGCCCCATCGCGCCAAAGGCGGATTTACGGCCAAGCCAGATGCGGCCTGCCTCATCTGCATCTTTGGCTTCGCGCAATTCAACGGGGTTATGTTTGCTGGCGATCTCCATGATCAGTTTGAGTTGCGCGTCGATTTCCGCGTCTGATCCTTCGACCTCGACAATCAAAAGCGCCTCGCACATGGGATAGCCTGCTTTGGCGAAAGCTTCGGTTGCTTCGATACAGGGGCGGTCCATGAATTCGATTGCGACAGGCAGGATGCCGGCCTTGATGATATCGGTGACAACCTGTCCGGCCACTTCGGAATTGTCATAGCCCATCAGAACAGGGCGCGCGCCTTCGGGTTTGTGCAGGATGCGCAAGGTGGCCTCGGTTACAACACCAAGCTGGCCTTCGGACCCGCAGATCACACCCAAAAGGTCTAGCCCGCCCGCATCAAGATGCGCGCCACCGATTTCGACCACGGTGCCATCCATCAGTACCATCGTCACACCCATCAGGTTGTTCGTGGTCACACCGTATTTCAGACAATGCGCACCGCCGGAGTTCATCGCGATATTGCCCGCAATGGCACAGGCCAACTGGCTGGACGGGTCGGGGGCGTAAAAGAACCCGTCGGCCTCAACTGCGCCGGTCACCGACAGGTTCGTGCGCCCTGTTTGTACGCGGATGTAGCGGTCATCGTAATTGGTTTCGATCACGCCGTTCATCTTGGCCACGCCAAGGATCACGCAATCGGCAGTCGGCAGAGCGCCACCGGCCAGCGAAGTACCCGACCCGCGCGGGACAACGGGCACGCCCATTTCGTGACAGATGCGCAAGACATCCGACACTTCTTTGGTAGTGGCGGGGAGCACGGCGCAAAGCGGCGGACACTTATAAGCCGTCAGCGCGTCACACTCATAGGCTCGTGTTTCACTTTCATCCGAGATAACAGCATCACGGGGCAGTACCTCGGATAGCCGTGCCACAATATGATCTTTGCGGCCAATGACGCTGGCGCTGGGTTGTGGCATTTGCATGAGGCGACTCCCTGATCATATGATTGGTAAAAAGATATTACCAATTCTGAGATATAGCAAGGCTGAAGACAAGAGGATAGGTTTCTTTCGATGCGCATACTGGACCACATGACACTTTTGAGTGCACTCGATTGGACTGCAGCAGGTCTTCTGGTGCTGTCTTGGCTCTTGCTTGGCTGGATGATCGAACATCCGCGCGCAAAGCATCCTTCGGTCACCGTTTTGATGTCAGAGCGCAGGCGCGACTGGATGAAGGTGATGGTCACCCGCGACCCGCGTATCTTTGACAGCCAGATTTTGGGCAGCTTGCGCCAAGGCACTGCGTTTTTTGCATCGAGCTGCCTGCTGTCCATCGGCGGTGTGCTTGCTCTGGTTGGCAATACCGAGCCTTTGCGTGGCGTGGCTGCTGAAGTGACAGATATGGCTGTGCCTGTTTTGATCTTTCAGATCAAACTGGCGTTGGTGGCGTTGTTCTTGACCAATGCGTTCCTGAAATTCGTCTGGTCTAATCGCATCTTTGGCTATTGCGCCGTTCTTATGGCGTCAGTCCCGAATGACCCTGACCATCCGCTGGCCTATCCGCGTGCGGCGCAGGCGGCAGAGTTGAACATTCGGGCGGCGATGAACTTCAATCGCGGGCTACGCACGATGTATTTCGCCTTGGGTGCATTGGCCTGGCTGTTGGGGGCGGTTGCATTGATCATCGCCACGGTTGCTGTGGTCTGGATTGTGTGGTCACGGGAATTTGCATCCCTGCCGCGCCAGATCCTGCTACAAGATGATGCATGAAGTATTCATTCCTCTTCGCGCTCATCACGGGACCTGCGCTTGCCGATAGCCCTGTGATAGAAAACGTCACTGTCAGCGGGGACCGCTTTAGTGTCACGCTCGCGCATCCGGACACGGGCTGGGATCATTATGCCGACGCATGGGAGGTGCTGGATGCTGATGGCAACAGTCTTGGTATCCGCGAATTGCTGCACCCGCATGTGACTGAACAGCCCTTCACGCGTGCCTTGTCAGGCGTCATCATTCCGCAAGGGGCGACGGTGGTATATGTCCGTGCGCGCTGCAATGTGGATGGGTGGTCCGACGATCTGTTCGAGGTTGTCTTGGGTAACTAGCGCCGCGACTGCGCCCCGCCCAACCGGTAGTCCGCAATCACCGGATAATGGTCTGTTGGCCATTCGCCAGCAAACTTTTGCCGCAAGACCACGGGTTCCGTCGCAAGGCTGGCATCGCCAATATGCGCGATGTGGTCGATCGCTGCAAAAAGGTTCAGTCCCCAGTTGAGATGATAGGTGGCGCCTTCGACAGGCGCAAATTCCAGGCCTGTTTCTTCCAGAACATCCAACACAGGGTCGCCAAAGCGCGCATTGAAGTCGCCCACAACAAACAGGGTTTCTTCGGCTGCAATCCACGGTGCGATCCGTTCGGCGACCAGTTCGACAGACTGCATCCGGTTGGACCGGCTGCCAAAGTCGGTATGAAGATTGATGACGCGAAACACCTCATCCGTCGCAAGATCGCGAAACTGTGCCCAAGAGGTGAACGCAGGATAGGAGCCGTTAAAGGTGCGTGAATAGATGACGTCTGGCGTATCAGAAAAGAAGAACCAGCCTTGATCAAGCAACCGCAGACGATCGTTGCGATACAGGATCGGTTGGGTAGAGGGAAAGACTGACGGATCACCAACAGCAGCGGCGGCAAAGTCTGGATTATTCTGGAGCAACCAATCCAGCGTCAGGTTGATGTCGGCCTGATTACCTCCGCCAAAGCTCTCCATTTCCTGAAACCCGATTACATCGGCGTTCATTTCTTTGAAGGCCAGATCAAGCGGCGTCTTGCGCCTGTCCCAGTCCGCCAAAGACCACGCGCCGGTGTCACGCGACAGGATAATGTAATGGACGTTATATGTCGCAACCCGAAGCGTGTCCGGTGCAGGGTCTTGCAGCGGTGTGATACCCGAATGACGCAACGTCTGGCAGCCGACTAGGGTGACCAAGACGAGGATAATTGCGCCAGCCAGTTTCAGCACCGTCGAAAACATAACCCTAGCGCCGCCCCTCTCTGAGCCACGCGCCGACCATCAACAGTGAAGCGAGAAGCAGGAACGCCCAAGCCGGCAAGAGCGGTGTGATGCTGATTTCGGCGGTCCGGAAGGCTTCGCGCGGAGTGATCCCGATCCAGCCCCGTCCGGCGGCAGGCCGTCCTTCGCGCACGCTGCGGATATCAATATCACCGGCCGAGATCGGCATGATGCCGCCCCGTGTGCTCTCGATCAGCGGGGCCAGCAATGTGCTATCGGCGATGGTTTGTTCAAACTCGCGCGGGGCAGATGGGCCAAGGGCGATCACGGCGGTCTCTTCGCGATCGTCCAGACGGTAGAGACCGATTTCCGGCGCGTTCCACAGCGTTTCAAACCGGCCAGGTGACACCTCTTCCAGCCGCAGTGTTGTTTCGGTCCCGTCAGGATGGGTGACGACGACATCTCCGGTATCCAGATCAAGCGTGCGCCGGATGATGCGCATCGTTTGCCCTGCGGGTTCGACCCAAAGCGCCTCTTCTTCAAGCTCGGGTTCTTTCATCATCCAGTGGGCCAGACGCCGCAGCAGTTCAAGCTGTGGTCCACCACCTTCATAGCCCCGATCCCACAGCCACGAATGATCCGAGGCCATCAGCGCCACACGTCCCTCGCCGACGCGGTTCAGCGTCAGCAGGGGGCGCTCATCTAGGCCAGACATCACGGTCATGGCCTCTTGCGGGACCAGCACATCAACCAAGCGGAACCACCGCCCCCACCTCGGGCCATCGCCATCGGGGTTCGGTGACAGCGCATCAAGACCTTCGGTCACAGGATGGCGCGCACCAAGATCGGTGATCTGCGGTACAAACCCTTCTTCAAAGACACGTGCCGTCGGCGCACCCGGCAAGATCTGCCCCAAAGGCGAGCGATAGATGCTTTCAGCAGAACCATATTCGGGACCTGATGAAATCAGGACCGCGCCACCCTGTTCGACGTAAGAGCGGATATTGTCGAGATAGGCGCTGGGCAGAATGCCGCGACGGCGGTAGCGGTCAAAGATGATCAGGTCGAAGTCGTTGATCTTTTCAAGGAACAATTCCCGCGTCGGAAAGGCGATCAGCGAGAGTTCGTTGACCGGCACACCATCCTGCTTTTCAGGGGGGCGCAGAATGGTGAAATGCACCAGATCGACGGATGAGTCAGACTTGAGCAGGTTGCGCCATGTGCGTTCACCCGGGTGCGGTTCACCCGAGACCAAGAGAACGCGCAGACGGTCGCGGACACCGTTGATCTGGACCACGGATGCGTTGTTGCGGTTGGTCAGTTCACCCTCGGCGGTGGGGATTTCAAATTGCAGCACATTCATGCCGCCATGGGGCAGCGTGATGGGCAATTGAATGTCCTGACCTACCGGAACCTGCACCGTCAGCGGTGGTTCCCCATCAATCGAAATCGACAACGGCACGGATGCGGTTTCTGGCGCGGCACCCTGATCTTCGATGCGCAGGGTCAGGTTTACTTCTTCGCCAAGGATCGCAAAGGCCGGTGCGTTCTGGACGACAAGCCGCCGATCCCAATCATCAGGCGCGCCGGTCATCAGCAAATGGAGCGGTGCAGGCAATGCAGGGGCGCGTTCAAGGTCGTGCAAGCGGCCGTCCGAAACGAGGATAATGCCTGCGATACGCGCCTGAGGTTCTTCGGCCAAGGCCTGCGACACGGCCGTCATGAGCGTGGTGCCAAGATCGCCTTCACCGTCGCCAAGTGACACCTCGCGCAGTTCGGTGTTGGGCTGGCGTTCAATTTCAGCCTCGATATTGGCAATGGCTTGGGCGTTCTGCTCGGGGCGCGTGCCAATCCGTTGGCTGGCGCTTTCATCCACAACCATCAAAACAATGTCGCTCAGCGGTTCGCGGTCTTCCTGCTGGATGCTGGGGTTCGCAATCGCGGCCAGCAAAGCAAACCCCGCCAGCCCGCGCAACCACCAGCCCGGCAGGCGCCGCCAGATGGCGAGCGCTACGGCAACGACAACCAAAACGGCGATAGCATAGAGCGCCAGAAGTGGGATCAGCGGATCAAGAAGCAAGGTGCCTGTCATCTCATTGCCCCAGCCTGTCAAGCAGATCGGGCACATGGACCTGATCCGACTTATAGTTTCCGGTCAGCACATGCATGATCACATTCACGCCGAACCGCAGCGCAATTTCGCGCTGTCGCTCGCCCGACATGCCGCGCCCGACGGGGAACATGCGGCGTCCGTTATTGTCAACTGCCCAGGCCCGCGCCCAGTCATTGCCGCCAATGATGACGGGCGTCACACCATCGTTGAGATTGCGGAACGGCATGCCCTCGATTTGTTCTGCGTTGATGGGAGCGGCCTCAACCCAGACATCGCGGCTGGCGTAGCGCCCGGGGAAATCCTGCAGCAGATAGAAGGTTCGCGTCAGTACGTGATCAGGTGGGATCCGTTCGATAGCAGGGATATCCAGCGCGCGGGCAATCGCCTGCAACTTTTGTCCTTCGGGAGAGCCCGAGCCGAAGCGCGCACTATCACTGTCGCGCGTGTCGAACATGATCATACCACCGGTGCGCAGATAGCGGTTCAGTTTCGCATAGGCCTCGCGGCTGGGTAGCGGTTGATCGGCTGTGATGGGCCAGTAGAGGAACGGAAAAAACGCGAGTTCATCGGTTTCAATATTCACACCAATCGGGGCGGCCGGCTCAATCGAGGTGCGCCGGAAGAGCGTTTGTGACAGGCCCAAAAGCCCTGCTTCTGCGATCTCGTCGGTTTCCGTATCACCCGTCAGCACATGTCCCAAGACCACCTCGGACGTGGCGCGCAGGGCAAAGTCATCCGTCGATTGCGCCTGTGCATCCGGTGCCCACATCAAAAGCAGAGCAAGGGCCGCGGCGACATCGGCGCGCGGGCCGCGCAAGCGCCCGCCAACAGCAAGCGAGGCAATGACGTCAATCAGCAAAAGCATAACCGCCGCACTCAGCAGCCAACCTTTCAGAGCAGTTTCACGGACAATCTGCATACCTTCGACCGCAATGCGGGCCGGCCATTGCGCCACATTCAGGACGGTTTCGGTGTCGATCACATTAACCGCAATTTGACGGTCAGCACCGGTATAAAGACCGGGCAGCAGGTCGGGCCCGGGTACGCGCCCTGCCAACACCTCACCGGCCACACCCGGCAAGGCGCTACCATCCTCCAGCCGCCCATAGGCATCCATCACTTCGTTCGGCAGCCAGGTGGTGCCTGCCAGTTCCGTTTCATCGGGGTTCGTGGGGCGTGTCGAGACCGCGAGCCGTTCTAGCATTTGCACAAAAAGCCCCGACAGCGGCAGTGTCGACCATTCCGCATTCGCGGTGACATGGACCAGAACGATCTGGCCCTCACCCACAAGGTTGCGTGTTACCAAAGGCGTGCCGTCTGAAAGTTGCGCGATCACGCGCTCGGCCAGTGTCGGGTCAGGCTGAGCCATCACCTGCGAGGTGACGGTCACATCATCGGGAATGGGCAGTCCGAAAAACGGGCTTTCCGTCGAAAACGGCGCCAAAGTCTTGGGCTCACCCCAGCTCATCGCGCCGCCGACAGACCGCCCGCCCGAACGCAGGCGCACGGGCAAGAGCGGATCAATCTGGTTGCGCCCCTGATCGGACGCGGCCAGCCGCGGTCCGGCAAAGCGCAGCAACATCCCGCCGTTTTCGACCCATTCAAGGACCGTCTCGCCTTCGCTGCCCGCAAGGCTTGCCACATCCGCAAGGATGATGACATCGGGGTTGGCCAGCAGGATATCCTCAAGCGTGCCGTCGATGATATCGGCAGTGGGTTCAAGCGCCTCGCGCAGGTAGTAGAGCGGCGACAACAGTTCGAGCCCTTCCCGATCATCGCGCCCTGCAATCAGTGCAACCTCGCGCCGTTTCAGCGCATCATCGGTCAGGCTCACGGCACCAGCAGACCGTGTGCCTGTGACTTCAAACCGTGTAATCCGGTTGCGCAGTTCGGGCGGCAGCACCATGACGGTCTCCGCCACGGGCTCTCCCGCGTTGAAAATAAGTGGAACTGTGACCAACTGGCGTTCGACACCTGCAGGGTCCAGCCCCACCGCGGTAATTGAGGTTTCAAGCGGGTTTCCTATTGGCGTGCGGGTTGCGGACACAATGACCTCTCCGTCTTCAAAGCGGGCGGGACGCAGGCCGATGGTCTGGCGGGGCGTTTGGAACACAGTGACAGATCCGCGGGTTTCCAGCTCTGCCAATAGATCGCTCCGTCCGTCCCAATCCAGCCCGTCGGAAATCCAGTATGTCTCAAACGGATCGTCGTTTTGCGCAAACCATGCGGCGGCGTCGCGGGGTTGCCACGGCTGCGGCAGGATATTGGGCATGCGGTTGCGCCACTCGTTCGGGGCGGCAAAGGGAACATCGCCCACGGGAAGGTCATTGAGATTGATGACCGCTGTGCGCCTGTCGGCAAGCGCAGCTTCGACAAGCAGGGTGTCCACGCGGTCGATCCGGCTTTGCCAGTTATTCGCACCCGCCCAAGAGCCATCCAGTAGGATCACCAGATCACCGGTGCCTTCGCGGGCGTTCTGCGGATTGAGCACCGGACCGGCAAAACCGATGATCGCCGCTGCGACAGCCAAGACGCGCAACAACAACAGCCACCACGGGGTGCGGTCGGTCTGGTTTTCGTCATCAGTCAGGCCCAACAGCAGCGCTACGCCGGGAAAGCGACGCTTGATCGGGGCTGGCGGCACGGCACGCAGCAGGATCCACAAGATCGGCAGGGCAATCAGCCCCAGCAGCAACCAAGGTGCCGCAAACCCTATGGACCCGATCGACCACATCAGGTGTTACGCTCCAAGGCGCCATAAAGCCACAAGAGCGCGTTTGTCGCACTTTCGCCGGTGTGGTGCGTCTGGAACCGCCACCCTGTGATACGCGCCAGTTGCTGCAAGCGGTCCTTGCGCTCGGCCAGCCGGTCCAGATAGCGGGACCTCAGATCGCCGGCTTTCAGCGTTTCATGGCGTAATGCGCCCGACATGCTTTCAAAGATGGTGCGCCCATCGAACGGAAACGCCTCTTCCTGTGGATCGAGCACCTGTAATAGCGCACCGCCAACACCGCGGTCAGCGGCCCGCAGAAGGGCCTCCTCGATGGGATTGATGTCACCCAGAAAGTCGCTGACAAAGAGGGCGCGCGAGTGGGGCAGCATCCCTTGCGCTTCAGGCGCGCCATAATCGGTCTCTTCTTCGCGGGACAAAAGCTCTGCCATCTGCATCAGTTGTGCTTCACCCCGACGCGGCGGAAGGCGCAGACCGGTGAGGCCAACACGTTCACCCCCACGGATCAGCAAGATCGCGCAGGCCAGACCCAGGGTGCGCGCGCGTGCGGCCTTGGTCGGCAGGTTGTCATCCGAACGGAAGGACATCGACGCCGCCTGATCGACCCAGAGGATAATCGACTGCGCGATCTGCCATTCTTTGTCCTGTACGAAATTTGCGTCCGAACGGGCCGAGCGCCGCCAGTCGATACTGCGCGCCTCATCATGGGCCTGTGCGGGCCGGTATTGCCAGAATGTGTCCCCTGTGCCCGCACGACGGCGGCCGTGATCCCCCAAAAGCACGGTCGAAGCAAGGTGCTCTGCCTCCGCAAGAAGCGGTGGCAGCGGGGCGGCAAGCGCCTCTGCCTGTGATCTTAGGGTCAAAGGGGTGGTCATGCGGCAGAGGCCACCGATGTAATCTGGTCTGCAACGCTATTGATCACGTGATGGATGCTCTCGCCCCGCGCACGTGCTGCAAAGGACAGTGCCATCCGGTGTTCAAGGACAGGAACCGCCATGGCGCGCACGTCTTCAGCCGACGGCGCAAGGCGGCCTTCCAGAAGCGCCTGCGCGCGGACTGTCAGCATCAGGGCCTGTGCGGCGCGCGGGCCGGGACCCCAGCTTACATTCTGGCGGATGATATCGGGGGCGTTTTCATCCTGCGGACGGCAGGCGCGCACCAGATCAAGGATCATTTCAACGATATTGTCACCCACAGGCATCCGGCGAAGCAGTTTCTGTGCATCCAGCAGTTCCTGCGCGGTAAAGACGGCCTGCGATTTTGCGTCTTCCACACCTGTGGTTGCGATCAGGATATCTTTTTCGGTCGCGCGGTCAGGGTAGGGCACATCAATCTGCACCAAGAAGCGGTCCAGCTGGGCTTCGGGGAGAGGGTAGGTGCCTTCCTGCTCAATCGGGTTTTGCGTGGCCAGCACGTGGAACGGCACACCCAAAGGCCGGTGCTCGCCCGCGATGGTCACTTCTTTTTCCTGCATCGCCTGCAGCAGGGCAGATTGCGTGCGTGGTGAGGCGCGGTTGATCTCATCGGCCATCAGCAACTGACAGAAGATCGGGCCTTCAATAAAGCGAAAGCCACGCGATCCGTCATTGGCCGTTTCAAGCACTTCCGAGCCCAAGATATCCGCGGGCATCAGATCGGGTGTAAACTGGATCCGGTTGCCATCCAGCCCCATCACCGTCGAAAGCGTATCCACGAGACGTGTTTTGCCCAGACCGGGCAGACCGATCAGCACGGCGTGACCGCCACAGATCAGTGCGGTCAATGTCAGGTCCACGACACGGGGCTGGCCGATAAAGCGCGCCGAAATGCTGGTGCGGGCTTGCGCCAGCTTTTCACCCAGGTTTTCGATCTGGGTGACGAGATCGGACTCTACGGCCATGACTTTCCTCCGGTTGAACTATAGTCTTCATGAGAACAGATAATCCCATCACACCCAATGGCAAAAATAATGACCACACAAAAGATTGTGACTCCCTCCGCAGAGAGCCTAGCAAGTAGCGCCCGTGCTGTCCAAAAAGGCGGTTTGCCACCGGTTCATCTTTGGAATCCGCCCCATTGCGGCGATATCGACATGCGGATCGCCCGTGATGGAACGTGGTTTTACATGGGAACGCCCATTGGCCGACACGAACTTGTGAGGCTGTTTTCAACGATTCTGCGCCGCGACGGTGATGATTACGTTCTGGTGACCCCCGTTGAGAAAGTGGGGATCACTGTCGATGACGCGCCATTTGTCGCGGTCGATTTCAACCGGCGTGGCGATGGTCTGGAATTTGAAACCAATGTGGGCGACCGGATGATTGCCGGACCAGAGCACCCGATCCGCGTGGTGCGCGACCCTGAGACTGGCGAGCCTTCGCCCTATGTTTTGGTGCGCGCGAACCTTGAGGCGCTAATTGACCGCAAGTCTTTCTACCGTTTGGTGGAAATCGGTGAGCATGCGGATCATGAAGGCGAAGAGTGGTTCGGGGTGACGTCGGAGGGGATGTTCTTTCCGATCATTCCAGCGGCTGAATTGGAGTAGGCGACAGGTCGCCATCCTCTTGCAAAGCGGCACTTGATTGGCTCTTGTGAGCGCATAGGCCGACCATCAGGAGGGAATGTCAGATGCCAAAATTCTGCGCGAATCTAACGTGGCTTTTTACCGAACTGGATTTTCTGGACCGCTTTGCAGTGGCCAAGGACGCCGGCTTTGACGCGGTCGAGGTGCTGTTTCCATATGACGTGAATGCCCAAGAGATTGTTGATGCGTTACGCAGAAATGATTTGCAGTTGGCGCTGATCAATTGCCCGCCCCCCAATTACACTGGCGGTCCGCAAGGATTTGCAGCCATCCCCGGATTGGAAGAGCGGTTCAAAAAGGACTTTGGCCGCGCGTTGCGTTATGCGCAAACGCTGGGGGCAAGGCATCTGCATATCATGGCAGGCGTAGCCGAAGGGGCGGCGGCAAAAGAGACCTTCATCAATAACCTGCGCTGGGCGGCAGCCGAGGCACCTGCGCAAAGCCTGACGATTGAGCCCATCAACAATGACACGATGCCGGGCTATTTCTTGAATGACTTTGATCTTGGCCGCGAGATTGTCACAACGATTGATGCGCCGAACCTGAGACTGCAATTCGACACATTCCATGCCGCCAGGATCACCGGTGATGTATTGGGCACATGGGAGGCGATGCGCGATATCACTGCCCATGTGCAGGTGGCCCAAATGCCGGATCGCGGTGAGCCGGATCAGGGCGAGATTGATTATCCCGCCTTCTTCGCGCTGCTGGATGCCCAGGGCTATGCTGGTTGGGTTTCGGGCGAATACAAGCCGCGCCAGACGACCGAGGAAGGTCTGGGGTGGCTTGCGGGGGCGTAATTTTCCACCCCTCCTGAAAACCTACTGACACAACGCTGTCAGCAGGGGTATGTTCAAAGATGTCCATCAACCGCAATCAAGGAGATGAGACATGACAAAACGCACAATTATGGCTTGGGGCGAAATACCGGTCACTGACATGGAAAAGGCCGTCGCTTTTTACAACGAGGTCTTTGGGTATCAGATGGAAATCGACCATTCCGGTCCGAACCCCATTGCTGTGCTGGGCAGTTTCGAGGACAGCGCAGGCGCGCATCTTTATCCCGGGATACCTGCCGCAGATGGGGGCAATACAATCCATATCGCGATTGAAGGTACGCTTGAAGACGGGATCGCGCGTTGCCAAAGCGCCGGTGGAGAGATTGTCAGCCCGCCGATCACGATCCCCGATGGGCGCTTTGCCTATGCCAAAGACCTTGACGGCAATTCCATCGGTCTGTTCGAGGCTGCGCAATAAATGCGCCGCGCCGACCGTCTTTTCCAGATATTGCAGTATCTGCGGGGCGGTCGGCTGACCACAGCGGCGCAACTGGCCGAAAAGCTCGAAGTGACGCCGCGCACGATTTATCGGGATGTGGCACATTTGATCGGCTCTGGTGTCCCGATCGAAGGCGAAGCCGGGGTCGGCTATCTAATGCGTGACGGATATGATCTGCCACCTTTGATGTTCACCCAAGAAGAGATTGTCGCACTGGTTTCAGGCGCACGGATTTTGCAAAGCTGGGGCGGCACCAAAATGGCAGAAGCCGCGCAAGAGGCATTAATCAAGATTGATGCCGTCCTGCCCGAGACTGCGCGCAGACAGGTCGGTCAGGTCAACGTGCATGTCTTGGATGGTGCAGAACAGCGTGGCCAATGGCGCGATTATCTGGACCGGTTCGAGGCCGCCTCTGAGGCGCATATCCGATTGCAGATGAACTACAGCGATGAGGCGGGCAATAAGACCGCAAGAACAGTGCGGCCTTTGGGCGTTTGGTTCTGGGGCAAAGTCTGGACGGCTGTGTGCTGGTGCGAATTGCGCGAAGGCTTTCGCATGTTTCGTCTGGACCGTATTTCGGCCTTGCAGGAACTGGACCGGTTTCGGCCTGAAAAGCACCAGACCCTTCGCGCGTTTTACGAGAGCGAAGCCTATCGCTGCTGAGTGCACGGGAATGTTAGTGGCGGTTTTTGACAGATGCATTAGCTACCCTGATACTGATTTGAAGGGTTTGTAATCGTGATGAAACGGCGGAAATTTTTGGCGGGCGGGCTCGCAAGCTTGGCAACGCCCATGCTGGCGCAACCAAATGTCTGGGCACCCGTTCTGGACGCGGGGCGCGCGCTTGACCAATTCCACGCTGTAATGATCCGGCAATCTGGCCAGACTATGCTGCGTGAGCGGTTTCGCGGTCCGGGGCTGGAGCGCGCGGTGCCGATCAAGTCGGTCTCGAAGACAGTTGTTGCGGCCTTGACCGGTGCTGCGCTGGATCGCGGTGAATTGCCCGGCATCAATGCGCGGCTGGGCGATGTCGCTCCCGGTTTGATCCCGCGCGGTGCTGATCCGCGTGTGGCAGGGATCACCGTTGAAAATCTGGTGACGATGCAGGCCGGACTGGAGCGTACCTCAGGGCAGAACTATGGTGGCTGGGTGAACAGCAGCAACTGGGTCGCAAACGCGCTCGGCCGTCCTTTCGTGGCCGAACCCGGAGCACGCATGCTTTATTCGACCGGTTCGTTTCACATTCTAGGGGCCGTGTTGTCAGAGGTCTCGGGTCAGTCGCTCTTGTCGCTGGCGCGGGAGCGGTTGGGCGCACCTTTGGGCATTGATATCCCCGCTTGGACGCGGGACCCGCAGGGTCGCTATCTGGGGGGCAATGAAATGGCCCTCACGCTGGATGCGATGGTCCGCTTCGGCGAGATGTACCGGCTAAACGGCCAGTTCGGCGGCGCGCAGGTGCTCAGTTCCGATTGGGTGGCGCGGTCGTTGCAGCGACGTACACAATCACTCTTCTCCGGGCTGGATTACGGTTATGGCTGGTTCTTGGGAACCGGTGCAGGCGTCGGCTATGCGCTGGCGCGGGGCTATGGTGGGCAGATTATCTGTGTCGCCCCGCAGGTCGCGCTGACCTTGGCGATTACCTCTGATCCACTGCGGCCAGCGCGCAGTGGTGGATATTTCGGTGATTTGCAGCGCCTGATCGAGCAGCAAGTCCTGCCGCTTGCGCTGGCGCAGATGGGGTGATGATGTAAGGTGGATCAAGATCCACCTTACTTTTCATTCAGCGCGCGACAGGCTTTCGGCCAAGCGCATCAATTGCACAGCTTCCGTGCGATAGCCAAAGGCATCCGCGCCGCGATTAGCCGCAGCAAGTGTGATCGCATCCGCGTAGCCCCAATCGCCCAAATGGTTGTCACCGCGCAAGAGCTGTCCGAAACCTGCAATCGCAGCCGCAAAATTCGCCTCTGTCCCTGGTGTACCATTTTCGGTGATTGGCGTTTCAAGCAATTGGCTCAAATCCTCGCCGGGTGCTTTGTAGCGCAGTTTCAGAAATCCGAGCTCGTCTGACGTCTCAGCCACCGTGCTCGGGGCGTAGCGCAGCGGATCACTTAATTGTGCCGGGCTGCCGACGGGTGTGACCTCGTAGATTGCTGTGACAGCATGGCCTGCGCCCAGCTCGCCCGCATCCACCGCATCATTATTGAAATCTTCACGCCGCAGCGCCCGCGTCTCATAGCCGATCAAACGGTACTCGGCGACTTGGGCAGGGTTGAATTCGACCTGCACTTTGACATCACCGGCAATCGGAAACAGCGCACCTGAGAGTTGGTCGACCAGCACCTTTTGTGCCTCTGACAGCGTGTCGATATAGGCCGCCGTGCCGTTCCCGTTCTGGGCCAGCGCCTGCATAGTGGCGTCATCCAGATTGCCGCGTCCGAAACCCAGAACGCTGAGATACGTCCCTGTTTCGCGGCGATCCGCGATAAAGCCTTTCAGCGCATCCGGATTATCGATGCCGACATTGAAATCGCCGTCAGTTGCAAGAATGATGCGGCTGACTTCACCAGCCTCTGCCATGGTGTCCGCGACCGCATAGGCCTGTTCCAAGCCGCCTTGCCCGTTGGTTGCCCCCCCCGCACCGAGCGATTGGAGCGCTTGCAAGATCGTCGTGCGTTCGGATGCGTTGGTGGGCGCCAGTACCTGACCTGCGCTGCCTGCATATTCCACGATGGCGACCTGATCTTGCGGGCGCAATTGGTCAAGCATCAGGCGGAAAGACTGCTTCAGCAGCGGCAGTTTTGCCGGATCATCCATCGAGCCGGATGTGTCGATAAGAAACACCAGGTTCAAGGGAGGCCGCGCGGTCATCTCGGGCAACCGCCCTTGCAAAGCGATATGCACGAGCTGCGTGTTTGCATTCCACGGCGTCTGGAATGTCGTCACGGTCGGACGGAAGGGCGCTTCGCCTGCGTCGGGTGTCGGATAATCATAAGGGAAATAATTGATCATCTCTTCAATGCGCACAGCTTCGCGTGGCGGCAATTGACCACGTGACAGAGAGGACCGCACAAGCGCATAGCTCGCGGTATCAACATCTATCGAGAATGTCGAAACCGGTTCCTCGGCGGTGATTTTGAGCGGGCTTGCTGCAGTGTTGGCAAAGCTCTCGGTCGACGGGGCAGGAGAAACCATGGCATCGTCCGGTTGCGGCGAAGGCGTTACAACAATGCGTTCCGGGGCCAAGCCGCGCATTGCCGGTTCTTCGCTTTGCATCGGGGCCACGCGTGATGTTTGCATGGTTGTCGCCGCGATGGCCTGACGTTCAATTGCGCCTGCGGTTACTTCGGCCTCTTGCGCAAGCAGTTCATCCGCGTCTGCTGTAATTTGTGGCAAGGCCTTGGTGACAGGGCGTGACTGATCTGCAAGGCTGAAGTCCTGTGCCAGATCGAAAGCCGGAGCAGTCAAAGCCTCTGGTTGCTGTGGCGCAACTGCCTCCGTTTGAGTGGTTGCTCCGGTTGCGGGGTCCGACATTGTCATTGGCGGGGCCGCAATACCATCAAGCTCGGTCACAGTGATCTGGGGCGCAGATGGCGGGCGCAGCAGGTCCTGACCTTGCGGTGTCAGAAATAAAAATCCGCAGGCAACTAGGGCGGTCGTTGTGGTCAATCCTGCGGGCGAGGTTATGGTATTCAGCATCGTCTTCACTCCTGTCCAAAGGCCCTTCGGCCCGGCTACAGCAGTGGGACGCACTTCATCGCGTGATCCTTGGAGGGCGGCAAAGTTTTCTTTTGCCAGCGCGATATTTTCGGCGCGTCGCGCCGCATCAGGGCGCGGGGTTGCCTGATCCATCATCGCTTTGAGGTCATTCAGGTCATCGGTCATACCATGTCCTCCTGTTCCTTGATGGCGCGCAGGGCTTTTTTTGCTTCAGAGATGCGCCAGCTGACTGTCCCTTCCGGGATTTGCAGCACCTCTGCCGCCTGCGCGTGGGTCATATCGTCAAGCACAAGTGCCAGCGTGTCGCGCAGATCGTCGGAGAGTGTGTTCATCGCAGCGGTCAGCCAGTCCAGTTTGTCGGTGGTATCTGCAATGGCAGCGGTGCGGTTCACTTCCCAGTCGCCCCAGCCTGTTGTCGCCTTGGCATAGGTCGCGCGCTTGCGTCGCCGGTCGTGGGCGGCGTTCACGGCGACGCGGTAGAGCCAGGTGGTGACTTTGGCGCGGCGCCCGTAGCTGGCGAGCTTTGCGGGCAGTGCGGCGCAGATGTCCTGCGTCAGGTCCTCGGCCTCGGTGCGTGATCCGGTCAGCCGGAAGCAGAATGCAAAGAGGCGATCATAATGGCGATCAAGCAGGCTCGCGAAGGCCGCCCCGTCGCCGGCGGCGGCTGCATCTGCCAGGTCTTCATCGCTTGTCATCATACGCATCACGGTGGTTTGACGCGCGCGCATGGTCAATCCTTGGTGAGTGGTTGGATATTTTTGCAAATGCGTGGTTTGCGGTAAGGTGGATCAAGATCCACCTTACTTTCCGGCTCACACACCGGTGCAAATATACTTCAGTTCAAGATAGTCTTCGATCCCGTGGTGTGATCCTTCGCGGCCCAGCCCTGACTGTTTCACGCCACCAAAAGGTGCGACCTCGTTTGAGATGATGCCGGTGTTCACGCCCACAATCCCGTATTCCAGCGCTTCGGCCACTTTGGTCACGCGGCTGAGGTCCTTGGCATAGAAATACGAAGCAAGGCCAAAGATCGTGTCATTGGCCAGCGCGATCACATCATCCTCGTCTTCAAACTTGAAAAGCGGGGCGAAGGGGCCGAAGGTCTCGTCTGTGCTGACCAGCATCTCTTTGGTCGCGTTGGTGACAATCGTGGGTTCAAAGAACTGCCCGCCCAGATCATGTGGCTTGCCGCCGGTCAGAATTTGACCACCTTTCGAGAGCGCATCCGCGAGGTGTTCCTGAACCTTGGTGAGAGCCTTGGGTTCAATCAGCGGGCCCAGTGTTATCCCTTCGCTCATGCCGTCGCCCACGCGCAGCGCTTCCACCGCAACCTTGAACTTGGCAGCGAAGGCATCATAGACGCCGGCCTGCACATAGATGCGGTTGGCACAGACGCAGGTCTGGCCGTTGTTGCGGAACTTGCAGGCGATGGCCCCTTCGACAGCGGCATCAAGATCGGCGTCATCAAAGACGATGAAAGGCGCGTTGCCGCCTAATTCCATCGAACATTTCATCACTTGATCGGCGGCCTGCGCCAACAGGATACGGCCCACTTGCGTTGATCCGGTGAAGGTCAGTTTGCGCACCGCGGGGATGTCGCAGAACGCCTTGCCGATGGCAGGGGCATCGGTAGAGGTGATGACCGAGAACAGCCCGTCCGGCACGCCTGCCTCTTGCGCCAGCTTCGCCATGGCGAGCGCTGACAGTGGGGTCAATTCGGAGGGCTTGATGACAAAGGCACATCCTGCAGCCAGTGCAGGGGCCACTTTGCGGGCGATCATCGCGTTGGGGAAGTTCCACGGGGTGATCCCCGCTGCCACGCCAATTGGCTGTTTGATGACGGTAATCCGTTTGTCCGCCATGTGCCCGGGGATGGTTTCGCCGTAAACGCGCTTGGCCTCTTCTGCGAACCACTCCACGAAAGACGCGCCATAGGCGATCTCGCCGCGCGCCTCGGTCAGCGGTTTGCCTTGTTCGGCGGTCATGATGATGGCGAGGTCTTCTTGGTGCTTGATCATCAGATCAAACCATTTGCGCAATATGTTTGCGCGTTCTTTGGCCGCGCGTGCGGCCCAAGGCTTGCGTGCGGCATCGGCTGCTGCGACCGCTTTTTCCACCTCTGCGACCGACAGGTCAGGGACTCTTGCAATCACATCGCCGCGCGCAGGGTTGATCACGTCAAAGGTCTTGCCGTCCGCTGCTTTCACCCATTCACCTGCGACAAGCGTGTCTTCGCAAAGCAGATCAGGACGTGACAACATGGATTTCAGGTTCGTCATTTCGTCAAGCATGGTGGCCTCCTATCGGTTTCAGCGCTATCTGAACCATGCAGGCTGGTGCCGTAAAGGGGGGAAGTGATGGAATTGGACGAGGCATATGCGAATGCGGCCTATATTCCGGGTGGCGACACTTATCCCGCGCGCTGGGCAAAGGCCGCGGCCAGCTTTCGCGAAAAGACATTGTGTGAACTTGATCTGCCCTACGGCGAAAGCGCGCGCCAGAAGCTTGATCTGTTTCATCCACCCCGCCTTGCCAAAGGATTGGTGGTCTTTGTTCACGGTGGCTATTGGTTGATGTCGGACAAATCTGATTGGTCGCATCTGGCAGCAGGCCCGCTTGCGCAGGGGTGGGCCGTCGCCATGCCGTCCTACGATCTTTGTCCTGCGGTCCGTATCACGGACATCGGCAATCAAATCGCCGCTGCAATCGCCTTTGCTGCCGGCCGCGTCCTTGGGCCGATCCGGCTGACCGGGCATTCTGCGGGGGGTCAACTGGTGGCGCGGATGACAGCAAGACGCAGCGGTGCGCGTTGGCAGGCACGGGTTGCGAAAGTCGTGCCGATTTCGCCCTTGGGTGATCTGGCACCTTTGATGCTGACATCCATGAATGCCGATCTCAAACTGGATACGGCAGAGGTTCTGGCTGAAAGCCCGATCTACCTGCCCAAGCCGCAGATGCCCGTGACGGTCTGGGTGGGGGCGGATGAAAGGCCAGCTTTTCTGGAGCAATCGCGCATTCTGGCGCGCGCATGGACCTGCGAGCGGATTGTCGCGCCGGACCGCCATCATTTCGATGTGATCGAACCGCTATGTGATCCTGACAGTGCGCTGACGGCCGCGTTGCTGGCGCCGTAGCCAATTGGACAGTCCTGTGTCGGTAGACCTAAAGCTGATCTCAACTTATAACCGCATAAAGTTGATATGTATGGCGCGATTCGCGCGAGAAATTGGGTGGTTTTGAATATGAATATTTTGCGCGGCGCAGTTGCAATCTTGATCGCGATGACTTTGGTCGCATGCGAGCGTTCCGGTGATGACAACAATGTGACAGATGGCGGCGTCGACGGCGGTTTTCTGCGGGACGGCGTGGCAAATGTGTGGATTGATCCGGACGGCTGCCAGCACTGGTACATCGACGACGGGATTGAAGGGTATATGACCCCCCGCCTGAACCGTGACGGTACACCAAAGTGTCAGGATTCCCGCGGCGAGATTACCTTGAAAGACGGCAGCCGTGTCGCGTCTGAGCCGGAACCAAGCAATAGCTGACCCCGCCAGATCCAGACGAGACAGCTGTTTAGGCACTGCATTTGCAGTGCCTTTTCTTTTGGCTAGCGCATCGGATCAAACTGCGCGCTGGTCATCGAGCAATCACGGATGACGTCCCGCCCGCAATCGCGAAACTCCAGATCACGCGTCAGACAAATCCGCGCCTCTTGAATGTAGCCTGATTTGCAGGTGATCGTGATCTGGTCGGCTTCTAGCGCTGCATTTTCCTTCAGAAACGCCTCTTCGATCAACGATGCGGGCAGTGTTACTTGGCGCGTCAAGGCGCGAAACACTTCGGGGCGATTAATGCGGCCAAAAGCTTCGCGCGAGAGGGCAAAGTAATCCTCGGACGACAATCCCGAACAGACCCCGTGTTTGCGCCATTGATGCCAGGCAAGTCCCGATGTCCCCATGATATCCGCCATGGCCGCGGTATCGCTGCGACTGGGGGATCTTTCGCTGGTCGGACAGTTTGCCGGATAGCCGTTTTCATATTGCGGCCAGAGCCCGTGCAGAATCCAGCCGAAGTCCGCTTCGGCATCACACTGGGGCGACCCGCGCGCGTCACCTTCCAGTGCGCACCAGTTTGCCGACCAGGACAAAGACATGACGTAGTAGTCAAAGTCACCCGCGCGGTCTTGGGCAGAGAGTGGGGATGCCATAAAGCAAAGCAGGGCAAGTAGACGTTGCATTTTGATCTTTCCAAATTTCGTCAGCTTTACTATATACCCTGCAAGTTCCCCGACAATGCGAACCCGGCTGTTACCACAGTCTGCCCAGATCAAGGGCGCGGGAAAGGCTTGTCTGCTGATAAGATGGAGATGAAAAGATGTCCGATAAACCGATTATGGCCAAAGCCACCGCTGTTTGGCTTTGCGACAATACAACGCTGACCTTCAAGCAGATTGCCGAGTTCTGCGGTTTCCACGAACTGGAAGTGCAAGGCATTGCAGACGGTGATGTGGCGACAGGTGTCAAAGGATTTGACCCGATTGCCAATAACCAGTTGACCCAAGAAGAGCTGGATAAAGCCGAAGCTGATCCCAAGCATAAGCTGAAACTGAAGTTTTACGCCGCTGCTGCCGGTGAGGAAAAGCGCCGGGGCCCGCGTTACACACCGCTGTCCAAGCGTCAGGATCGCCCCGCGTCCATTTATTGGCTGGTGAAGTTCCACCCGGAATTGACAGATGGTCAGATTTCCAAACTGGTTGGCACAACCAAGCCAACCATTCAGGCGATCCGCGAGCGCACGCATTGGAACATCAACAACCTTGACCCGATTGATCCGGTCGCTTTGGGGCTGTGCAAACAGTCCGAACTGGATGCTGCCGTGCAAAAGGCCAACGCCAAGAAGGCCAAAGAAGGCGCAGCGATGACCGATGACGAGCGCCGCAAGCTGGTCAGCACCGAGCAGTCGTTGGGTATGCCCGCCGAGCCGAAGATGCCAAGCGCGATGGCGGGACTTGAGACATTCAGCCTGTCTGATCCCCGTGGCGAGGAAGAGGAAGAAGACAACCGCGATGTTTCCGACGCGGACAGCTTCTTCAACCTGCCCGACGATGCCGACGATAAGGACGACTAGGCCAACAAGCAAAAAAGGGCGCCCCGAAACGGAAGGCGCCCTTTTTCGCTATTTATGATGGTTTGCGGGCCACAATGAACCGTGCTGACCTGTTTGCGCCGAAGTATCCCGTTTCGACCACGTCGAAACCTGCTTCGCGCACAGCTTTTTCCAGCCGGGCCGCGTCAAAAACCAGAACATGCGGCGCTTTGCCGATCATCTGCATCACTTTGATCATAGGTCTGACCAGCATATTCATATCTGCCAGGCAGGCGGTCTTGGAGATAAAGTAGCCACCCGGTTTGATCTGATTGCGCAAATGCAGCAGTGTTTGGTCAATGTCATCGACAAGGTGCAACAGGCTAAAGGCGCAGGCCGCATCGAATGGCGCGTCGGCCATAGCTGCGTTGATCTCTGATTCCACAAAGTCGATATTTTGCGGCCCGTCGCCCGTGATCTTGCTTTGTGCGATCGCAATCATGTTGCCTGATATGTCCGTGGCCGTGATCCGCCTGACAAAAGGTGCCAGTTTGATTGCCGTGCTGCCCGTGCCGCAGCCCACTTCAAGCAGGTGATCCTGTGCCGTCAGATAGCTGCGTGCGCGCGCGAGCGTTTCTTCATAGGCGGCAATGTCCTTTATGGGCGACGCCGCGTATTTCTTTGCAGCTTTGTTCCAAAACGCGGCGGTGGCCATTGGCGTGGTTCCTTTGTCTGTTATGCAATACCCGTTGCCGCAGCTTACATATACGCAAATCTGTTATAAATTGCCTAAATACGTGGTTCAGATATACATAAATGCATGAACTGGCAGGCTGTCTCATTTGACTGGAACCAAATTCGCGCATTTCTGGCGACCGCCGAGGAAGGCTCGCTGAGTGCTGCTGCGCGGGCGTTGCGCACAACCCAGCCAACGATCGGCCGGCAGGTCAGCGCGTTGGAGCGTGATCTGGGTGTGACCTTGTTTGAACGTTCAGGCCGGTCATTGGTCATGACTTCGGCGGGCCATGATCTTTTGGAACATGTGCAGGCGATGGGCGATGCCGCCAGCCGGATTTCGATGGTTGCATCAGGGCAGTCGCGCGATGTCGCAGGTCACGTTTCGATCACGGCGAGCGATTTGCTTGCCGCGGGTTTTTTAGTGCCGGTTCTGAAAAAGCTGCGGCAGGACGCACCCGGGATTATCGTTGATGTTGTCGCCTCGAACCGGCTCGAAAACCTGACACGGCGTGACGCCGATATAGCCATTCGCCATGTGCGTCCCGACCAGCCCGACCTGATCGCCAGACAGCTTCGGGATGCAAGGGCCGTCTATTATGCCTCTGCCGATTACCTCGCCGAATATGGCAGGCCGCAGACTGAGGCCGACCTTGCGAAACATGTTTTTATTGGCCCACGCGATACCACCCAGATGCTGGCATTCATGCAGGACCGCGGCGTCACAATTTCCCCGGATCAGTTCAAGGCAAATTCGGACAGCGGGGTGGTGATGTGGGAGATGATGCGTGCGGGTCTCGGGATTATGGTGGGGCCTGACAGGTTCTGGCCGCATGTGGACGGTGTCGAAACACTGCTGTCTGATGCGCCGCCGATCACCTTTCCGGTGTGGATCGTAACCCACCGTGAACTGCGGACAAGCCGCCGGATCAGGATTGTTTTTGATGCCTTGGTGCAGGCCCTTGGTGGTGATTAAAGCGCCTTGCGCGCGTTCAGCGCTGCCGTAATCGTGCCGTCGTCCAGATAGTCAAGCTCACCACCTACAGGCACACCTTGGGCCAGAGAGGTGACTGTGATGCCGGGCAATTGATCGGCGATGTAATGTGCGGTCGTTTGCCCGTCGATCGTGGCACCCAAGGCAAGGATTACCTCGGTCACATTCTCGGTCTTGATCCGGTCGATCAGCTTAGGGATGCGCAATTCCTCCGGCCCGATAGCATCGAGGGCAGAGAGTGTGCCGCCCAGCACATGGTAGCGCCCCTTGAAGACTTGGGACCGTTCCATCGCCCATAGATCGGCCACATCCTCGACAACGGCGATCTGTCCTGTGGCACGTTTCTCGGAATTGCAAATCTCGCAAATATCCGTTGTGCAGACATTACCGCAGTTCAGGCATTCGCGCACCGTTGCCCCGACCCTTTGCATTGCATCGGCCAAGGGCAACAGCACCAGAGACCGCTTCTTGATCAGATGCAGCACAGCGCGCCGCGCAGACCGGGGGCCAAGCCCCGGCAGCTTGGCCATCAGTGCGATCAGATTATCGAGGTCTTCGGTACCGTTTGTCATGGTGCTCACATCAGCCGCGAACAAATTTCGCGAAATTTGTTCTGGCGGCCTGAGAATTTTTGCCAAAAATTCTCGGGCTTCAGAAAGGCAGGTTCATGCCCGGTGGAAGACCCAGGCCTTCTGTCAGTTTGCTCATTTCTTCCTGCGCGCGCGCGGTCGCTTTGCCCTGTGCATCTTTGATCGCCGCCAAAATCAGGTCTTCGACGACTTCCTTGTCGTCGCCGTTGAAGATCGACGGATCAATATCGAGCCCCTTGAGCTCACCTTTGGCGGTTGCGGTGGCTTTCACAAGACCCGCACCGCTGACGCCCTCGACCATGATGTTTTCAAGGTCTTCCTGCATCTGGGCCATTTTGCCCTGCATTTCCTGCGCCTGTTTCATCATCTTGGCCATGTCGCCAAGGCCACCAAGTCCTTTGAGCATCTAGCGATCTCCTATTCTCTTTTGTCGCGTTTCAATGGCGCAGTGTAGAGCACGACACCGATACACACCAGTGCGGCAAAGAGGATGAAAAGCGTGGAATTTCCGATGCAGCCTTCGCTCATTGCAAGCGCGCGCGTGTCACCTGTGCTGCCCCATCCCGTGGCAAGAAAGGTCGAGAGGCTCCAGCCGACAACAACGACAAGCCCGCCCCATTCACTGCGAAACCGCACGGCAAGGGCGGTGGCGATGATCAGGATCAGCACAATGGGCGTTTGCAAAAGGAACAGCAGTTCGCCCAAAGCCGTGACTGGGACACCGTCCCAGCCGGGGCGTTGCTGGGTGCAGACCTCGGCCCATGCGGGCAGGGGTGCCGCAAGAGCAGCCGCACAGATCAGTCCTCGTCGAACGGGTCCCATTCTTCTTCCACTTCGGGCAGCGCGTCTTCCAATGCGTGCTGCGCTTTTTCGGCCTCGGTCCGGATTTCGGTGATCTTGGCTTTGGGAAATGCCGCGATGACCGCTTTGACCAAAGGGTGGTCTTGCGCCTCTTGCAGGATCGCGTTTTCGGCCGCATCCCGTGTTTCGGCGATTGTCGGTCCGCCACCGTCGGCGACGCTGATCGCCCAGCGATTGCCGGTCCATGCTTGCAACCGCGCGCCCAGACGCCCCACCAGATCCCGTGCGGCGTCAGGCGTCGGGTTCACCTCGATCCGGCCCGGCTGATAGCTGACAAGACGCAGGCCGGTTTCGACTTCAACCAGCAGTTTGACATCACGGTGGGTGCGGATCAGTTCGACGACATCCTCGAAGCGCGCGTAGTGCTGAAGCGCGTCCGCGTCCAAAGCGCGCGCTGTTTGCGCTCCCGATGCTGACGGCCCGCCGGGGCTGGCATGGGTGGGGGCCGGCGTGCTGCTGATCGCTTGGGTGCTGCCACCTTGCGGGGCAGGGCGCCCACCCGACGGGCCGCCGCCACCGCCCGCGGGTGGTGTGGCGTCCTGAAGCTTGCGCACCAGTTCTTCGGGGCTGGGCAGATCAGCCACATGGGTCAGCCGGATCACCGCCATTTCGGCCGCCATCATGGCGTTGGGGGCGATGGCCACTTCTTCCAGTGCCTTGAGCAGCATCTGCCACATCCGCGACAGCACCCGCATGGGCAGACTGGCGGCCATGGCCTGACCGCGTGTGCGCTCATCTGGCCCAATCGTGGGGTCTTCGGCGGCCTCGGGCGTAATCTTGATGACGCTGATCCAGTGGCACACTTCAGCCAGATCGCGCAGCACCGCCATCGGGTCGGCGCCGTCGGCATATTGGCCGGACAATTCGGTCAGGGCGGCTGCCGCCTCGCCGCGCAGGATCATGTCAAAAAGATCAAGGACGCGCCCACGATCCGCCAGCCCCAGCATCGCACGGACCTGATCGGCGGTGGTTTCTCCCGCGCCATGGCTGATGGCCTGATCCAGCAGCGATTGCGCATCGCGGGCTGACCCTTCGGCAGCACGGGTGATCAGCGCGAGTGCCTCATCGGTGATCTCGGCCCCCTCGGCGGTCGCAATTTTGCGCAGCAGGGCAATTTGCGTTTCCGGCTCGATCCGCCGCAGGTCAAAGCGCTGGCAGCGGGACAGGACGGTGACAGGCACCTGCCTGATCTCGGTCGTGGCAAAGATGAATTTGACATGCTCGGGCGGTTCTTCCAGTGTCTTCAACAGCGCATTGAACGCGTTCTTCGACAGCATGTGCACTTCGTCGATGATGTAGATCTTAAAGCGGGCCGAGGCCGCGCGGTAATGGACCGAATCGATGATTTCGCGAATGTCGCCCACGCCTGTACGTGAGGCAGCGTCCATTTCCATCACGTCGACATGACGGCCTTCCATGATCGCCACGCAATGTTCGCATTGTCCGCAGGGTTCGGTTGTCGGCCCGCCCGTGCCGTCAGGGCCGATACAGTTCATGCCCTTGGCGATAATCCGTGCAGTGGTTGTTTTACCGGTGCCGCGGATGCCGGTCATGATAAAGGCCTGCGCGATCCGGTCTGCGGCAAAGGCGTTCTTCAGAGTGCGTACCATCGCATCCTGCCCCACCATATCGGCAAAGGTTTCAGGCCGATATTTGCGGGCGAGCACTTGGTATTGGGGCTGATCGGACATGGCGGCCTTTGAAAAGGATTCGGACGTTCGGACAGACTAGGGGCAGGGCCCCCTAAGGTCTACCACATCAAAGCGGCGAAAGACTGTTCCGTGCTCCAAGGCAGGCAACGGTCAAAGTGTTGGCAGGTTTGCGTCATTGTTTAGGGCCAGTGGATGGCCGCCGCACGATAGCAGCATTCAACACAGGATATGCGATTTTCACTTGTTCGGTTTTAACGCTTATGGTCTTCCCTTGTGGCAACGGCGCCAGATTGGCGGACTTTCTGCAGGTATTTTTTCTTATAAGGCCAAGATGCTCGAATTTGTCATTCATAGCCTGCCTGTGGCGGGCGGCACCTTGGCGATCACGCCCATGCCCGGCAGGACGCGGCATTATTACACGGATTGGCTGCGCCTGATGGATTGGCGCCCTGATCTGGTCCTGACGATGACAACGCAGGCCGAGTTGGATCGCAAAGGGGCGGGGACGTTGGGCGCCGACCTTGCCAATGCAGGGATCGGCTGGCTGCATTTGCCGGTGGCGGATTTCGGTGTGCCAACAGGGATGGATTGGCCAGCGGTGCGCGATGCGGTTCTGGGCACGCTGCGCAGCGGCGGTCGCGTGTTGGTGCATTGTTTTGGCGGCTGCGGCCGGTCGGGGATGATGGTGCTGCGGTTGATGATTGCGGCGGGCGAAGATGCGGATACGGCCTTGGCACGGTTGCGGGCCGTGCGCCCATGTGCTGTGGAAACGGATCCGCAGTTGGATTGGGCGTATCAGGGGTAAGGTGGATCTTGATCCACCTTACGTGTTGCGCGGTTTCTTCTTGATCGCCGACTTCACCATCTTGCCAAACTTCCGCGACCGATCCCGCGCTTGCGCAATTGTCTCGGTCGCCTGTTCGTTTTCGCGTTTCAGCTTCTTGAAGCGCTTGAGGCGTTCAGGGTCAACCTGGCCTGCGGCAATACCCGCCTGTACGGCACAGCCCGGCTCGCTCTCATGTGCGCAATCGCGGAACTTACAGGTGGCGGCCAGTTCCGATATCTCGGGAAATGTCGCGTCGATGCCATAGGCCACCTCTGCCACGCCAAGGCCGCGCATCCCCGGAGTGTCGATCAGCCAGCCACCCGTCGCCATCCGGTGCAGTGACCGCCCGGTGGTCGTGTGCCGACCGCGCGCGTCATCCTCGCGGATGGCCTGTGTTGCGGCATTGCCGCCGGTCAATGCGTTCGCAAGGGTGGTTTTGCCCACGCCGGATGACCCCGCGAGTGCAACGGTCTGCCCTTTTCCACACCAAGGGGCCAGAACAGCCGGAACGTCATCGTTCTTCGCATCCAGCGCGACGACTTCCAGATTGCGTCCCAAGCTGCGCGCCTGATCGACGTAGCTATCAGGATCATCGGTCTGGTCGGCCTTGGTCAACAGGATCACTGGCGTGATCATCGCATCATGGGCAAGCGCCAGATACCGCTCAAGCCGTGCGGGATTGAAATCGTTGTTGCATGATGAGGTGATGAACAGCGTATCAAGATTGGCTGCGATCAGTTGCTTCTCGCCGGTGTGATATTCGGTGCCGCGTGTCAGTTCGGTTTTGCGATCCAGGATCCGCACGAGCCTGTGCTGTTCCGGCGCGCAAAGCACCCAATCGCCCACGCCGACTTCTGCTGTGGTGATGCCAGGATCAAGTGTCAGTTCAAGTGTGCCGATATCGGAAAAGCCCACGACGCGGTCGCGGTGGACTGTGGCAATACGTGCAGGGGTGAGTGCGTCCAGCTCATCTATTTCGAGCTGGGACATATAGAAAGGCGACCAGCCAAGGGCGTCGCGTGTCAAAACAGTCAATGATCAGTCCTCGTCAAAGGGAAGAAAGACGCTGGCGGTTGAAACCTGCCAGCAGCAACCGGACGAGGGGGCGGAAATGCCTTCAGCGCACCCGAGCCGGGAGAGTGTTTTTTGCGACAATCATAAACATCCTCCTTTGCTGGATGGGTTTGCCTTGAATTTGCTGCGCAAATCAAAGGTGAGAGGCTGACAACGACCCAAGCGGGGCTCGTTATGGCTGCTTCCTTCCGGACCTGACCAGGTTGGCGAGGCGCTCGCCCGCGCCAACCTCTCAACGTCGATATAGGGCTGTTTGCGCCGTTCCGCAAGACTTCAGAAGGTGATGCGATACCGCGCACGGCCATCTGCATCCTGCCGGATATAGGTGATCGGACCCGTGATGTGATCCCGCGCTTGCGGTGCACTGACAAATGCTGCGGCGGTGTTCGGGATTGGCGCGAAAGCCCAGTTTTGGCAAGGCTTTGCCGTCACCGATCCTATGGCTTTAAGGTCTTTGATCAAGATATCGCGGAGTGTTTGCCGGGACGTATAGACGATGTCATCGGCTGCGATCTGTGGAAAACCGCCGCCGCCTTTTGCACGAAAGCTGTTGGTGGCCACAATGAAAACATCGTCATCTTCTACGGTTTGGTCTTGAAAGCGCATCTGCACGATACGGCTTGCATTTGGATTTATCTCTCGCCCTTGGGTGTCAAAGCGCGCGGGTTGCGTGAGGTCGATCTGGTAGGACAGTCCAAAGATCGCATCGCAGTTATAGCCGGCGCTTTGCGGGCTTATCAGCGGCTGATTGCAGAGGCCCGGTTGCATCCGGTTGTAATGCGCGGCTGCACGTTCCAGCCAGAGCCGCAGTTGTTTCCCTGTGCGGCGCACTGCGCAAAGATGATCCGCGAAGGGGAAAATTGCGGCGACATCGCGCAAGGTGATTGGACCGACGGGAATGTCGATGTAATGCCCGAGCCCGCTCCGCCCGCCAAACCGGTATGACGATGTTGCAGCCAGAACGGGCGGGTGCGCGCCCTCGAGCGCTGCGTTGGTTGCCCGTTGCATGGCCTGCGCCATGAGTTGCTGACTGAAGTCCGGCTGAAGCGTCGCAAAATAGCTCGTGATGGGCACGGTTGTGTTCACCACCGGTTCTTGCATCTGCGCAACGGTTGCGACGTGAGGTGTCGCCACAAGGGCGCGCAGGTCTTGGCGTAGTTTGCTCTCTGGGCCTTTGCGCAATGAAGCCCTTTCAACCCGCGTTTGATGATCTGTAATCTGCCAGCCGCCCTGCGCGCGGCGCAGGGTGAGTTCGATCACGCCGAATGATTGCGCACCAAATCCCGCCATCACTGCCGGTTTGCCGTGCAGGCGACCGCCCGCGTAATCGGCGGGCCCGTCTGTGGCGATGGTTGCATCGGGAAAGACCTCATGGGTATGGCCCAGCAAAAGCGCGTCGATGCCCGCAACTTGTGCCAGAGGTAGTGCTGCGTTTTCCAAATGTGGGATATCCTCCGCCAAACCGATACCTGAGTGGCAAAGGGCCACAATGATATCTGCACCGGCGGCTTTGACTTGCGGGACGATGTCCTGCGCGGCTCGGCGGATATCGGTTGCGTTGAGCGCTGGATTGCCTGCGTCGGCAAACTGGGGTGGGGCGAAACCGATGACTCCAATCTTGATGGGGTGCCTGATGCCGTCATCGCAAGGAATATCACGCTCCAAAATCGTAAACGGCTTTACCAGATCATCCCCGTGAAAGGCCGGCACATTGGTGCAGACCACAGGAAAACTTGCCTTTGCCAGTACGGACTTGAGAAAGACAGGCCCATAGTCGAACTCATGGTTGCCAAGGGTTATGGCATCGTATTGCAACATATCCAGTGCCGCGATGATCGGGTGGGTCTGATCGGGCGCCAGAGTTTGTGCCAGATAATCCGCCAACGGATTCCCCTGAATAAGATCGCCGTTGTCACAAAGGATTGTCGTGACCAAAGGATCGTCTCGCAACGCTGCTATCTGGTCTGCCAGCTTGACTAATCCGGTGGTCGGGTCCTGTCGATCTGCAAAATAATCATAGTCCAGCAATTGCATGTGGAGGTCTGTCGTCTCGAGCAAACGCAATTGCCCTGACGGAGACTGCACGGTTGAGGAAAAAGGTGTCTTCATAGCACAACCTTAGCGGGAAATATTTGGACTGCTACAAGATACGGTCGGAAAAAAATTGTAGTTACGCAAGGTCCATGGCATTTCGGCGCAATGAAGATTGCAGAAACGGTTACATTTGGCGGATCGGGCCTTGATCGGGCCGCAGAATTGCGCGGTCAGGCGGATCAGTTGCGGGGGCAGCGCGATGCGCGCGCGATTCTGATGTGGCGCGGCAAACCGATGGTTATGGGTGATACCTTGGTGCGTCTCCCCCTTGATCACGCAGCGATGGTGGATGCGGCGGCAGATATGATCCTGTTGGGTCGCGACAATGGCGCGTTGGTGTTCGCTGCAGATTTTTCGGCGTGGACGCCGGACAATCTGGATACCGAGACACTGAACACCTTTCTTGACCCGTCCGAGCAGCAGCATCCAGCCGTTCCGGACGCCGCCTTTGCGGAGCTTCGCGCGATCATGACCCGCCTGTCGCCCCGGGATGCCGAACTTGCCGCGACAGCCAAGGCGGTGATGGATTGGCACAGGTCGCACAGGTTCTGCGCGCGGTGCGGGGCCGAGAGTGCAATGGCAATGGGTGGCTGGCAGCGCAATTGCGCGGCCTGTGGCGGACATCATTTTCCGCGCACCGATCCGGTCGTCATCATGTTGATCACCCACGGCAATGCCGTGTTGGTCGGCCGATCACCGGGATGGCCCGAGGGGATGTATTCCTTGCTGGCGGGCTTTGTGGAACCGGGCGAAACCATTGAGGCGGCAGTGCGCCGCGAGGTCTTTGAGGAAGCCGGCGTGCGTGTAGGAGCAGTATCCTATTTGGCAAGCCAGCCTTGGCCGTTTCCGGCCTCGTTGATGTTCGGCTGTGCGGGTGTCGCGCTGAACAAAGATATCACGATTGACCCAGACGAAATCGAAGATGCCATGTGGGTCACGCGCGAGGAGATGGCCGAGGCCTTTGCGGGTAACCACCCCAAGCTTTTGCCTGCGCGCAAAGGGGCGATTGCGCATTTCCTGCTACAGGCATGGCTTTCGGACCGGCTGGATTAAAACGAGGCGAAGGAGACCCCGATGAAGTTAAGCACGCGCGAAGATATCGAGGCGCCAATCGCTTATGTTTACGGGCGCGTCAGCGACTTTGCCGGGTTTGAGCGCCGCGCCTTGCGTCAGGGGATCCAAGTAAAGCGACGGTCGGACACGGCGCCCGAGGTCGGCACGATCTGGGACATCGCATTCGATTTTCGCGGACGGGCCCGCAAGGTACAGGCGGAACTGACCACGCTTGAGGTGGATCAGGCGATCGTGGTCGAAAGCCAGTCGGACGGGCTGATCGCCTATACAGAGATTGAACTGATTGCGCTGTCTGCCACGCGGACCCGTCTGATTGCGTCGTTTGACTTGAAGGCCAAGACATTGACGGCGCGTCTTCTACTGCAATCGCTTAAGTTGGCAAAAACCAAGCTGACCAAGCGGTTCAAGGCCCGCGTGCTTGATTATGCCGAAACTGTCGAGGATGATTACCGACGCGGGCAGTGATCTGCCTGTTGCGCTACGCCCCGCTGGCAACCTTTTCGTGCCGTCTTGCCGCAGCGGGGTAGACCCCCATCACCAGCAGATGGTCGGTAAAATAGCCAAGCTCTTCCATGGCAAGCTGGACATTGGCGTCGTCGAGATGCCCTTCGATTTCAGCATAGAATTGCGTTGCCGTGAATTCGCCGCCCACCATATAGCTTTCCAGCTTGGTCATGTTGACGCCATTCGTGGCAAAACCACCCATCGCCTTGTAAAGTGCTGCAGGAATGTTGCGTACGCGGAACACAAAGCTGGTCATCATCCCCGAGGTGCCGCGGCGGGTATAGTCGGGGTCGCGTGCCATGATCAAAAACCGCGTGGTGTTGCGTGCATGATCCTCGATGTGGCGGGCAAGAACCTTGAGCCCGTAAATTTCCGCCGCAAGCTCTGAGGCCAGCGCAGCGATATTACGGTTATCACCTGTCGCAACCTCGCGCGCTGCGCGGGCGTTGTCTGTGCTGGTGCGTGGTGTAATCCCGTTTGCGCGCAAGAACTCCCCGCACTGTGGCAGGATCACAGGGTGTCCGTGGGCCTCTTTGATATCGCCAAGCGACGCATCCTGTTTGCCAAGCAGATTGATATGCACCCGCACGAAGGTTTCATCCACGATATGCAGACCGCTTTCCGGCAAGAGCGAGTGGACGTCTGCCACACGGCCGTAGGTCGAATTCTCGACGGCGATCATGCCGAGATCGGCCGCACCATGACGCACGGCGTCGATCGCAGCCTCAAAAGTGGCGCATGGCAGGGGGTCATAGTCCGGCCGCGCGGTCACGCAGGCCTCGTGCCCATAGGCACCCAATTCACCCTGAAATGCGATTTTCTGCGACATCGGTGTAATCTCTGTGCTGTTTCCCTCAAAAAGAGGCATTCGGTCGCGTCTCTATACCTTGCAACCTAGTGTGGGAAGCGGATAGATACCGACGAAACTTTCTACTGAATGGAACGCGACATGTTCGACACAATGACAACGACCAAAATTATCGGCGGTCTATGCAGCACTTTCCTCGTTTTCTTGCTGGGGGCGTGGTTGGCCGAAGAAATTTATCACAGCGGCGGCCACTACGGAGAGCAAGCCTATGTGATCGAGGTCGAAGACGCTGATGGCGACGAAGTTGAAGTTGTCGAAGAGGTTCCATTCTCGGTGGTCTATGCATCAGCGAGTGCCACAGATGGTGAAGCATTGTGGCGCGGGTGCCGGTCTTGCCACGCGCTTGAACCCGGCCAGCATGGTACAGGCCCCGCGCTTTACGGTGTCGTGAACCGTCCGGTCCAGTTTTATGATGATTTCAACTACTCTGGCGCACTGGCCGAAGCGACCGATGTTTGGAGCCCTGAAGCGTTGAATGCCTTCCTCGAAAACCCACGCGGTTACGCACCGGGCACAGCGATGAGCTATAATGGTATGCGCGATGTCGAAGACCGCGCAAACCTGATTGCCTATCTCGCAACGATCGGCGGCTGATTTCCAAACCGCGCATACATCAAGGCCGTCCGCTGGGGCGGCCTTTTTTCTTAGAATATTTCAATTTTGTCATCGCGCGTTCACACAAACGCAACTTGAAACTTTGCCAAACTCTCCATTTACTTCATCTATAAAGACAAGAAGCTTAAAAACCGGAGAAACTGATGCAGAAGACAATCCGTTCAGGCGCCCAAACAAAGGTTCATGCGAAACCTGCACATGTGCTTCAAACATGGGCCATCGGATCTATCATCAGCATCGCGGCGCTTTTGTCCGCTACCGAGGTTTTTGCCGACGCGCATCAGGTCATCATCGAAAGCCATGGTTTTAACGAATATGGTGATCTCAAATACGGACCCGGCTTTGTCCATCTTGACTATGTGAACCCCGATGCACCACTCGGTGGCGAGATCAGTATCTCGACCGTGGGCTCTTTCGACAGCATGAACCCTTTCGCGACATTGACAGGGTCGCCGGGGGGGCTTTCATCTATCATGTTTGAACGGATTATGGATGTGACCTCGGACGAGGTGGGGTCGTACTACTGCGTGCTCTGTACCACGCTGGAATATCCCGAAGACATGTCTTGGGTCATTTTTAACCTGCGTGATGATGTCTTCTTTTCGGACGGCACCCAGATGACGGCACATGACATCATCCATACGCATGAGCTATTTCGCGAACAGGGCACACCTTCGATCCAGATCGGCCTTCAGCAGCTCGTGACCGACTATGAGGCTTTGGACGATTTCACGGTAAAGTTCAGCTTCTCTTCCGATGCACCGATCCGCGCCCGCATCCCGCAAATGGGATCTGCACTTGCCATGTCCAAAGCATGGTTCGAAGAAACCGGTGCACGTCTGGACGAGTCGCGACTCGAGGTCTCACCCGGTACGGGCGAATATATGATCGGTGAAGTCGATCCGGGACGCCAGATTATCTATGTGCGCAATCCGGATTATTGGGGGGCTAACGCGCCGATGAATGTCGGGCGTGGCAACTACGACAGCATCCGGATCGAGTATTTCGCCGATAGCTCTGCTGCTTTCGAGGCCTTCAAGGCGGGCGAGTTTACCTTCCGTCAGGAAAACTCATCGATCAACTGGGCCACGGCCTATGATTTCCCTGCGCTTGATCAGGGATGGGTTGTGCGCGAAGAATTGGACGACGGCACCTTGCCCGGTGCCACGGGTTTTGTGTTCAACATGGATCGTGAAAAATTCGCCGACCGCAACGTGCGGCGGGCCATCGGGCTTGTTTACAACTTCACATGGACCAACGACACGCTGCAATACGGGCTTTTCCAGCAGCGCGAAAGCTTTTGGGAAAACGACCGGCTCAAGGCTGTGGGCCTGCCGCAGGGGCGCGAACTGGAAATCCTGGAAGGGCTGCGCGACGTGCTGCCCGATGCGATTTTCACCGAAGATGCGGTTTTGCCCCATACCTCGGGCGACAGACCGCTTGACCGTGGCAACCTGCGCGCCGCGTTGGCGCTGATGGAAGAGGCGGGCTGGACCTCGGACGCGGACGGGCTGTTGCGCGATGCCGATGGCAATACGCTGGATGTCGAGTTTCTGGAAACCCGCCAATCCTTTGACCGTATCATCAACCCCTATATCGAAAACCTGCGCCGTCTGGGCGTGAACGTGACCTACAACCGTGTTGACCCGTCACAGTATCAGGCGCGGCGTCAGGCCAAAGATTATGACATGATTTTTGGCGGCTACAGCAGTGGTTTGCAGGAAGGCACAGGGTTTTCCCAGCGCTATGGTTGTGAAGACAAGGATGATGTCTTTAACCCCGCCGCCTATTGTACCGAGGCGATCGACCGTATCGGTGAAATGATCCCCGAAGCCGCAGACTATGATGAAATGGCCGCCTTGATCCGGGCCGCTGACCGGATCATGCGTTATGATTATTTCATCGTGCCGGCGTGGTATCTGGGCAAGAACTGGGTCGCCTATTACGACTTTTATGAATACCCCGAGAACCTGCCGGAATTCGGGTTGGGCCATCTGGATTACTGGTGGATCAATCAGGATAAATATAACGATCTTGTCGCCGCCGGCGCGTTTCAATAAGCGAATTCCATGGGCGCCTATATCCTCCGACGCTTGTTGCTTGTGATCCCCACGCTGTTGGGGATCATGATCATCAATTTTACGCTGACACAGTTTGTGCCCGGCGGGCCGATCGAACAAATCCTCGCCAATCTTGAAGGGCAGGGGGATGTGTTCGAGGGTATCTCGGGTGGCGGCGGTGACGCCGATCTGGGCCAAGGATCTGATAGCGATTATGTCGGCGGGCGCGGTTTGCCACCCGAATTTATTGCCGAGCTTGAGCGCGAGTTCGGTTTTGACAAACCCCCGCTTGAACGCTTCCTCAACATGATGTGGAACTACATGCGGTTTGACTTTGGCGAAAGCTATTTCCGGTCAATCAGCGTGCTTGATCTGGTGCTGGAAAAGATGCCGGTCTCGATCACTTTGGGGCTTTGGTCGACATTAATCGCCTATATGATCTCGATCCCGTTGGGGATCAAAAAGGCTGTTAAAGATGGCACGCCGTTCGACACATGGACATCCGGTGCGATCATTGTCGGCTATGCGATCCCGGGATTTTTGTTCGCGATCCTGCTCATCGTACTTTTTGCAGGCGGCTCCTATTTCCGTCTCTTCCCGCTGCGTGGCTTGACCTCGGCCAACTTCGAAGAGCTGTCGCTGATCGGTAAGGTCCTCGATTACTTCTGGCACATCACCTTGCCGGTGTTGGCCTCGACGATTTCGGCCTTTGCCACGCTGACGTTGCTGACCAAGAACAGCTTTCTTGACGAGATCAAAAAGCAATATGTGATCACCGCCCGCGCCAAGGGCCTGTCCGAACGCAAGGTGCTTTACGGCCACGTCTTCCGCAACGCGATGCTGATTGTCATCTCTGGCTTTCCGGCGCTGTTTATCGGCGTATTCTTCGGCGGGTCGCTGATTATCGAAACGCTGTTCTCGCTTGATGGTCTGGGCCGACTGGGGTTTGAGGCTGCCGTGGCACGCGATTATCCGGTGGTGTTTGGTACGCTTTTTGCCTTTTCGCTGATCGGGCTTGTTGTGGGGATTTTGACAGATTTGACCTATGTGTTGATTGATCCGCGCATTGATTTCGAGGCGCGGAACTGATGGCTAAACGTCCTTTTCTTTCGCCATTGAACCAGCGTCGTGTGCGCAATTTCCGCCGCAACAGGCGCGCGATGTGGTCACTGATCATCTTTGGTATTCTCTTTGGCCTCTCGCTCTTTGCCGAATTCATCGCCAACGACAAACCCATCGCCGTCAGCTATCGCGGCGAAATTCGGATGCCGATCTTCAGCTTTTATTCAGAGCAGGACTTTGGCGGTGATTTCCCGACCGAGGCCGGATACGGGGAGGTTGAGGTCGATTGTCTGATTGTCACAGGCGGCCTGCAAGAGTGTTTTAATGATCCCGAGACACTCATCGCCGCTGTCGATGCAGGCGAGACGCTGGATGGTGACTTTCAGGCAGGGTGGATGCTCTGGCCCATTATCCCTTATTCCTACAACACCATCGTGGATGTGGGCGGTGTCGCACCCGCCCCGCCCAGTGCCGATAACTGGCTTGGGACCGATGATACCAAGCGCGATGTGCTGGCGCGGGTGATTTACGGGTTCCGGTTATCGGTGACCTTCGCGCTGACTGTGACGGTGGCGGCATCTATCATCGGGATCATGGCGGGGGCTGTGCAGGGGTATTTTGGCGGCTGGACCGACCTGATCTTTCAGCGCTTTATCGAGATATGGACGGGGATGCCGTCGCTTTATGTGATCATCATTGTCTTTGCGATATTGGGGCGAAGTTACTGGCTCCTTGTATTCCTCACAGTGCTGTTCGGTTGGCCCGCCCTTGTGGGTGTTGTGAGGGCCGAGTTCCTGCGCGCGCGCAACCTTGAATACGTCCGTGCGGCCCGCGCACTGGGCGTGCGCGACCGGACGATCATGTTCCGCCATATGCTGCCCAACGCGATGGTAGCGACGGTGACGATGCTGCCTTTTCTGGTGACAGGGGCGATTGGCGGTTTGGCGTCGCTCGATTTCTTGGGTTTCGGCCTGCCGTCCTCGGCCCCGTCACTGGGCGAGATGACCTTGCAAGCCAAACAGAACCTGCAAGCACCGTGGCTTGGCTTTACCGCCTTCTTTACCTTCGCGATCATGCTGTCGCTTCTGGTGTTCATCTTTGAAGGGGTGCGCGATGCCTTTGATCCGCGCAAAACCTTTGTGGCGGATGGCAACGTGGTGAAGGACGACACGCTTTTTGAGACCGAAGCCGCAAAGGCCCGTGCATCATGACCACCCCGATCCTTGATGTGAAAGATCTGCGCGTTGCTTTCCGGCAGGAAGGCACACCAACCCATGCGGTCAAGGGTGTGTCCTTTCAGGTGCAAAAGGGTGAAACCGTCGCGATTGTGGGCGAAAGCGGGTCTGGAAAATCCGTAACCGCGCTGTCCACTGTCCAATTGCTTGGCGACAGCGCTGTAATGGCGGGCTCAATCAAATACGCGGGCGAAGAAATGGTCGGCGCGGATGAACGCGCTTTGCGCCGTGTGCGCGGCAATGACATCAGCTTTATTTTCCAAGAGCCTATGACCTCGCTCAATCCGCTACACACGCTGGAAAAGCAGTTGGCCGAGAGTATTGAGCTGCATCAGGGCTTGCGTGGCCCAGCGGTGCGCGCGCGGATCATCGAACTGCTTGAGCGTGTCGGGATCCGTGACGCTGAAAGCCGCCTTGGGTCCTATCCCCATCAACTCTCGGGCGGGCAGCGCCAAAGGGTGATGATCGCGATGGCGCTGGCGAACGGGCCAGAGCTTTTGATTGCGGATGAGCCGACGACAGCGCTGGACGTGACTATTCAGGCACAAATACTGGACTTGCTGGCCGATCTGAAACGCGACGAAGGCATGTCCATGCTGTTCATCACCCATGACCTAACGATTGTGCGCAAGATTGCGGATCGGGTCTGTGTGATGAAGGACGGGCTGATCGTTGAAATAGGCCCGACAGCAGAACTGTTTGCGCACCCGCAGCACCCTTACACCCAGATGCTCTTGGCTGCGGAGTCAACCGGCGTGCCATCACCGGTGCAACCGGATGCACCCGTGATTTTGGAAACAGAACAGGCACGCATCTGGTTCCCGATCCAACGCGGTCTGCTCAAACGGACGGTGGGGTATATCAAAGCGGTAAACGACGCGACGCTGACCGTGCGCGCGGGCGAAACCTTGGGAGTTGTGGGGGAAAGCGGATCGGGAAAGACCACGCTGGCGCTCGCGATGATGCGGTTGATCAGCTCGGAAGGGCGGATCGCCTTTCGCGGGAAGGATATTCAGCACCTGAACCAACGCCAGATGCGGCCTTTGCGCAGTGACATGCAGATCGTGTTTCAAGACCCATATGGCTCGCTCAGCCCGCGGATGACGGTGGCTGAAATTATCGCCGAAGGTCTGGGCGTGCATGGCGTGGAACCCGGACGTGACCGCCGTGATATGGTTGGGGAAATCATGGCCGAAGTGGGCCTCGATCCGGCCCTGATGGATCGCTATCCGCATGAGTTTTCAGGTGGCCAGCGTCAGCGGATCGCGATTGCGCGGGCGATGATCCTGCGGCCCAAATTGCTGATCCTTGATGAACCGACCTCGGCGCTGGATATGACAGTACAGGTGCAGATCGTGCATTTGCTGCGCGAATTGCAGCAGAAATATGCGCTGGCCTATCTGTTTATCAGTCACGACCTGAAGGTTGTGCGCGCGCTGTCCCATAAGGTGATGGTGATGAAACAGGGCGATGTCGTCGAGGCAGGCGATGCCGATGCGATCTTTGACGCGCCGCAGACCGAATATACGCGCGCGCTGATGGCAGCGGCTTTCGAAGGCAAGGTTGCCTGAGAAAAGTGATGCCGTTGTGACTGGCGACCGAGCGGGATAGAAGGATTGTCCCTTGCTCTGCGGGCGGGGACGCTTTTTCGCCCCCCCCGCCATTCTCAATTAGCCAACGGCGGCGTCCAGCTTTGCTGCGCAAATGAAATCGTTCTCTGACAAACGACCCAGTTCATGCGACGTGAATGTGACGTGGCAATAGCCCCATCCAAAAGCAATATCTGCATGATGCCCTTCTTTGTCACTGATGAAGGCGGTGAGGTTGGCCATATAGACCGCCTTCGCAAATGCTTTGAAGGTGAATTTCCGAGACAGGCTTTCCGCTTTTTCGTCCATGTGCCAGGCGGGATCAAGCTTGGCTTTGAGTGCTGCAACCTGTGCATCGCTCAGTGGTGGCACCCAGCCCTCGCAGGCCGCGCAGCTCTTTGTCGTTAAATCATTCACTGACATTTGTCTTTTCCGGATATGTCGGCGCATGCAGGCCGAGGGATCGGGCGTTTGCGATATCGGCCAGCAGGTCGCGCTGACATGTCTCAAGCAGTTGGTCGACGCTCTCCAGCACAAAGTAGATCGGTTGGTTAATGTCGATCCGGTAAGGCGTGCGTAAAATGTCGATCACGTCAAATGGCTTGCGCACGACCGATGGTTCATGGATTGCGTGGCCCAACTCACTTGGTGAAGATGCAAGGCCTGATCCCAGCGCTTTGATCGTTTCGCCCTCTTTGATCAATCCAAACTCAACGGTAAACCAGTAAAGCCGGATCAACCACGCGTAATCGGCCTTATCGCACACGAGGCCCGTTTTGCCGATAAACTGCGAAAACTTGGCAAACCGCGCGTCAGTCAGCAACGGCGTATGCCCATAGATCTCGTGGAAAATATCAGGCTCTTCGATATAGTCGAAACTCTCGCGATCACGGATAAAAGATGCCGCAGGGAATGTGCATTCGGACAGCATTTTGAAAAACCGAGAAAAGCCGATCAAGGCAGGTACAGGTTCTACTTTCCAGCCCGTCAAATCAGTCAGAACCTGCGAAACCTCGACACATTGCGGTACGCGGTCTGTGGGCAGGTTAAGTTTCTTTTGGCCCTCTAGAAACGCGCGCGCGGCAAGAGCATTCACACTCGGTTGCTGCTGTGCGACCAGATCACGCCATACGGCATTCTCGGCATCGGAATATGCGATAAACCCGTTTTCATCAGGTTGCTTAGCGACATATTTGGTATCTTTCGGCATCTTTGACCTCATGCATTGCTTGAGGCATGATGCTGTGAGAATGCAGAATAGAGTTACCTAAGAGTATTGATCCACGCCAATATGAGGCAAATAATTTTGAAAAATATATGGATTGGGGCAAATCATGCTTGATACGTTTGAGCGGCTTATTCTGAAAGTCCTGCAGCGCAATGGACGCGCGAGTACGCATGAATTGTCAGAGGCTGTAGGCCTTTCTCCATCGCCTTGCTGGCGACGCATGAAGCGATTGGAGGAGGACGGCTATATTTTGCGGTACGCAGCCATTCTGGATAGTAAAAAGCTCGGGTTGCATGCATTTGCGCATGTCCAAGTTTCGCTGGTTGATCACAGCGAGGCCACGATCAGAGCATTCGAGGCCTTTATCGAACGTGACCAACATGTGTTGGAGTGTGCGTCGATAACCGGTGACTTCGACTTCATTCTGAAGATCGCAGCGAAAGATCCGGAAGCGCTGGAGCAATTCATCATGCAACAAATCCTCCGCCTTGGTGTGGTTCGTACAACCACGACCAACTTTATTCTCCGTCAAATGAAAGTGTCCGGCGGGCTCCCCATTGACGTCTAGGCGGTGTTTTTGAAATCACCCAACCCGGCACTGGTTCGCGCCAACGTCAATCTGGTGTGTCAGGGGCGAACAGTGGCGCTGTGACCGCGTCCTACCCTTCGGATCCAACCATGAAACACGTGGTTCCACGCGCCTGCAGCCTGCGGCAGGCCAGGTCGGCCCCTTCACGGGTCAGCCCCATAAAGTTGGCATCAAAGCCGCCGGACCGCTGCACCACGCGCCGGAGCGCGCCGTCAAGCGCGCTCATCTCGTTCAGCGCAACCCGCAGCAGGACCCGTTCGGCGTCATGCCGTGTGTTATACCGTCCCACATTGACACCCCAATGCCGTCCTCCGGATGTCGAGATGCGTGTCACAACTTCTGGTCCTGTGTCTGTGATGGCAGTTTGGGGGGGCAATGCGGCAACCTGTGTCGGTGGTGAGGGGCGAGGGACAGGTGTGACCGCGGGAACGGCGTCCGCAATGACTTGCGTGGGTGCTGCTGTTGGTGCTGAAGCGCCAAGCGCCTCGGCGAGGGCCGCGTTAACGGACTCAGAGATGGCTGCGTTGATCACGTCGGTATCAACAGCGGCAACAAGCAATTCTTCGGAGACCGGCGCGGCTGTCGGGCGCGCAACGGGGCGGATGCTGCGCGTGATCAGACCGCTGACACGGACGATCTTGCCGGGGTTTACCTGCCCGCTGCCGTCCGAGCTTGAGAGCATCGCCGCCGGTGGGTTCGGACGCCGGATTGTCGCACGCGATGGCGCACGGTTAAAACCCATGTCCATAAGCTCGGTAATGCGTGCATTCCGGGCCGAGGTGGACGATCCACCAAAGACAGTTGCGATAATACGTTCCTGACCGCGCTGCGCCGAAGCGACGAGGTTAAAGCCAGCAGCACGGGTATAGCCTGTTTTGATGCCATCCCCGCCTTCATAGCTATCCAGCCAGCGACGGTTCGTGTGGCGGACGGTGGCAACGCCTGCATCGGCAGAGCGGCGCGAGAAAAGGTTATAATACTGCGGGAAATCATAAATCACGTGACGGCCAAGCACGGTCATATCGCGCGCAGTCGACAAATGGCCGGACTGGGTCAGCCCGTGGGCGTTGAGAAAGTTTGTGTCGCGCATCCCCATCGCGCGGGCGGTGCGGTTCATGCGCGTGGCAAAGGCCGCTTCAGAGCCCGATATCGCTTCACCAATGGCCGTGGCAGCATCATTGGCGGATTTGACAGCTGCGGCGCGCAACAAGAAGCGTAGGGCAATTGTTTGCCCTTCGCGCAACCCCAGTTTTGACGGGGGTTCGGATGCTGCAAGGCGGCTGATGCGGACAGGGGTATCAAGCGTGATCTCGCCGCGCTCGATCGCCTGAAAGGCAACATAAAGCGTCATCATTTTGGTCAGGGATGCGGGGTGCAGTGGCGTATCGGCGTTGCGTGAATGCAAAACCTCACCCGTTCGCGCATCCATCACCATGGCCGCATAGGGTGCCGCAATCGCACGGATCGGTGCAACCAGTAAGCATACCAGAATTACGCATAGAAATAGCCCGTGGAGGGCCCGCTGTCCCAGACGACTTGTCACGTCGCTTGCCTCTTTTTCTGCCTCAATGACCCCGGATTTTTCCGGTGGTCTTATTGTTATGAAGAAAGGCTAGCATAAGTCGCGTTTTCAGAAAATACCCTAAATTCAAAGACTTTTCCGGCACTTCTCGCGTATATTCGCAACATGTAGTAAGGTGACGCGATCATGGCGCAAGATAGCTGATTTTCCCGTCTTTCACGGCATGTTATTGATTGTGACAGATGGGGTTTTCATGCCCCACCTGTGCCTTATATATAACGCCAAGCACACAGGGCGGATGGAATGCGCAAAGAGTTTTACATGATGGCTGACAAAAAGGGTGACGACGACGGCAACGTCGGCGTGGCGCTTGAGACGAAGCCCAAGACCAAGCGCCCGCCCATGTATAAGGTGCTGATCTTGAACGATGATTTCACCCCAATGGAATTTGTCGTCCATGTTTTGGAACGTTTCTTTGGTCTGTCGCATGCGCAGGCATTCGAGCTGATGTTGACGGTGCACAAAAAGGGTGTCGCTGTTGTCGGCGTCTTCAGTCACGAGATCGCCGAAACCAAAGTTGCGCAGGTGATGGATTTTGCCCAGCGGCACCAACATCCCCTCCAATGTACGATGGAGAAAGAGTAGCGCCGTCGCTATTCGCACCCTCAGATGTCCCAATCCCGTCTCAGCACCGCTATCGCAGATGGCATGATCGCGTTGCCTTCGGGCAACATTTCCCTGATGCGCCCATCGGCAACCTACGATATTTCTGCCTTGCCGCGCGACGACATCCACATCGCGCACGGATTTTACCCTGATGTCGCGGCTTGGCAGGCAGCGGGCTATGACGTCCGCCAGGATTTGCAGGAGTGTGCTGTCGCCATCGTCGTTGTGCCACGCTCCAAAGCGCTGGCACGTGCGATGGTGGCCGAGGCCTGTGCCAAGGCCAACTTTGTGATCGTGGACGGGCAAAAGACCGATGGTGTGGATAGTCTGTTCAAATCCTGCCGCAAGATTTTGGGTGATCTCCCCTCGATCCCGAAAGGTCATGGACGGATTTTCTGGTTTGCTGCAACAGATGCTTTTGCCGATTGGACCGCACCGGAGCCTGCCAAAGGCCCGCACGGATATTTCACCACCGCCGGTGTATTTTCGGATGGCGCTGTTGATGCGGGTTCGGCTTTGTTGGCCGAAGCACTTCCCGCGAAATTGCCCGCGCGCATGGCTGATCTGGGTGCTGGCTGGGGCTATTTGGCCGCACCTGTTCTGGCACGCGATGGTGTGAAATCGCTTGATCTGATCGAGGCAGAGGCGCTGTCCTTGCATTGCGCCAAGCTGAATGTCAGTGACCCGCGCGTCCATTTTCATTGGGCAGATGCGACGCAATTTGATGGATCCGGCTACGATGGCATTGTCATGAACCCGCCATTCCACACATCCCGCGCCTCTGATCCGAGCCTTGGGCGCAGCTTTATCCAAGCGGCGGCCCGCCTGCTGGCCCCGCATGGCAAACTCTGGATGGTTGCCAACCGTCATTTGCCCTATGAGGCGACACTGACCGAATGTTTCCGCAATGTGGACATGATCGCGGGTAATGGTGCGTTCAAAGTATTCCACGCCAACCGGCCACAGCGCTGACCGGATCAAGGGAGAGCAAAGATGTCATTTTCCATTTCTGGAAAGACGGCAATTGTGACGGGTGCAGCCAATGGTGTCGGCTTGGCCATCGGACGGCACTTTGTCAGAATGGGTGCGAATGTCGTTTTCGCCGATATGGATGAAAAAGCACTGATCCATGAAATCGGGGATGAGGCCGAGAAAGAGGAAAACATCCGCATCTTTGCGGGTGACCTGCGCAAGAAACTGACAATCGCGAACCTGCTGTCCGCCACGGTTGATGCGTTTGAACGGGTGGATATTCTGGTCAATGCCGCGCGGCAGGTCATGGAAACCGACCCGCTCGACCCTGATGACAACTCTGTCGAGGAACTGCTCCAGCAAAACGCGATGACAGCCCTGCGGGTCAGTCAGGCCGTGGCGCGGCGCATGATCAAACAGGCCGATGGCGAAACAGGTGATCCGATTGGTGCCATCGTGAACCTCAGCTCGATTGCCGCGCGCCGCGCGCATCCAGATCTGCTGGCCTATTCGGTCAGCTCTGCCGCGTCAGACCAGATGACACGTTCCTTGGCTGTGGCCCTTGCACCACATGGTATCCGCGTGAATGCAGTGGCCTTTGGCAGCGTGATGAGCGCGAGCCTGAAAGGATCACTCAAGGATCATGACGAAATGCGCGAGGCGATTGTCGAAAGCACGCCACTGCATCGTATCGCAAGCCCGGGAGAAGTCTCTGATGCTGTGCAATACCTTGCGTCAGATGCCGCGGCCTTTGTGACCGGACAGATCATAACGGTCGACGGCGGCCGGACCTTGATTGATCCGGCGGCAGTCGCTGCGCATTAATCATTCAGGGTGTAGCGCGATACACTGAGCGACAGCCTGATTGGACGCTGCTTGTAATTGCGCGAAACGCTCTTCCAGTGAGTCTAGCTTTGCGCGCTCGGCATTCAGGTCGATGGCGACGGGTACCGTTGTGGTGAAGGTTTCGGTCTCATCACAGCGGAATGTGAATGTTGTTCCGTCCTCATTGCGCCCGCGACAGGTCTCGCGCAGCGTCCGAATCTCTTGCCGTTCTCCAAGCGCATAACCACGCGCCAGATTTGCGCGGGTCTCGTTGATCAGACTGCTCAGAATACGGGTATCGCGTGTGACTTCACTGATGCACTGCTCGCGCGGGGTGGCGCAGGCTGTCAGCACGACAAGAGGCAGCATGAAAAGAGCGCGGCGCATTGAGATGTCTCCGGTTTTGTTCTGGATCATCGTTGCATGATCTTTATGGTGCTTAAAGATAAACACGACACGTTATTCAATATCAGGGACAAAGACCAAGTATGTCAGACGGTTTCGAAGCGGAAAAAAGCAAAGCATCATCATGGTTCCGCACATTGCGCGACGACATCGTGGCATCCTTTGAAGGGCTGGAAGACAGTCACAAAGGCGAAGGTGAGATTGGCCGTTTTGAAGTGTCCGAGACCACACGGACGTCGGATGACGGATCAGACGCCGGCGGTGGCTTGATGTCCGTCATGCGCGGAGGCCGCGTGTTTGAAAAGGTCGGTGTGAATATCTCTACCGTTTACGGTCAGTTGGGGGATGCGGCACAAAAGGCGATGGCCGCCCGTGGTGTGCCAGGCATGGCCGAGGATCCGCGCTTTTGGGCGTCAGGCATTTCATTGGTGGCCCATATGCAAAACCCCCACGCGCCCGCTGTGCATATGAACACGCGGATGTTCTGGACACCCCATGCGTGGTGGTTTGGCGGCGGTTCTGACCTGAATCCCTGTATCGAGTATGCCGAGGATACCGCCCATTTCCATGCGACCCAAAAAGCGCATCTCGATCCGCATGGCGAGGATCATTATCCCAAGCTGAGGGCATGGGCGGATGAGTATTTCTACATCCCGCACCGCAACCGTGCGCGCGGCGTGGGCGGTATCTTTATGGACGACTATTGCACCGGCGATTGGGAGGCGGATTTCACGCTGACGCAGGATATCGGCAAAGCATTCCTGCCTGCCTATGTGCCGCTTGTCGAAAAGCGCCGTGATACGCCCTGGACGGACGCTGACAAGGATACGCAGCTGATTCACCGCGGACTCTATGCCGAATATAACCTTGTTTATGACCGTGGCACCAAGTTCGGTCTGACGACGGGACATGACGCGAACGCGGTGCTGATGAGCCTGCCGCCGTTGGCAAAGTGGGTCTGACCTAATCCACCTGAATAAAGCGTGGCCCGTCGATATCACGACTGGTTGGTGTGGTTGGTGTGGTTGGTGATACACGTGTTGAGGCGGGCAAGACGTTGCCCGCTGCCATCTGCATCAGCGCGAGGCGGACCATGAAGGGCGGGACGTCTCTGGGAAGGCCCATCGCGATCATGTCATAGGCCCGCGGTGGTGCGACAGCGACAAAGACCTTCGCTGCCCGCATCATTTGCAAACCAACCGGATAGGTTTGTCCTTCGCGTGCGCCGAGGGCTGCAACGTCCTCGGCGGTGGCCGGAATCAGGAAAATCCAAGCGCAAAGCAACAATAGCCCCGCGCGGACGATCGCACGAAAGCTGTAATAGGCAAATCGCAAGGTGAACGGAATTTTCAACGCGGGCTCCTGTCTGCGGGTCCAGACTATCCTCTCACGTTGAAATATCCAGTCTTAGGCCCCGCGCACCGTATCAATCATCAATTGCACGTTGGCGGGATCGGCATCAGGCGTGATCCCGTGACCGAGGTTGAAAATATGTGGCCCGTTCGAGAGCGCATCAACGATGCGGCGTGTCTCGGACACCAGCGTGTCACCACCCGTCACCATATGCGAGGATTTCAGATTGCCCTGCACGCAGCCGTCTTTCTGCACGTGTTCGGCGACCCAAGCGGCATCGACGCCGTCATCCACCGCTACACAATCAGCCCCGGTAGCCGCATGAACGCTTGCGTATTTGGTGCCTGCACCGCGTGGGAACGCGATGACAGGAATACCCGGATGCTTTTCTTTCAGCGCGGCGGTGATCCGTTGCATCGGTTTGATGGAATAATTGGTGAAATCATCACCTTCGAGCGATCCCGCCCAGCTATCAAACAGCTTTACACATTCGGCACCCGCCTCGATCTGTTTGGACAGATAGGCAATCGTTCCTTCGGTCAGGCGGTTGATGATGCCTTCAAAGACAGGCTTGTTTTCTGCCTTCAGCGCATGGGCCGGCGCTTGGTCGGGCGTGCCTTGGCCTGCGATCATATACGTGGCCACGGTCCAAGGTGCGCCCGCGAAACCGATCAGCGTGGTTTCTTTGGGCAGTTCCTCGGACAGGATTTTCACAGTTTCATAGACTGGGTTCAGCGTGTCGTGAATCGCCTCGATCGGTTTCAGCTTTGCGAGCTCATCTGCCGAGGTAATCGTCGAAAGCCGTGGACCCTCACCGGTGACGAACCAGAGGTCGGCGCCAAGCGCCTGTGGCAAGAGCAGGATATCGGCAAAAAGAATCGCCGCATCAAAGCCGTAGCGGCGGATTGGCTGCAACGTGACCTCGGCGGCCAGTTCCGGATTATAGCAGAGCGACAGAAAATCACCGGCCTGCGCGCGTGTGGCCTTATATTCAGGCAAATAACGCCCGGCCTGACGCATCATCCAGATCGGAGGCGTGGGAAGTGTTTCGCCTGCGAGGGCTCGGAGAATGGTCTTTTGCTGCGCCATGGGATGTCCTTTTGTACTGTTCCTGTGGTCCCAATTGCAGAAGAAGTTGTCAAGGGAGTTGTCAGGCTAGGTTTACACGTCTAACAATCCAGACATGACAGTGAATTTGCCCACCCCCGCTTCGCCTTTCAACATCGGAACCCGTGGTTCGCCTTTGGCCTTGGCCCAGGCCTATGAAACGCGTGCGCGGCTGATGGCCGCCTTCAATCTGCCAGAGAATGCCTTTGAAATCTGTGTGATCAAGGTCACTGGTGACGCTATTCAGGACCGGCCCCTGAAAGAGATCGGTGGCAAGGGCCTTTTCACGCGTGAAATCGAAGAAGCGCTGCTGGACGGGTCAATTGATATCGCAGTTCACTCGATGAAAGACATGCCGGTGGAACAGCCCGGTGGGTTGTTGCTCGACACTTATCTGCCGCGTGAAGATGTGCGCGACGCTTTTGTGTCGCTCGGCGCCAAAGGGCTGGATGATCTGGCGCAGGGGGCGACGGTTGGCACATCGTCCTTGCGTCGCCGGTCGCAGTTGCTGGCCAAGCGGCCCGATCTGAATATCGTGGAATTCCGTGGCAACGTGCAGACCCGCCTGAAAAAACTGGGTGATGGGGTGGCCGAGGCGACGTTTCTTGCGATGGCGGGTTTGAACCGCCTGAACATGACGGACGTGCCGCGCACCGCGATTGCCCCCGAAGATATGCTGCCTGCGGTGGCGCAAGGCGCGATTGGCATTGAGCGCCGTGGTGATGACCACCGCGCCGCAGACATGCTTGCTGCGATCCACGATGGCCCAACGGGTCAGCGGCTCGCGGCAGAACGCGCGTTCCTTGCGCATCTGGACGGGTCTTGTGAGACACCGATTGGCGGCTTGGCGGAACTGGATGGCGGCTCGCTCCGTTTGCGCGGCGAGATTTTGCGCACGGATGGGACCGAAGTCTTTGCCGATGACATGACCGGTGCAATCGAAGACGGCGCCGAGATGGGCCGTGTGATGGCGGCCAAACTGCTGGCGCAAGCGGGGCCCGACTTTTTCTAAGGCTCTTACGCCGGCGGGATCACCTTGCCGGGGTTCAGGATATTGTTAGGATCAAGGGCTGCCTTGATTGCGCGCATGGCATCCAGCGCCACAGGATCCTTGCGCCGCTTCATCGTATCGAGCTTTGACACACCGATCCCGTGTTCGGCGCTGAACGATCCGCCCAGTTCCTGCACCACATCCTCCACCGCCGCGACCAGCGCCTTCATGGCCTCGGGATCATTGCGGCTGATGTAACTGGTGTGATGGATATTCCCGTCCCCAAGGTGGGCGATGATCACTTCTTCTGCATCAGGGTCAATCGCTTTGATGCGCGGTGTCAGCATTTGCTCAAAGGCTGCGACCTTATCCAGTGGCACCGCCACATCGGTGTTCACAAAGACGCCGCCAAAGAAGGCCACTTCACCTGCGTCCTCGCGGCGTTTCCAGATTTCACGGCGCTGCGCTTCGTTCTGTGCGATAATCGCATCAAGGACAGTGCCGTCTTCCAGCATTGCGCCCAAAGTTTCTTCCAAGGCGCTGACAACAGGCAGGCTCCCGTCCGGATGCGTGATTGCGTCTTGGGCGCGCGTTGCTGCGACCTCGATCATGATGTTGACGTCATAATCGGTATCAAACGGCCCCGTGGCATCGGGGAAGAGTTGCCGGTGCTTGGCGATATAGCTGCGCGGCATGTACTCAAAGGCTTCAACACCGTCCCCTGTCGCCTCTTTCAGCTTGTAAAGCAGGGTCAGCGCATCGGGCAGCGAGGACACGGCGACCATCGCCGTTGCATAGGCCCGTGGCTTGGGCTGGAGCTTCAGGACTGCTGCGGTGATGATGCCCAAGGTTCCCTCGGCCCCGATAATAAGGTTGCGCAGATCAAGACCGGAGTTATCTTTGTGCAGCGCGCTCATCAGGTTCATGATCCGGCCATCGGCCATGACGACCTCGAGCCCCAGGCAGAGCCCCCGTGTGCTGCCATAACGCACCACGTTGGAACCGCCCGCATTGGTCGACAACAGCCCGCCGATCATGGCAGAGCCGCGCGCGCCAAGGGTCAGGGGAAAGATCAGGTCATGCGCTTCGACCGCGTCGTGCAGATTTGACAGAATCACGCCCGCGCCGACTGTTGCGGTCCGCCCCTCAACATTGATCTCGGAAATCGCGTTCAGGCGTTCGACGGATAGCATCAGCGCGTCCTGCGCCAGCGTCGCGCCGGTCAGGCCGGTGCGGCCAGAGGCAGGAACGACAGGGGTCTTGGTTTCATTTGCAATCTTGAGGATGGCAGCTACTTCGGCCGTGTTTGCCGGACGCAGGACCGCGAGAGGGGTGGAGGTATATGCGCCCGTCCAATCTTTGCCGTAGGGTGCCGCATCTGCGCCCGTGAGGACGCGGTCCTGCCCGATAGCTGCGGTGATCTGGTCGATGACGGTCATGGCTCCCCCTGAATAACTTGGGGGAAAGTTAGCGGTAAACCGACGCCAGAGGAAGGTGTGATCAGGGCAGGTTGGCCTTCGGCATGGTGTAGGTTTCAACCTCTTGGCCATAATGGGTTTCGCGCCCGCGGTAGGTCATGCCGATCCGTTGCATCACGCGTTGCGAGTTGACGTTTTTCGGATTGGCGACCGAGATCACATGATCCACACCGATCACGTCAAACGCGAAGCGGGCGGCGGCGCGTCCTGCCTCGGTCGCGTACCCCTTGCCCGTCGCCGCGGTCGAAAGCCGCCAGCCGATTTCTAGCTCCGCACCTTCGATATGGCTAACGTTTTGCAGGCAGGCGGCGCCGATGATTGTTTCGGTTTCGCGCTCAATGATCGTCCACCAGCTGTGGCCGAGACGCTGCCACCGGTCACATACGCGGGCAATGCCCTCATGCGTCTTTTCCATCGTCTCGGGCGTGCCGTCTGACAAGAACTCCATCACCTCGGGTTCGTTGTTGATGGCGTTCAACAACGGCGCGTGCTCCGGTGCGAATGGTTCGAGCCGTAGGCGATTGGTCAGGATGGTATAGTGGGGAGGCAGATCCGTCATGGCGACCAGCCTCGCATAGGCGCATTCCAAACTGAAGTCTGAACTTTCTAAGCTGACTGATCGAGGGGTGGTGGTGGCGTGGGGGAGATTTGAACTCCCGACCTAACGATTATGAGTCGTTCGCTCTAACCAACTGAGCTACCGCGCCGTTCCACGAGCGTCCGATTACGCAATGGGGGAAGGGGTGTCAAACCGATTCTGACAGTAAGGTGGGTTTAAACCCACCTTACCTTGTCTCAATCGGGGCGCACCCCCTAGTCGTACCGCAACTCGGTCGCTTTGCCGCGGAAGATAAAGTAAGATAGAACTGTGTACCCCATGATCGTCGGCAACACGATGCAAGTGCCGATCAGGATGATAAACAGGCTCTCCGGCGCGCTGGCGGCCTCGTAGATTGTGATCTGCTCGGGCACCACATAGGGATAGAAACTATAGGCCATCCCGCCGAATGCTGTCACCCATAGCGCCGTCGCCGCTGCAAACGGCTGCCAGGACCGTCGGTCGTCTGCAAAAGGCATTTTGCGCAGCATGGACCAAAGCCAGACCACCAGAAGACCCGACAGGATTGGCAGAGGCGACAGGTAAAGCGCTTCGGGGAAGCTGAACCATTTGTCAAAGATACGGGTGCTGACAAAGGGCGTGGCAAGCGAAATCGCGCCAATTCCCAAGACCAAACCCCAAATGCCGCCTTTGGCCCAATCCACCGCTTTGGCCTGCAGCACAGCAGATGTTTTGTGGATGATCCAAGTGGCCCCGATGAAGCTATAGCCGACAGTCAGGAACACCGCCGTCAGTATCGCGAAACCCACATGCGCCAAAGTCCATTCGAGGCCCATGACATACATGCCCAGCATGAAACCCTGGCTGAGCGAGGTCATAAGCGAGCCTGCAAAGAACGCATTGTTCCACAGGTGTTTATGGGGGGCTGGTGCCTTGGCACGAAATTCAAAGGCGACGCCGCGCAGGATTAGCCCGATCAGCATGATCGCCACCGGCAGATACAGCGCCGTCAGGATCGCCCCATGTGCCGATGGGAAGGCCACCAGCAAAAGGCCCACAGCCAGCACCAGCCAAGTTTCATTCGCATCCCAGAAGGGCCCGATCGAGGCGATCATCCTGTCTTTCTCGTCGTCATTGGCGAAGGGGAACAGTACCCCGACGCCAAGGTCAAACCCATCGAGGATCACGTAGATCAGGATGGACACGCCCATCAGCGCCGCAAAAACAAAAGGCAGCCAGATGGTGGGGTCACCGAAATAATTCATATCCGCTTACTCCGCTGGCATGGCTTTGGGGACCGCCGCTGGCGACGGTGCGATCGTGGTGCCGATACTTTCGCCGCGTGCGGTTTTCCGTGCCAGATAGAAGATGACAAAGATATACGCCAACAAAAGCCCCGCGTAGACCAGCAGATAGGCGATCAGGGTCGACAGCACCAAGGGTGCAGGCACATCAGCGACGGCCTCTTTGGTTGTCATCACACCTTGGACCAACCATGGCTGACGGCCGATTTCGGTTGTGTACCAGCCCGCCAGCGTGGCCAACCAGCCGCTAAAACTCATGCCGATCAGCGCATAGAGCATTGGTTGCGGCAGGCCTTCGACTCCGCGCTTGCGGCGCATGATCATGTAAGTGGCGCTCCAGCTGACCAGGAGCATCAAGAGCCCCGTGCCGACCATCACGCGGAACGACCAGAATACCGGCGAGACCCGCGGGTGAAGCACCTCTCCGTCTTCGGTGACAAACTCGTTCAGGCCTTTCACCTCACCATTCCAGTCATGGGTCAAGATAAACGACGCCAGTTTCGGGATACCAATTTCAAACCGGTTCTCGCGTGCTTCTTCATCGGGGATCGCAAACAAGACCAAAGGCACGCCAGTGGAGGTTTCCCAATTCCCTTCCATCGCGGCAACCTTCGCGGGCTGATACTCTTTTGTATTCAGTCCATGCATGTCGCCGACAAGGATTTGCACGGGGATCAGCACAGCAGCGGCAATAATGGCCGTTTTCATTGCCACGCGTACCCCTTCGGTGCGTCCGCCAATGAGCCAGCGGAAGGCGCTGACACCGGCAATCAGGAAGCTGACAGTCAGGAAGCTGGCCAGCACCATATGCGTAAAGCGGTACGGCATGGAGGGGTTAAAGATAATAGCCGACCAATCGGTCGCATGTGCAACGCCGTCGATCATCTCGAACCCTTGGGGGGTGTGCATCCATGAGTTCAGGACAATGATCCAGAAGGCCGACATCATAGTGCCAAAGGCCACAAGGAAGGTTGCCAGCGTGTGGACCCAATTGGGCACACGGCTAAAACCGAAGAGCATGATCCCAAGGAACACCGCTTCAAGGAAGAATGCGGTCATGATTTCGTAGGCCAGCAAAGGCCCTGCGATGTTGCCGACTTTTTCCATAAATCCGGGCCAGTTCGTGCCGAATTGGAAAGACATCGTAATGCCCGAGACGACACCCATCGCGAACGAGAGTGCAAAGATTTTCACCCAGAAACGGTAGGCTTCCATCCAGCGCTCTTCGCCGGTACGGTTATAGCGTAGTTTGAAGAACAAAAGCACCCAGCCCAATGCGATCGTGATCGTGGGAAACAGGATGTGAAATGAAATATTCGCTGCAAACTGGATGCGCGATAGCAGTAGGGTTTCAAGTTCCATAACGTGATGTCGTCTTTCTGGGCGGCCTAATCCGCTTGAAACGCTAGATAGCACATAAAGCCCGTAAGTCAGGGGGGTGCGACAGCAAAGCGCGCTATCCCATCCGGTCTGCATTTATGACGAAATCTATGAAATATATATAAAGTGATCAGCAACTTTTGCCAGGTCGGGTGCGCACTTGTCGGCGATCACGTCGCCTTGTCGAAGCGCCATTGGGTCACTTGATGGTATGCTTGATCAGGCGTGATCTTGATGGAAGGAAACTTGCTGTTGTTCGGCGCGTCCGGCCAACGCTGCGGTTCAATCACGACGCCCTCATACACCGGCTTGCCCGGACGGTGTGAGCCTGCCGCATCGTGGATCTGTATCCCGGGTTCCGTTGTTGCGAGCGTCATCCGAATCCCCGAGGCACCCGTTAGCCAGAGAACATCGCGCAGATCGGTCGGTTCTTGCGAAAGGCAGAAATTGTGATCAAGCGCCGGTGCCCCTTTTACCAGCTTGCGACTGGTGCGGAAATCCATGTCGGTGCCATCGACGGCTGCGATCTCACCTGTGGGGCAGGTGCGGTCGTCAATCGGCAGATAGTGATCTGCCGCGATGCGCAACGCGTGGCCTTCCCATGTCTCGCTGCCATCAAGGTTCCAATAAATGTGGCTGGCAAAGTTCATGCAGGTGGTTGCGTCGCTCGTGCCGTCAATCTGCATGGTCAGCGTTGCAGGTGCTGTGACCTGATAAGTGACGCGGATATCGCGGTTGCCGGGCAGGCCCGCTACACCTTCGGGCAGGCGCAAACCCAACGTGACGCGATCAGCGGCCTTTTCCAGCACCGCCCAGTTTTTGCGGTGGACACCCTCACTGCCTGAATGCAGGTGACAATCGCCGTTCTCGTTGCGTTCAAGTTCGTGCATCATCCCGTCAAGCCGTACGCGCGCGTTGCCGATGCGATTGGCGATAGGGCCAACAATCGGGCCGAAATAATCCATCGTGGTGGCGTAATCCGCGAACCGCTCTGAGCCCAAGGTCAGATTGTAGGGCACGCCTGCAAGGCGCACCGCTTGAACGGTTGCACCCAGTGTCAGAATATCAACGCTCAGCTCGCCGCTTGAAAGCGTGATCTGAAGCACGTCTTGCCCGTCTTTCGTTGTTCCGAAGTGGGTCATCGCAGGTCCTCCCAATGCACACCCGCAGGAGGTATGGTCACGCCTTCCCACGTCAACGGCACAGCGGCATAGTTGAAATAGAACCGGTGCGTTTCGGTGTCGCGCAGGCGTAGACCTTCAGGCAGCTGTTTGGTTTCCAGACCAAGCGCGTCGCACAAGCCCGCGACAAACTGATCAAACGTGCGGTCATCTGGCCAGCCCGCAAGATAGCGCAGGTTTTTGCCGCCCATGATCGCAGGCTGCCCTGCTGCGGTTGCCACAAACGTCTCGGCGCTGCCTTCAAGGTGCTCGAACCAGTGCAGGAATTGTCCACCGCCTTCCAATGGAATGCCGTCATCGGGTGGCATGCTTTCGGTCAAAGCCACGCGCATATCAACGCCTGGCAAATGCGGGCCAAGCGGTGTGGGAATGCTCAACTCGTCGGTCTTGGTATCGCTGCGCGGGCCGATCAGGGCGATGCCCTCAAACCGGGCCAAAGCCGCACGCAGTGGTGCGGACAGTGACATGATCCCTGGTGCCATCACCAGCTTATAGGCTGAAAGGTCAGCGGTATCGGGCGGCAGAATGTCGATGTTCAATCCTGCCCTGCGCAGCGCGCGATAGGCGGCAAAGGCAAGACGGAACATCTCGAAATCGGCACCCTGCGGCTGGGCATCCCAGCCCCATGCGCTTTCATAGTCAAAGACTAATGCGGCCTGCGCCTTTGCTGTGCCAACACTGGCCAGCGTTTCGATTTCATCAGCGACTTGGCGCGCTTCGGCCAATGCAGGTGCAGGCGCGCTGTCAGGACGCAAAAGCCCCGCATGCATCTGCTCTTGCGCGAAAGGGGCTTGCCGCCAGCGGAAATAACAGACGGTTTCGGCCCCATGGGCAAAGGCCTCCCACGCCCAAAGACGTGCCATGCCGAGCAGGGGGGCAGGGTTATAGGGGGCCCAGTTCACAGGGCCCGGTTGTTGTTCCATGACCCACATCCGGCCCTTGCCGACAGCGCGGTAGAGATCGTGGTGGAAGGCCTGATTGTCGGGGTGGCCCTGGCGCAGGAACGCGCGTTTGAATTCCGGCGTCCCTTCAAGGCGGTCCGACAAAAACCCGATCGGATAGCTGTCCCAGGACGCGATATCGAGGTCGGCAGCGACTTTCCAATGATCGAAACCTGTGATCCGCCCCATGTAGTTGTGGATCAGTGGCGCGTCGGTATGTTTGCGCAGTTCGTCCACCTGTACTTTGTTAAAGGCGACCACCTGATCCGAGCTATAGCGCCGGAAAGCAAGCTGATGCGGGTGGTTGGGTTCTGTCACCGTCAGATTGGGCAGGTCGATCTGGTCGAAAGTGTCATAGTCCATCGACCAAAACACATTCCCCCACGCACGGTTCAGCGCGTCAGTGGACTGGTATTTCTGCGCCAGCCAGTCCTGAAACCCTTTGCGCGCCGCATCTGAGTAACTCAACGTTGTGTCGTGGCAGTCGTATTCATTGTCGATCTGCCACGCAGCGATATGCGGGTTGCTGCCATAGCGTTCGCCCATCAGCCCCGCGATGCGGCGGCATTCCTCGCGGTAACCAAGATGGCTGAAGTCGTAGTGTCTGCGCGATCCGAATTTGCGGGGCTGCCCCTGCGCGTCGACCGCCAGCATGTCGGGGTATTTGTCGACCATCCAACGGGGCGGTGTCGCTGTGGGGGTGCCGAGGATAATCTTCAGGCCCGCTTCTCCCAGAACGGAAATCGCACGGTCCAGCCAGTCCCATGTGAAGGTACCGGGGCTGGGTTCCATGCGCGCCCATGCGAATTCACCGATGCGCACCCAAGACAGACCTGTCGCCACCATTTGGGCGGCATCAGTTGCCCATTGGTCCTCGGGCCAATGTTCGGGATAATAACAGACGCCAAGCGTGCGTTTCATGGTGTGGAACCTTCTTGAAAGATTGGGGTGCGGTTTAGAGGATAACCTGATGTTCGGCTTGTCCAGCAGCCTTCGTCGGGACGGCAAATGTTTTGCCCTGCTCAGGGCCTTCTATCCCCACGGCGGCACTGGTGCAGAACAGCGTTTGCAGATCGTCACCGCCAAATGCCGGGCAAGAGGTTTGGCGCGCTGCAAAATTGTAGCTCTCGAGGAAACCCCCGGACGGGTCATAGACGGCCACCCGCCCGACACCCCATTGCGCGTTCCACAGGTTGCCTGCGGCATCGACGACCGCGCCGTCTGGACGGAAGGCTGTGCGGCTGAGGTCAATGTGCAGCACAGGGTCGCCCATGGGCCAGCCTTGGTCATCAAGCGCCACGCGCATGATCTGCTGCGTCGGCGTGTCGGTAAAGTAGGCGGTCTTGCCATCAGGCGCGAAACAGATCGCATTGGAAATCGTGATCGGCGCGTAAAGCTGGCGCAGCTCGCCTTTATGATAGCGATAGATCGCGCCCGCGCCGTCTTCGGTATCAATTCCCATGGTTCCGATCCAGAAACCACCCTGCGGGTCCGCCCGGCCGTCGTTCGAGCGCGTGACCGGATTGTCGGCCTCCAGTGGCGTGATGATCTCGGTTTCTCCGGTCGAGATATCAAAATGCATCAACGCGGTGCTGGACGCGATCAGCAGGGTGCTTTCACTGGTCCAGCCGGCGGCACTGACATAGGTGTCAAACTGCCAGTGCTGGCCTTTCGTGTGCAGACGTTTTCCCAGAATATCAAACCAGAACAGTTGCTTGCGCAAAGGATGCCAGAGCGGTCCTTCACCAAGCTGGCACTGGGTGTCATCGTAAATCATGTCGCAGCCGCATCATAGGCGGCGACCATATCGCGCGCCCTTGCTGCGACGTCGGCCACCGAAAAACCGGGTTTGTAAAGGGCAGAGCCAATACCGAACCCATCGGCCGAGGCAGCCATCCATTCCGCAAAGTTGTCAGCCCCTGCGCCGCCCACTGCATAGACCTGCGTGCCTGTCGGCAACACCGCACGGATTGCCTTGATGCCTTCGGGCCCAAGCAGACTGGCGGGAAAGATCTTGAGCCCGTCAGCCCCCGCTTTCAGGGCCGCAAAGCACTCTGTCGGGGTCATCACGCCAGGCCAGCTTTGCATGCCGGCGGTCTTGGTGGCGACAATCACGCGCTGGTCGCAGTTGGGCGAAACCACGAGCTTGCCACCCGCTTGCGCCACGCGTCCCACATCGTCGGTCGACAGGACCGTACCCGCGCCGATCAGCGCATCGCTGCCATGGGCATCGGCCATCGCCTTGATGCTGGCGAAGGGATCCGGCGAATTCAGCGGGACTTCGATTTTGGTGATGCCTGCGTCAATCAGGGCGGCGGCCATGGGGGCCGCTTCGCTGGGTGTCACGCCGCGCAAAATTGCGATCAAGGGGCGATGCATATGTTATCCTTTCAGGCGCTGATAGGCGGCCGTCAGGCCAGCCAATGTGATCGTCGCCGCGTTGACTTGGGTTGCGGGTGCGGCTTGTGTCGCCAAAGCATCGACATAGAGTTTCGACAGCTTGCTTTCCCCGATCACCGCGATGTTCTGGCCAAGCCAATAGGGTTTTGCCGCGGCCAGTTCAGTGCCGATCAAGAGGCCGGACAGTTGCGCACGGGCCGCTGTCCCTGCCATATCGTTGAGCAACCCGTTGGCGCGCAATGAAAACAGCCGCGCGGCAATACGTTCAGGGCGCGACAGCCCCATTTCGAGCCCCTCGGCAAAGGCGGCATCATCCCAGCCATCGGCGGCGATTGAGTGGCGCAATACCGTTTGCGTGGCGATAGTGTCGAAGAGTTCACCGGTCATGAAGGTCTGAAAGCTGACAACCTCATCCGCGCTGACATGCACCCATTTGGTATGTGTGCCCGGCAGACAGATCACGCCGTCCCAATTCTTGTTGCGCGCCAGAAAGCCGGTGACTTGCGTTTCTTCGCCGCGCATCACGTCTGCGGGGGACGCCTGCTTGATGCCGGGTATGACATAGACGGTCAGGTCAGGATGCGTCACGGGCGCCTTGACCAAACCTTCGGGCAGGGTGGCGCAAGGGACCGCGGCATAAGGGGCCTCGACCCAGCCCTGGCGTGACCCGACCATACCGCAGGCCATCACGGTTGTCGGGCCGTCGATCCAGTCCTTCACCACGGACAGCAAAGCTGCCTCGAACTCTTCACGGCGTAGTTTGCTCATGCCTTGATCGGAACTGGCCTCGGCCAGAACCGTGCCGCTGGCCGACATGGCCCAGGCGCGCATGTTGCTGGTGCCCCAGTCCACGGCGATCCAATCGGCTTTGATCTGTGCTTGGGTCATCCGGTTCCTACCACGCCTGCGTCGATTACAATGGTCTGCCCCGTCATCATAGCGGAAGCAGAAGAGGCTAAAAACAGTGTCCCGCCGACCATGTCTTCGGGACGCATGAATTCCTGCAAGCATTGCTTTTCCAGAAACGCTGCTTTGGAGGCGGGTGTCGCCCACATGGTTTCCTGCTTTTCGGTAAAGACCCAGCCGGGGGCAATGGCGTTCACGCGGATACCTTTCGGTCCCCATTCACGGGCCAGCGCGCGGGTCATGCCTGTGATGCCCGCATTGGCGGTCACATAAGGCACCATGCCTGCCAAGCCCATCAGATAGGTGATCGAGGAATAGTTGATGATGGATCCTTTCGGTGCCATCAGAGCCGCAGCCTTCTGGCATGCAAAGAAATAGGCTTTCGCGTTGATTGCATGCTGGCTGTCCCAATCCGCCTCGGAAATCTGTGTCGCATCATATCGCATATCGTTGGCGGCATTGTTGACCAGCACGTTCAAGGGACCATGCGCTGCAACCGCCTGATCCATGGCGGCCTGAAGTGCGGGCGTGTCGGTGATGTCGCATTGGATGAAACACGGCGCGGTGCCGTGTTCGTCGCCCATCTTCTGCACAAAATCCGACGCATCCGAGCGGCCCACAAAGGCGACCTGTGCCCCCTGCGCCAGAAACCCGTCGGTGAGTGCGGCACCAATGCCGTTGCCGCCGCCGGTGATAAAGACCGAGGCACCTTTGAGGTCATGGAAGGTCGCGTTCATAGCCGCGCTCCTTCCACGACCCACATGCGTTCGGGGAAGGACCATGGCAAGGTAAGGCCATGGCGCATCAGATAGGCACCGGAGAGTTCCAGTGGGGCATCCTTCAGCGCGGGTGTTCCCCGTGACAGGTGGTGCAGATCCGCGCGGTTGATCAGGTCGATGCGGTACATGGCGTCGGGGTCTAGCCCCGTCAGGCGCAAGGGGCGCGGGGAAATCTGGGCGCTGGTTGCGGCCTTGCCTGCAAAAACCACAAAGCGGTCCTTGTCGCGGGCCAGTTGCTGTTCGGCGATGACCGCAGGATCAGCACTATCAAGGCGCAGAATGTCGGCCGTTTGCATCCAGTGGCGGTTGGCTTTCCACCAGCCTGTGACCTGCGTGAGCACCGCCGTTTCGCGTGCATCCAGTTCGCGTGGGTCCATCTCGAACCCCATATGGCGCTGGGCCGCGACCCATGCACGGAATGTGATATCGAGGGTACGCCCCGACGTATGGCAATGGCGTGGGCCCACGTGGCTGCCGGTGACCGACAACGGCAGGAACAAAGCCGCGTCATGCTGGATGCGTAGCCGTTCCAGCGCGTCGTTGCTGTCAGAGAGCCAGACACGTTGGGTGCGTTGCAGGATGCCAAAGTCGATCCGGCCACCGCCCGAGGCACAGCTTTCGATCTCGACTTCAGGAAAATCCGTGCGCAGCCTGTCGATCAGCGCATAGGACCCGCGTGTCTGCGACGCATCGGGCATCGGCAGTACGCGGTTGTGGTCCCATTTGATATAGTCGATGGCGTGGTCGCGCAGGATCGCTGACATGCGGTCATAGAGATAGTCGCGCACCGCTGGCAGTGCCATGTTCAGCGCTTTTTGCTGGCGGCCAAGGGTCTGGTCCGCGCTGCCTAGCACCCAGTCCGGATGCGCGCGGTGAATGTCGCTGTCCTCATTGATCATCTCGGGTTCGAACCAGATGCCGAAGGTCATGCCAAGCCCGTGCACATGTGCGATCAACGGGTGCAGGCCGTCGGGATATTTGCGCGGATCGACCGTCCAGTCCGAGAGGCTGCGGGTGTCGTCATCGCGATTGCCGAACCAGCCATCATCCAGCACAAAGCGTTCCGCCCCCAGCGCCGCCGCACGATCAGCGATGTCTTTGAGAACTGGCAGTTTATGGTCGAAATAAACGGCCTCCCAGCAGTTGTAATGGACAGGGCGTGGCGCGTTTGGTTTGGGCCATGTCACGATCCTGTCGCGCAGGTGGCGTTGGAAGGCCACGGCGCAGCCATTCAGGCCAGTATTAGAATAGGCGATATAGAGCGGCGCGGTTTTGAACTGCGTGGCCGCTTGTGGTTCCATGCTGGCCGCGTGCCCCCATTGGATCTGGCGGCGGCCGTCTTGCAATTCTTCGGCGATCATCTTGTGCCCGCCGGACCAGCCGTAGTGGAAGGCATAGGCCTCGCCTTGGGTATTGGTGGCGCCACGGCACGGCACGATCAGGCCTGGAAAGTGCTCGTGCCCTGTGCGGCCCGTGCGGTTTTCACGGTAACGCATCCCGGGCGCCCAAGCGGTGCGGGACAGCTGGAATTCGCCACACCACCGCCCCGACACGTCTATCATCTCGTCCGATTGTTGTGGGGCGGGCAGGACAGGGGCGGCAAGCCAGTGCAGGTGCACAGGGCGGGTCGCATCGAGTGTTGTCTGGCAGGTGATCACATGCGTGTCTTGATCGCTCTCAAAGCGCACGGTCAGCGTCAGCCCGTTGTCTTTGTCTTTGTAGGTGAGTTCCAGCGCACCATTCTGTGCAACGCTCTCGAAACAGAACTTGGGCAGCAAGGGTGTTCCGTCGCTGTCGCGCAGAATCAGACCGGGTTGGCCGGGAAAACTGCGCGTGGCTTCGGGGCATACGGACAGGTCCGGATTTTCGTCCAGCATCCCGCCTGTGACATCAATCCTGTGAGCCGCCTGCAAGGTGTCGAGGTTTTCCCCCGCTGGCAGCAGCGCACCCCAATAGACGACTTCAGGCAGTCGGTCGTTGCGGGCCGCCAGCACAAGGGTCTGACGGCCATCGTCGATACGGTAGGTTCGGTTCATCGTGGTTACTTTACTGCTCCGAGGGTGAGGCCCGCGATAAAGTGTTTCTGCATCAAAAAGAACATGGCAACCGGCGGCAAGGCGGCCACGATCGAGCCCGCGCTCATCAGGTGATAGGCGGCGCGGTACTGTGAATTGAACTCGGTGATACCGGCGGTGACGGGTTGTGCATCCGGTCCTTGGGTCAGGACAACAGCCCAGAAATAATCGTTCCAGATGAAGGTAAAGATCAGCACGGCAAGCGCTGCCAGCGCGGGCTTCATCAAAGGCAGGACCACGAAAAGGAAGATCCGCCATTCGGCGATGCCTTCGACACGGGCAGCCTCGATCAACGGAAAGGGCAGCGCACGGATGAAGTTGCGCATGAAGAGTGTGCAAAATCCGGTCTGGAAGGCGATGTGGAACAGCACCAGACCTGTTTTGGTGTCATAGAGGTTCAGGCTCAGTGTCAGGTCCCGCACGGGCACCATCAGGATCTGGAACGGAACAAAGTTGCCCGCAATGAAGATGAAAAAGATCAGCAGATTACCTTTGAACTTGTACACACCCAGTGCAAAACCGGCCATGGCAGACAGCGCGACCGCCCCGATCACCGTGGGGATCGTAATAAAGAGCGAATTCCACAAATAGCGCGGCATGTTAGATTCAAAGAAAACGCGTCCGTAGTTCGAGAAGGCCTCAAAACTGCTGGGGATGCCCCAGTAGTTGCCGTTGACGAAATCTGACTCGGGTTTGATTGAGAAGTTGGCTACGGCGATTAGCGGCAAGAGCCAGATGATCAACATCACCGGCAAAAGAACCTGATACGAGATCTGCCACGTGCGCGAGGTCTTTGCGATCGGTGTCGGAAACATCAGTGCGCTCCCTTTTCGTCACGGTACATCGCGTAGAGGAAATAGGTGATGAACCCCAGCATGATGAAGAACAGGATCACGGCAATGGCCGCACCATAGCCCATGCGAAACCCGAATTCGGATAGTGATTCCTCGAACATATAGAACGACAACACGCGGGTTGATCCGAAAGGCCCGCCGTTGGTCATGACACTGATCAGGTCGAAGGACCGCAGCGCGCCGATGATGGTGACGACAAAGGCGATAAAGGTCGCAGGCTTGAGTTGGGGCAGGATCACATACCACAGCATCTTTGGACCCTTCGCGCCATCAAGGCGCGCGGCCTCGACCTGTTCGGGATCAACGGCGTTCAGACCCGTCAGATAGAGGATCATGCAGTATGCCGTCTGTGGCCACAGGCCAGCCGCGATAATGCCGTAGGTTGCCAATGTCGGATCGCCCAGCACGTTGATCGGGCCTGCACCAAAGAAACCAAGGATCGCGTTCAAAAGCCCTTCGCGCGGCAGGTAGAACCAGCTGAACACCAGACCCACAACGACCTGGCTGATGACAAAAGGGAAAAAGAACATCGACTTGTAAAAGCGGATGCCTGTGACGGTCTGGTTGAGGAAAAGCGCAATAAAGAGGCCTGCGGGGATCGCCAGCAGATAGAGCACCAGCCATTTGAGGTTGTTCCAGAACGACACCGAAAACTTGCGGTCAACATTGGCATCGCCCCACCCAAGTAGGCGTTCGTAGTTGGCGGTGCCGACCCATGTTTTCTCGCCCAGCCCGTCCCATTCGTGAAATGAAATCCAGAACGACTGGCCAATAGGAAAAATGACGTAGATCGCAAAAAAGATCATCGCCGGCAGCAGGAACAGCCACGGGGTGATCGCAATCTCGTTGCGCTTGTACCAGCCGCGCTGCGGCCTGTCGGCGTGGGTGTTTGGGAAGGCGGGTGACACCGACATGGCGTTTCTCCTGCTGGGTCAACACATGTGAAAACCACAAGTGGGCTTGCAGATGGGTTGCGGGCGTGGGGTGCACCCACCCTCGTTGGGTGGGTGCTGTATGGTGGGTAAAACCCACCGTAGCGTTAGTTGTAAATGCGCTGACGTGTTTCTTCGAGACGCATCAGGATGTCGTCAAGGTTGTCAGGGAACACCATGAACTCTTGCAGGCCTTCCATGCCGACAGAGGCCATTTCCGCATCAAAGTCACGGTCAAAGAACTGCATGATCCCGCCGCCCGCGTTGTTCGAGAGCATGTCGAAGCCTTGCTCAAGGAACTTGTCCGCGTCGATCGACGCGTTCGCGTTTACAGGCAACTGGCCCAAAGCATCGCCTGCGTTGATCGCTGTCTGGACCTCGGCAGAGGTGACATAGCGCAGGAACTCCTTTGCGGCGTCCATGTTCTGTGCACCCGATGCGATGTGGAACGTATCGGTTGGCGCGTCTTCGGCGAAATCAACGTCAGGGTTGATCACAGGGAACTGGTAGAAGTCCAGCTGATCATCGGTCAGACCGCCGTCACGCATGGCAGCAACCGCAAAGTTGCCCATTAGATACGCTGCGGCTTCGCCATTGACCATGAAGGGCAGGGCTTCCTGCCAGCTATAGGTCTGGTGGTCGTCGATAAAGGCGCCCATGTCGATCAGCTGACGCCAGTTGGCGAATGTCTGACGGACACGGTCGTCTGTCCATTCGACTTCACCGCGGGCGAGTGCCATGTGGAAATCGTACCCGTTGGTGCGCGAGTTGATATAGTCAAACCAGCCGCCAGCCGTCCAAAGGAACTTGGTGCCGATGGTGTAGCATTTAACGCCATTGTCGAGCAGTGTCTGGCAGTTTGCCATCTCTTCTTCCCAGTTTGTCGGCTCGGACAGGCCGTACTGGTCGAAGATGTCTTTGCGATAGTAAACGCCCCACTGGTAGTATGTGTAAGGCACACCCCACTGTGCGCCGTCGAGTGTCATCGCACCTTTGGTCGATGCCAGCGCTTCGAATTCAGGTTCGGCCCAGAGGTCAGAGATGTCCGCAAAGAGGCCCGCGTCGACGTAGGGGCGCATCCGGTTGGCAGCATACCAGTTCACCACATCCGGCGGGTTCGCACCCAGCGCGTTGCGGATCTGCGTTTTCCATGCTTCACGGTCAACGATTGTCAGGTTGACCTCAAGGTTCGGGTGCAGCGCATCAAAATCGGCTGCCAGACCTTCCATCACCGCGCGTGGTGCGGGGTTGGACATGTCAGATATGATATTCAGCTCTCCGGACAGTCCGTGAGCGTCTGCAGCTGCGGATGACGCCGTGACGCCAGCTGCGACCAACGCCGCGAGCGACGTTTTCAAAATGGAATGCATGGTTTCCTCCCAGTATGCTTCCGTGTGTAAACAGGTTTCATTATTTGAAACTTGGTTTTGGATGTTGATACTAAACCGTGAACAGGCTAGCCTTGTCAACAGTCGAAGGCAGCACCGTGAGGGGAGCGGTGCGAATTGCCCGGATCGACAAAGGGAGGACACATGGGGCGGGTGACCGGTGACGGCACAGTTGGAAAGGCACTTGAGGTGCTGGATCAGGTTGCGGCCTTCGGGCGGCCTGTGCGTTTCAGCGAGATTCTGGCGCAGTCTGACTTTCCCAAACCGACCTTATACAGGTTCCTTCAAACCCTCACCAATCAACAGATGCTGGCCTATGATCCCGAGCGGCAGACCTACACACCTGGCCTGCGTCTCGTGCGTCTGGCCCATACGGCTTGGGATCAATCGACACTTGCCCCTGTGGCGCGTCCGCATCTGGATGCCCTGAGCAAAGCCGTGGGCGAGACTGTCCATCTTGCGCAGTTGGATCATGCGCAGGTGCTTTATATTGACAAGCGCAACGCGAATAATCCCGTGCAGATGTACAGTCAGGCGGGCAAGGTCGGGCCTGCTTATTGCACAGGTGTCGGCAAGGTGATGTTGGCGTTTCTGGATGAGGATGCCATCGAGCGTGTCATCGAACAACAGTCCTTTCATGGCTTTACGGACCACACGCTTGATAGTGCGGATGCGCTGCGGGCGGAGTTGAGTGACATCCGCCAGAACGGCTATGGTTTTGATCGCGAAGAACACGAGCCCGGAATTATCTGTGTGGCGATGCCGATCCTGACCTCGGCTGGCCGCGTCCTGGGGGCGCTTTCGGTCACCAGCACGACCAGCCGGACCAATCTTGCAGGACTGGAGGCTTATGTGCCGATCCTGCGCGAGACAGCCGATAAAATTACACGGGATGCCCAGAACTGGAGCTTTCCCGACTACCAGACAAAAGAAACAACAGGGATATAAGCCATGTCAGGTGTAACGCTGAAGAACGTCATCAAGCGCTATGGCGATGTACAGGTCATTCACGGCATTGACCTTGAAATCGCGGATGGCGAGTTTTGCGTTTTTGTTGGCCCGTCGGGCTGTGGCAAGTCGACGCTTTTGCGTATGGTTGCGGGGCTGGAAGAAACCACCGAAGGCGCGATGCATATCGGAGATCGGGATGTCACGCGCATGGACCCCTCCGAGCGGGGTGTCGCGATGGTGTTCCAGACCTACGCGCTCTATCCGCATATGACGGTCAAGGACAACATGGGCTTTGGCCTGAAAATGAACGGCCATCCCAAAGCGGAGATCGCCGCCAAGGTGGCCGAGGCGACCCGAATTCTGAAACTTGAGCCTTATCTGGATCGCAAGCCGGCGGCCCTGTCCGGCGGCCAGCGCCAGCGCGTGTCGATTGGCCGGGCCATTGTGCGGGGGCCTGAGGTGTTCTTGTTTGATGAACCCCTGTCCAACCTTGATGCCGAACTGCGGGTCGAGATGCGCGTCGAGATTGCCCGTCTGCACAAGGAAATCGGCGCCACGATGATTTATGTCACGCACGATCAGGTTGAGGCGATGACATTGGCCGATAAGATCGTCGTGTTGCGCTTGGGCGTCATCGAGCAGGTGGGCGCGCCGATGGATCTCTACCGCGATCCGGACAACAAGTTTGTGGCGGGCTTTATCGGGTCACCCGCGATGAATTTTGTGAACGGTACGGTCAAGGGCGGCAGCGTTGACGCACCGAGTTTGGCCGCCCGATATGACGGCTTGGTCAGCACTGCCTATGAAGGCAAGGCTGTCAGTGTCGGCGCGCGCCCCGAGCATATCACCATTGATCCTGATGGGGAGACGCATACGGTTGAATTGACTGAAAGCCTTGGCGGCGTGTCATTTGCCTATCTGACATCTGACACAGGCGAACGGATCATCGTGGAAGAGCGCGGAGACGAGCGCACCGCTGAAGGCGCCACGGTCGGAATCCGTATTGATCCAAGCCGCATCTTTCTTTTTGACGCAGAAACAGAACTGCGCATCCGGCGCTGAGGGTGGAGGGGGCTTTGCCCCCGACCCTGTGGGCCTCCCCCAGGATATTTTCGGGCCAATAATAACGGGTCAGCGTTTGCCGTAGTATAGGCCCACGACATGTTCGGCTTGGGCGAAGAACAGCCAGCGGAGCGTGAGCACGCCTGCTATATGGCTGAGGACCGCCAGCACGGCCAAGATGTGGTTGAACGGCAAAAGCAGCAGGATCACCGGAAGGACGAAGGCCAGAGCGATCGTGATGATGCGCAGTTTGTCGGCGTGTTTACGCCCGACTTGATAGATAAATTCGCGCATCAGATAGTTGGTGCCGGTGTGCGGCGGCTCAAACGCGCGGACCTTGCCGATTTGCCCGAGGCCAGTCGCGGTTGCCATGTCTGTACCGGAGGTCTGGAAACGGGTGTCGCCCGAGAGCCATGCAAAGACTTGCAGGGCAGCGCCGAGGACGAAGAGCACTGTTGCGATGGTGACTTGCCCCGACAAGAGCGCGCCGCCGCCGACCGACAGGAGCAAGTACATGGCCGGTGTCGTCCAGTGCCGCCAGCGCGGAACGGTTTTCATCTGCGCGTAGATCATCGACGTTGTGAAGACCACACCCAGCGATGCCAGCCCGCCGATGATACCGACCAGAGTGAGCCGCGTTTCGGCAAAGACCAGACCGGCACCGTAGACCGCCATGACGAGCAGCGCGAAGACCGCGCAGATGCCTTCACGACTGAGCCAGCTGGTTTTCCATTGGCTGAAGGCTTTGATCGCGCGTTCGGGGTGGCCGAGGTGGAATGTCGAGGCAATGAGCCCGCCCACCGCGAAGAGATAGGCGATGGTGAACCAGATGAACGCGCCCATCCCGGTCGGTACGATTGCGCCCATGCCAAGCCAGAAGAGCAGGCCGAAGCCGAGGCCCGAGAATGTGTTGAATATGATAACAGAAGCTGCGGGATGCATTATTTGGCGCCTCCGGGCAGGGATGAGAGAGCTTTGTCGAGCCAGCCGACAAAGCCTTTGCCGTCGCTGGCGATGGGTTCGAGGTAGGGGGCAAGCACGTCGAATTCGGGCATTTCGTCCTTGGGGCGGGGAGGCAGGTATTTGTTGACCGGCTTGGTGCCTTGTTCGGGCATCAGATCAAACCCGCCGCGTTCGGCCACCAGTTTGGACACATCGCTGTCTGCATCGCCCAGATCGCCGAAGTGGCGGGCACCGGCAGGGCAGGTGCGCACGCAGGCGGGCTGGCGGTCTTCTTCGGGGAGGTTTTCGTTATAGATGCGGTCCACGCAGAGGGTGCATTTCTTCATCACCCCTTCCTTTGCGTCCAGTTCCCGCGCGCCGTAAGGGCAGGCCCATGCGCAAAGACCGCAGCCGATGCAGTCACTTTCGTTGACCAGAACGATGCCGTCCTCGGCGCGTTTATAGCTGGCGCCTGTGGGGCAGACGGTAACGCAAGGCGCGTCCTCGCAGTGCAGGCAGGATTTGGGGAAGTGGATGAGTTGGGCTTCGCCCTCTGCCGGTTGCACCTCGTAGGAGTGGACGCGGTTCAGAAAGGTGCCGGATGGATCGGCACCATAGGCATTTTGATCCGACAGTGGCGCGCCATAATTTTCGGTATTCCAGCCTTTGCATGAGACGACACAGGCATGGCAGCCCACACAGGTATCAAGGTCGATCACGAGGCCGAGTTTTTTGGCGGAAGGTGGCGGGAGTTGGGTCATAGCTTTGTCCCTGTTGCAAGCACCGGAGCCTCCGGCGGAAGTTTTTCAGGCAAGATGATAAGGGTCGTCTGATCGCCGCCTTTGCGGCTGTCCCATGTGGCGATGTACCAGATGAAACTGCCCAAGGTCAGGGCGACGAAGGTAGCAATAATCAAGAGCACTTGTCGGTTGGTCATTTGCCGACCTTCCATGCGAGATTTTTCGGTCCTTTGGGGACGGGGGATTTGATCGCCGGCATGACCGGTTGCGCCTCGTTCGGTACGGCGGATTTCTCGATTTTTACCCGCAGGTCGAACCACGCGGCCTGTCCGGTGATGGGGTCAGAGTTGGCCCAGCGCAGGCCGTCACCTTTGGGTGGCAGCAATTCGTGGATCAGGTGGTTGAGCAGGAAACCCTTGGTGGCCTCGGGTGCCTTTTCATCCAGCGCCCATGCGCCTTTGCGTTTTCCGATCGCATTCCATGTCCAGACGGTATTGGGGTTGAGCGACGCCTGATGGGCGACAGGGACGGTGATGGACCCGTGCACCGAGGAAACGCATGCCCAGTCGCCTTCCTGAAAGCCGTTGGCCTCCCAGATCTTTGTCGGCACATAAAGCGGGTTATGCCCGTGGATCTGCCGGAGCCAGGCGTTCTGCGTGCCCCAGGAATGGTACATCGCCATGGGCCGTTGGGTCAGCGCGTGGATCGGGTATTCGACCGGATCGGCGTGGCCGTCCTCAAGCGGGGGGTACCAGAACGGGAGCGGGTCCATTGTCAGTTTCAGCCGTTCGCGCAAGTGTTCCGGCGGTTGCCGTGTGCCGATACCTTCGGCGGCGGCCTGAAATTTGCGCAGGGGTTCGACGTAAAGCTGGAAGATATAGGGTTGGACCACATCATAGAAGCCCATCTTCACGGCCCAATCCTGGTACTCCATGCTGAAGGGTTTGTAGTAGGCGGCGTTTTCGGGGACGTGTTCAATCCAGAAGCCGCCATTGTCGATGTAGTTCTGCAACTGGCTGCCATTAGGCTGACCGCGTCCGCCCTGTAGTTTCCCGTTTTCGCCAACACGCCATCCGGCCAGCGGCCCGACACCGGGGCGGCGGACGTGGTTGGTGATGTAATCGGCGTAGTCTTCATATTTCTGGCTGCCGTCCTCGTTCACGAAACCGGGCAGGCCAAGCCGCGCGCCCAGATCGCAGAGCACAGACTGGAACCCGCGCACATCACGGTCAGGTTCCACGACCGGCCAGCGGATCGCATCAGCCACGCCATCGGCCTCGCAGATCGGGCGGTCCAGAAGCGAGATACAGTCGTGCCGTTCCAGATAGGTGGTATCGGGCAGGATCAGATCGGCGTAGGCCACCATTTCGGATGAATAGGCGTCGGAATAGATGATCCGCGGGATGACATAATCGCCGTTTTCGTCCTTGTCGGTGAGCATCTTGTGCACGCCGCCCACATTCATGGACGAGTTCCAAGACATATTCGCCATATACATAAACAGCGTGTCAATCTTGTAGGGCACACCCGCATGGGCGTTCGAGATCACCATATGCATCAGCCCGTGCGCCGACATCGGGTTTTCCCATGAATAGGCTTTGTCGATGCGGGTCGGGTTACCTTCTGCATCCAGCAAGAGGTCTTCCGGCCCTTGGGTATAGCCAAGGTGCGGGCCGTCAAGCGCGGCACCGGGGGTGACTTTGCCGTGCGGCTTGGGGTGGGCTGTGGCTGGTTTGGGGTAGGGCGGTTTGAAACGCATACCACCGGGGACTTCGACAGACCCGAGCAGGATTTGCAGCACATGGAGCGCGCGGCAGGTCTGGAACCCGTTGGAGTGCGCCGAGATGCCACGCATTGCGTGGAAGCTGACAGGGCGGCCGACCATCTTGTCGTGTTTCTTGCCGCGGAAATCGGTCCAGGGGCGGTCCAGTTCAATCGCTTCGTCAAAGGCAACGCGGGCCAGATCGGCGGCGATTGCTCGGATGCGCTGGGCGGAAATCCCGCACCGCTCGGCCACGGCTTCCGGCGCGTAGTCTTCGGACAGATAGCGGTCCGCCATCTGGTGGAACACAGGGCGATGTGTGACACCTTTGGAGCGGTAGGTTGCGGCCAGATCGGGTTCGACCCCCTGACCGTTCCAAGGCGCCAGATCGCCGGTGCGCCGGTCGATGACTTGTGGTTGCCCGTCTTCATCGCGCAGGAACAGACCGAACTGTTCGGACTTCGGATCTTCGTTCACCAGCACGGAGGCATTGGTGAAGCGCGCCAGATAGTCCAGATCGATTTTGCCCGCTTTCATCAGACAGTGGACCATTGCGAGGATGAACAAGCCATCCGTGCCGGGGGTAATACCCACCCAGTCATCGGCCACCGCGTTATAGCCCGTACGGATCGGGTTCACACCGATCATCCGCGCGCCGCGTGCCTTGAGTTTGCCGATGCCCATCTTGATGGGGTTGCTGTCGTGGTCTTCAGCCACGCCAAACAGCATGAAAAGCTTTGTGTGGTCCCAATCGGGTTGGCCGAACTCCCAAAACGCGCCACCCATCGTATAGATGCCCGCTGCCGCCATGTTGACTGAACAGAACCCACCGTGGGCTGCATAGTTGGGCGTGCCGAAGCCCTGTGCCCAGAAGCTGGTAAAGGATTGTGACTGGTCGCGGCCTGTGAAGAACGCGAGCTTTTCGGGGGCTTTTTCGCGGATCGGCGCCAGCCATTCGGTTGCCAGTGTCAGCGCCTCTTCCCAGCTGATCTCCTCGAACTCGCCCGAGCCGCGTTCCCCCACGCGCTTGAGCGGTGCGCGCAGCCGTGAGGGTGCGTTGTGCTGCATGATGCCGGCGGACCCTTTGGCACAGAGCACGCCTTGGTTCACGGGATGGTCCTTGTTGCCTTCGATATAGGCGACTTTGCCGTCTTTCATATGCACGTTAATCCCGCAGCGGCAGGCACACATGTAACAGGTCGTCTTGCGCACTTCGTCCGACACTTTCGGCGATGTATCCAGTTGGGGCTGATCAAGTGACATATGTGTACCTTTCAAGCGAATTGGGTGCGGACAAGGGCGGCACCTGCCAAAGCACAAAGCAGTGACAGGCAGGCAGGGCGATAGTACGGGGCAAACCGCGGCGTGAACAGGCGTTGACCCAAGAACACACCCAGCGTTGTCGGAAGAGCAAGGCTCAGCCCGCGCGCGGCGGCAGTGCTATTCATTACGCCGAACCAGAGCAGCATGATAAGCGAGGTCAGCGAGCTGACGAAAAGGAAGAGCACGAGGGCTGCACGCATTTTCGCGGCGGGCGCATCTTGCGACAAGACATAGATTGCGATCACCATGCCGCCCACGCTGGCAAGGCCGGTCACGACACCGGCGGCGAAACCTGACCCATAGAGCCCCGGTTTGGTGGCCAGAAACGCAAGCCGGATCTTGGCCAACTGAGTCAGCGCCAGCGCAATGATGACGGTCAGAGCAATCAACTGACTGGCTTCAACAGAGACAGAAGTCGTCAGGAGCAGACCGAAAGGTACGCCGATGGTTGATCCAATCACCAGGCCCATGACGATACCGCGGTCCGCCTCTTGCCATCCACCTTTTGCCATCAGCACCGAGGCCGTCATTTCAAGCCACCAGCAGATCGGGATGATTTGCACGGGTGGCAGAATGATGACGGCGCTTGCCATCACAACCGCCGAAAGCGCAAAGCCCGAAAAACCGCGCACAATGCCAGCCACAATCACGATCACCGTCAGGATCAGGAATTCCTGTCCTGTCAGATCAAGTGTTGCAAGCAAGCCGTCCATCACTCAGCGCCCCTGTGCCATCAGCGCCAGCGCGTCGCGGGCGATTTGTTTTTCTTCGTCGGCGACGATGACATGGACCGGAACGGTTCCAAAGCAGGACAGTAGCGCCATGATCCGGTCGCGCACAGGCGCCGCGTTTTCGCCGATCCCACCAGTGAAGGCGACCGCATCCACCCCGCCCATGGCAACGATGGCCGATCCCGCGTGACGCGCGGCCCAATAGCAGAAATGTTCAACGGCGAATTTGGCGGCGTCGTCTGTGCGCTCAAGTAGCGTCTTCATGTTGTTTTCGCCCGCAAGCGCCTGCAGACCAGAGGTCTTGTTCAACATCCGGTCAGTCTCGTCCTCACCCAGCGCCTTTGACATGCGCAGCACCGCAGCACCGTCAATGTCACCAGACCTTGTACCCATGGTCAGACCCGAGAGCGGAGAATATCCCATCGAAGTGGCGATGGATTTGCCGCCCTTGATCGCACAAAGGCTGGCCCCGTTGCCGAGGTGAAAGGCCAGCAGGTGCTCCGGCAATTCCGTGCCGAATTCGGCAACCATATTGGCGTAGGACAGGCCGTGAAAGCCATAGCGCCGGATGCCTGCATCATGGTGTGTTTGCGGGATCGCATAGCGTGTCGCGACCTCGGGGTTGGTGGCGTGGAACGCCGTCCCGAAGCTGCAATATTGCGGCAGATCAGGGGCCAGTTTTTGCAGGGCATAGACGCCTGCAAGGTTGTTGGGGTTGTGCAAAGGGGCCAGCGGGATCACGCTTTCAATGGTGGCAATCACCGGCGGGCGCAGGCGCGCGGGCGCTGTCATCACCGCGCCGCCGTGGACGATGCGATGCGCAGCGGCAGAAAATGCCGTCAACGGATAGCCCGCGTCACGCAAGGCCGCCAGCACCAGGTCAAGCGCTTGCGCATGGTCCCTCGCCTTTACCGCACTTGTATTGTCACCCAACCGCAATTCGCCCGCAGACCCAAGGTTCGTTACACGACCCGCAGTGACAGAGCGGAGCGCTTCGTCAAAGACCTCGATCTTGAGCGAGGAGGAGCCTGCGTTCAGAACTAAGATCACTTTGCCAACCCGCAACTGATGGCGGCCAAGGCTGCAGAGGCGATCCGGGCCGCAGGTGGATCGGCGCGTGAGGTCAGCAGGATCGGCACTTTTGCGCCCGTGACGATCCCCGCAGCGCAACCGCCGGTCAGATAGACGAAGGCTTTGAACAGCGCGTTGCCGGAAACGATGTCGGGCACGATGATGGCATCGGCATGGCCCGCGACAGGATCGTCAGTCAGCTTCTTGGTCGCCGCCGCTTCGGGTGACATGATCAGATCAAAGGCCAGCGGGCCGGACACATCAATCCCCTCGACTTCGGCGCGCGCCCAGTCCGCCAATTCTTTGGCGTCCATGGATGATGGTACCGAAGGAATGGCGCTTTCAGTGGCTGACAGGATCGCAATTTTGGGGCGGTCATTGCCCAGTCTGTTCAGCAGTTTCTTGACTTCGATAATCGACGACTGGCGCGTCTTGATGTCGGGGGCCACGTTGACAGCCGCGTCCGAGATCAGGATCGGCTTGCCGCCATCGGGGTGGGAAATGTGGAAGATATGCACAAAGCGCTGACCTGTGCGCAGCCCCGCATCGCGGGCAACGGCGGTCTTCATAAAGACATCGGTATGCAGCTGCCCTTTCATCAAAACATCGGCCTCGCCTGCGCCACACAAGGCGGCGGCGGTGCGACCTGCCTCTTCCTCGCCTTTGGTGTCGTGCAGGTCATAGCCCGAAATATCCCAATCGAGCTTTGCCGCCTCGGCGCGGATCAGATCGGCCTCACCCACAAAAACGGGTACCATAATGCCGGCTTTGGTGGCGTCCTCGGCGGCTTCCATTGGCAGCGGCGAACCCGCACGTGCAATGGCGACGCGGGGTGCGCCATAGCTTTGGGCGAGGGCAATCAAATCTGCCGGGGCCTGTGCCGCACGGGTGGAAAGGAAGGGTGATGTCATTTTATATGCCTTTCACTGCGCGCAAGAGCCCCAGAAGCGAGAGCGTCATCAGCAGCATCACCGCAAAGCGCCGGAATGTCGAAGGGGAAGCGGAAAGAAACTGTCGTCCGCCCAGCCAGACACCCAGACCCAGCAAGGGAAAGGCCATGACTAGGCCAATGGCGGTATCCCAGCTGACCAATCCGCCCGCCCACAACAGTGGCAGGGTGATCATGTCGAGCCCTGTGAGGTAGACAATCATGGTGGCCCGAAAGGTTGCGGCCTGCATCGGTTGCGCGGACATGAAGGCGGCGACGGGCAAGCCGCCGATGCCTGCGCTGTTGCACGCCCCCGAGATGATGCCGACCCCGCCGTGTCCCAATGCCCCGATCCGCCGCTGCAATGTCCAGCCGGACAGCAGCACCAGTGACATCACCAGAATGATCGCAGAGATCACGATCCGCGCGGTATCTGTGCCCACCGACAGCATGACCGTGACCGAAAAGGGCAGTGCAATTGCGGCCCCGCACAGCATGTAAAGTACCCTGCGCCAGTCGACATATCCGCGAATGCCGCGGGCCTGAAAGACTGTCATCAAGATTTCGCATGCAAAGACCACCGGGATCAAAGGAAGCGGGTTTGTCACAAGGGCAGCAAAGGCGATAAAGATCGCCGAGAACCCGAAACCCGAATAGCCCCGGACAAAGGCGGCCCCTAGCAAAGCAATTGCAAGGGCCGCCGCTGTGCCGGGGCCAAGGTCGAATGGCAAACCTATTCAGCTGCCATGTCGGACGCCGAGATGCCGGCCACTTTGACAGGCTTTTTCATGGCGTCGCGGCGGAAGGGTTCACCCAACTCCTGGTTCAGGATCACTTCGATCAGCGTGGTCTTGTTATTCTCCATCTGATCCTTGATCGCCTGGTTCAACAGCGCTGTCAGCTCTTCCATCGTCTTGGCTTGCACACCGATCAGGCCGCAGGCCTGTGCGATGCCCGCGTAGGACACTTTCATGTCCAGTTCGGTGCCGACAAAGTTGTCGTCGAACCATAGGGTCGAATTGCGCTTTTCCGCGCCCCACTGGTAGTTGCGGAACACGATCTGCGTGATGGCTGGCCACTCATCGCGGCCAATCGCTGTCAGTTCGTTCACCGCGATACCGAAAGCGCCGTCGCCTGCAAAACCGATCACAGGCACATCAGGCTGGCCGATTTTCGCGCCCACGATGGATGGCAGGCCGTAGCCGCACGGACCAAAGAGGCCGGGTGCAAGGTATTTGCGACCGGTAGGGAAGCTTGGGTAGGCGTTGCCGATGGCGCAGTTGTTGCCGATGTCGGACGAAATGATCGCGTTTTCCGGCATTGCGGCCTGAATAGCGCGCCATGCCTGACGCGGTGACATCCAGTCAGGACGGGCCTGCCGCGCACGCTCGTTCCATGTTGTGCCCGGATCATCCTGCTCGTGATCGAGGCTGGACAGTTCCTGCGCCCAAGCCGATTTGGTTTGCGCGATCATCGCCTTGCGCTCGTCGCGGCCCGCGTCGCCTGCCGTATCCGCAAGATGCGCTGTAATGCCTCTGGCAACCTTGGCCGCATCACCGACGATGCCGACGGTAACCTTCTTGGTCAGGCCGATGCGGTCAGGGTTGATATCAACCTGAATGACTTTCGCATTTGTCGGCCAATAGTCGATGCCGTAACCGGGCAGGGTCGAGAAGGGGTTCAGGCGTGTGCCAAGGGCCAGAACAACGTCAGCCTTGCTGATCAGTTCCATGCCGGCTTTGGACCCGTTGTAGCCCAGCGGACCTGCAAACAGCGGGTGGTTGCCGGGGAATGCGTCGTTGTGCTGGTATCCGACGCAGACAGGCGCATCGAGCGCTTCGGCCAGAACCTTAGAGGCCTCGATCCCGCCTTCGGCCAGAACAACGCCAGCACCATTCAGAATGACAGGGAATTTGGCTGTGGACAAAAGCTCAGCGGCTTTCGCGATGGATGTTTCGCCGCCCGGGCTGGATTCAAACTCGACCGGCTCGGGGATTTCAATGTCGATCACTTGGGTCCAGAAATCGCGCGGGATGTTGATCTGGGTCGGACCGGACAGACGCTTGGCCTTGGCGATGACGCGGGCCAGAACCTCGCAGATGCGGGACGGGTCGCGGACTTCTTCCTGATAGGCCACACAGTCTTTGAACAGATTCATCTGTTCCATTTCCTGAAAACCGCCCTGACCGATCGTCTTGTTCGCAGCCTGCGGTGTGACCAGCAAGCAAGGGGTGTGGTTCCAATAGGCAGTTTTGACGGCAGTGACAAAGTTGGTGATGCCTGGCCCGTTCTGCGCGATCATCATCGACATCTCGCCGGTGGCGCGGGTGTAACCGTCAGCCATCATACCGGCAGAGCCTTCATGGGCGCAGTCCCAGAATGTGATGCCGGCGGCGGGGAAAATGTCAGAGATCGGCATCATGGCAGATCCGATGATCCCGAAGGCGTGGCGAATGCCGTGCGCCTGCAGCGTTTTGACGAATGCTTCTTCAGTGGTCATTTTCATGGCGGTGGGTCCTTCCCTAAATTCCAAAGAAAAAGGGAGCGCAGAATCCCCCCAGTTTCGCTTTCTTGACACTAGGTTTTGCACGGCGCGGACGTTAGGTCCAGTTGCCCTGCGTCCCTAAGGCCAGCGTAAATTATTTTGAGACACTAAGTCTCAAAAATCAATAATTTTGGATTGCCTTGGCAATCAGGTTGATCCCCTCAGGGATGCGCGCCGAGGGGATTGAGGAGTAGGCAAGCCGCAAGTATTCGGTCGGTGGGGTTTCACCTGCAAAGAAGGGTGCACCGGGTTCGACCAGAACGCTATCCGCCCTTAAGGTCTCGGCCAAAACCTTGGTATCAATGCCCGCAGGTGTCTTGAGCCAGACGGATGATCCGCCGTATGTCCCTTGTCCGGCAATCGTCAGCCCGTGTTGATCAAGTGCGCCAACCAGTAATTGCCGCCGTTCATGGTAGGTCTTGCTCATCCGGCGGATCAGCGCATCATAGTGCCCCAAAGACAGATAGTAACTGACGGTGCGCTGTATGTGACCGGGTGGGTGGCGCAGGACTGTGGCGCGCAGGGCGCGGGCCTCGCGGATGAACGGTGCGGGACCGACCAGATAGCCAAGGCGCAATCCCGGAAACAGCGACTTTGAAAACGACCCAACATAGATCACGCGCCCGTTCTTATCGAGCGATTTGAGAGATGGTGACGGCGATTTCAGAAACGACATCTCGAATTCGTAATCATCCTCGACGATAATGAAATCCTCGGCTTCCGCTTTTTCCAGCAGGGCATTGCGCCGGTCCAGTGGCATCGTGGCGGCAGTCGGACATTGGTGGCTGGGCGTTGTGAAAACGACGTCCGTATCTTCGGGAAGGTTTTCGGGCGGCAGTCCGTCCTGATCAACGGGAACGACGCTCAGCTGGCAACGCGATTGCGTCAAGATCGTGCGCAGTGCGGGATAGCAGGGGTCTTCGATGGCCGCACGCCTGCGGCTGTTCAACAGAACCTGCGCCGAAAGCCATAGCGCATTTTGCGCGCCCATCGTCACGAGGATCTCATCGGGGTTGGCGAGGATGCCACGCCTTGGCAGCGTCTGGCGCGCGATGAAATCAACAAGTTGCGGATCATCGCCATCGAAATAATCCGATGTGAGCGCGCTAAAGTCCCGCATCCCCAGCGCCCGCAAGGCACAAAGCCGCCAGTTAGCGCTGTCAAAGAGTGTTTTATCTGTCTGCCCATAGATGAACTGATAGCGGTAGTCGGCCCAGTCTGCCGGTTTGTCCATGCTCAGGCCGGGCGTGAAGCGCTGGCCAATGGTTCGTGTCCAATCCACGGTGCCAATGTTTGCGCGTTGGGCCGGAAAGGCGGGTGGTTCCGGGGCATTGTCGGACACAAAATAACCAGACCGCCCGCGTGAGGTCAGATAATCATCGGCGACCAGTTCGGTGTAAGCCAGCGTCACGGTGATCCGGCTGACACCCAAATGCGCCGCCATCTTGCGCGACGACGGCAGCCGCTCGCCCGGGCGGATACGGCCCGTAAGAATACCCTGCGCCACCATTTGCTGGATGCGCGCCTGCAAGGTGCCTTCTGCGGAAGGGTCAAGAAAGAAGGTTTCGACGGATAAAGACATGGTCTGGCCTTAGGTTGTGGCTCAGACTGGACTTATTTCGTGTCTACGGCAAGTGGTGCTGCTGAGAATCCTGTGGTCCGCGACGGAAACCCTGCGCCGGCACGTATCAAAGGTGCAATGAGGTGGAGAAGACCAATGAAGCTGCTGCACGTCGGATTTTTGGTTGTGTTGGGCACGCTATGCTTTGCGACATACGCAACGTCCAAGACGCTTCAGGTGGGGTGGGTGCAGGAACAGACTGTCCCTGCACCGGATAATTTTAGCCCAGAACGCGGGTAATGGCCGCATCAACCGCAGAGGTGATGTGGTCCAGATCGTCAGCTGTCGCAATCAATGACGGAGCAAACACAAGCGTGTTGTTATAGCCCGGCACGGACCGGTTGGTCGCGCCGATAATCACGCCCTGCGCCATACAGTCGGCCACGATGGCGCCGACGTGCTTTTCCGACACAGGTTCTTTGGTCGCGCGGTCCTGCACCAGTTCGGCGCCCGCAAAGAGCCCCATGCCGCGCACATCGCCGATCCATTTGTGCTTTTCCATCAGCGCCTGAAGGTTGCCTTTCAGGTGCTCGCCCATGACGGCAGAGTTGCCACGCAGATCTTCTTCTTCGATGATCTTCATGTTTTCGATGGCGGCGGCAGGGCCGCCTGTGCAGCCCCCAAAGGTCGAGATATCGCGGAAGTAGCCCAGCGGATCGGTGTCGTCCTTGAACATGTCAAACACACGGTTCGTGGTCACACAGCATGAGATCGCGGCGTAACCTGAAGCTACGCCTTTTGCCATGGTCACGATGTCGGGCTGCACGCCGAACTGCTGATAGCCGAACCATGTGCCGGTGCGGCCAATGCCGCAGACCACTTCGTCGATGTGGAGCAGAATATCGTATTTCTTGCAGATTTCCTGCACTCGGTCCCAATAGCCTTTGGGTGGCACGATGATACCGCCGCCCGCAGTGATCGGCTCAAGGCAAAGCGCGCCAATGGTGTCGGCACCTTCTGCAAGGATCACATCCTCGATCGCCTGTGCAGCCTTTGCGCCATATTCCTCGCCCACGCTTCCATCCTGTGAGCGGTACTCAAGGCAGTGTGGCACGCGCACAAAGCCGGGTGCGAAAGGGCCGTACTGCGCGTTGCGCTCGTCCTGTCCGCCAGCGGACATCGTTGCCAAGGTCGAGCCGTGGTAGTCGCGTTCGCGGTAGAGGATTTTCTGCTTCTTGCCGCCATAGTGCTTGTGGCTGATCTGACGGACCATCTTGAAGGCTTTCTCGTTCGCCTCCGAGCCGGAGTTCGCATAATAGACCCGGTCCAGCCCGGGCATTTTGTCGATCAGCATCTCGGCAAATTGTGCGCCGGGGATTGTGCCCAGCGAGCCGCCGAAGAAGCACATCTTGGTCACAGCGTCCGAGATCGCTTTGCCGATCCGTTCGCGTCCGTAGCCTACGTTCACCGTCCAGACACCGCCGGACACCGCATCGACATGTTCTTTGCCCTTGATGTCCCACAGGCGCAGGCCCTTGCCTTCTACGATGATGCGCGGATCAATCGTCTCGTATTGCTTGTGCTGGCTGAGGTGGTGCCACACATGCGCCCGGTCGGCCTCAATGACGGTTCCGGGATCATTTGCGAAGTTCAGCGTATCCATATCCGATGCTCCAAAAGAATGCGGGTAAGGGCGGGACGAATCCACACTCGTCCCTGCCTCTCATGTCCAGAGTGTGCCTATAGGCTGTGCAATCTCAATAGGGCCAGTTCGGACGCTTAGTTATGGCCAAAATAGGGATGTTGTTGGCCTGATCTGACTGTAAATCCTACCTAACATTATGAAATACAGGCAATAAGTTGCCTTATCCGCCCCAGTCCAAACAACATGCCTGTGAAAAATAGCATGAATCCATCATTGACGTGCGCCTTTGAATTTCTTTCGCTGGGAACCGACTTGCTGCCTAATTGAGCACGCGATCAGGCACGAGGCGAAACGGATGGCAGATGGCCATCAGAAAACCGGCTGGGGGTGATGAGACTTGGAACAGATGTCTATTCATGTTCAGCTAACTTAAGGCGGGCAAACCGCCAAATGATCGATCCTTAGCCAAGGGTCGCAACACGGGAGACTGAAATGACAATGAAGAAAGCACTTATGGGCGCTGCTGCCAGTGTCGCACTGATGACAGGTGCCTCGCAGGCTTTTGCGGCCGGACACGGTGAAATTACTGTTGGTTATTTTCTCGAATGGCCGATGCCATTCCAGTACGCCAAGGTAAATGGCACCTACGATGAAGAGATGGGCGTGACGGTAAACTGGGTCAGCTTTGACAGCGGCACAGCGATGTCGGCGGCCATGGCATCGGGCGACGTACAGATTTCCGTCAGCCAGGGTGTGCCACCTTTCGTTGTTGCCACATCTGCCGGTCAGGACCTGCAAATTCTGGACGTGGCTGTGTCCTATGCCGAGAACGACAACTGCGTCGTGTCCTCCGGTCTGGAAATTGACAAGGACAGCGCGGACGAACTGGCGGGTAAAACTGTTGCAGTGCCACTTGGCACGGCGGCCCACTATGGCTTCTTGCGCCAGATGGATCACTTCGGTGTCGATCTTGCATCGCTGAATGTGGTTGACATGGCGCCTGCCGAAGGTGCCGCAGCTTTGGCCCAAGGTCAGGTTGATATGTCCTGCGGTTGGGGCGGTGCGCTGCGCCGCATGAAAGAGCACGGCAACGTCCTGCTGACCGGTGCCGAGAAAGAAGAATTGGGCATTCTGGTATTCGACGTCACATCCGCACCTGCCGGTTTTGTTGCAGAGAACCCCGACCTTGTTGCAAAGTTCCTGAAAGTGACCGCCGATGCGAACAGCGCATGGAACGACGGCTCTGGTGTTGAGGCGATGCTGCCTGTGATCGCGCAGGACGCTGGCATGGATGAGGCCGCGACTGCTGAAACAATGGCGACATTCGTCTTCCCCGACGTGTCAACACAGCTTTCCGGCGCATGGCTTGGCGGTGCAGCACCTTCCTTCATGAAGGGTGTGGCAGACGTCTTCGTCGAATCCGGTTCGATCCCTGCTGCGCTGGACAGCTATGAAGGCGCGATCAATATCGGCCCGCTGACGGCCGCGGACGGTATGTAAGTTAGAGTCTGGCGCGGGTCGTCCCCGCGCCAGACGACCGTCTTTTCTCGTGACAAGCGCTGCCCGCGTATCGGGTAGGGTTTCTCAAGGGAAACAACGGGATAAGCCATGTCAGGGTTACAAATAGATAAGCTGTCGATGCGGTTCGACCTACCGAACGGGTCATCTGTACAGGCATTGAAAGACGTCTCTCTTGATCTCAAGGCGGGTGAGTTGCTGTCGGTTCTGGGACCATCAGGTTGCGGCAAGACGACACTCCTCAACATCGTGGCGGGTTTTCTGGCCCCGACCGAGGGCACAATCACGCTGAACGGTCACAAGGTTACCGGCCCTGCCGCCGAACGCGGCATGGTGTTCCAGCAGGGCGCGCTTTTTGAGTGGATGAGCGTGCGTGAAAACGTGGGCTTTGGTCCGTCAATGAAAGGGATGCCCAAGGCCGAAAAAGCGAAGATTGTTGACCATCTGCTCGACGTTGTGGGCTTGCAGGATTTCAAGGAAAAGGCGGTTTATGAGCTTTCAGGCGGGATGCAACAGCGGGTTGCGCTGGCGCGTTGCCTTGCCAATGAACCTGATGTGATCCTGATGGACGAACCGCTGGGCGCGCTTGACGCGTTGACGCGCGAAAAGATGCAGGGTCTGGTTCTGAAGCTGTGGAAAGAGACCGGCAAGACGATCATCCTGATCACTCACTCGGTGGAAGAGGCGCTTTTGCTGGGCGAACGCCTGATCGTCATGGCGCCGCGTCCGGGCCGTATTCACACCGAATACCGTCTCCCCTTTGCCGAAATGGGTGTGGGTCAGGACCTACGCGAGGTCAAGAAACATCCCAAATTCGCCGAAACCCGTGAGGAAATTCTGGGCATGATCTGGGACATGGAAGAAGAAATCATGGGTCGGACGGAGGACGCATAATGGAATTGCTAGGAAACCTCTGGGGCGAATTCTGGGCGGTTCTGACAACGCTCTTTGCTGCTGCACCCTATATCATCGGTTATGTCCTGATCATTCTGTTGATGATGGTGATCTGGAACGGCGTAAAGCGGTTGCTGACGCCCAAACATGACTACAGCTCGCTCAAGACTGTCACCTTCGGGGATGAAAGCGCGGTCACGTCAAACACGGTCGCTTCTGTTGTTTCGATCGTGCTGATCTTTATCTTGTGGGGCGCCTTTACCGGCTCGAAGCTCTTGCCCGGGTTCATGCATGCACCGGGCCCGTTTCAGGGGGATGGATCGTTTGAATATACGATCACGACGCCTGCAGGGGACAGCGACACAGCCACGGTCAGCGTTGTTGTGCACCCTACAGGTGAAGACGTGGCCGCACCCGAGGTCGCGCCGGGCGATGGCATCGCCAAGAACGACGCAATTGCAATCCCTGTTTATCGCAGTGAATTGCTGCGTGTGGACCGCAATGACGAAATGGGCCGCGATGAAGAGACGTTTATTACCGCCGTAGATGGCCAAGCAATTGCGCCGGGCGGCAGTGTCGCGGTCGGTTTTGGTACCGTCGCAATGTCGGACAAAGGGACGCTGAACATCATACCCGCCACCGGCATGCAGATGGAACCCATCTGGCTGCCATCGCCCGAAGCGGTCTGGAGCAGGCTGGGTGAAATCGCGACCGTGGGCTATCGCAATTCAACATTGGCCGAACATCTGGGCTATTCGCTTTTCCGCGTGATCGTCGGTTTCCTGTTGGGCGCGCTTGTGGGAATTCCGCTGGGCTATGCCATGGGCCTGTCCAACTGGTTCCGCGGCTGGTTTGACCCGATTGTCGAATTCATGCGCCCTGTGCCACCGCTTGCATTGATCCCGCTTGTGATCATCTGGGCGGGGATCGGGGAAGTGGGCAAGATTATCCTGCTGTTTCTTGCGGCGCTCTGGATCATGGCGATCGCGGCGCGGTCTGGTGTGTCTGGGGTGCGAATTTCCAAGGTCCATGCGGCCTATTCGCTGGGCGCATCGAAGTGGCAGATCATGCGCTATGTGATCATACCGAACTCGTTGCCCGAAATCTTTACTGGTGCACGCGTTGCCATGGGTGTCTGCTGGGGCACTGTTGTGGCGGCAGAACTGGTTGCGGCGGAAAAGGGTGCTGGCATGATGATCATGGTGGCCTCGAAATTCCAGAGCACGGACATCGTGCTGATGGGGATTATCCTGATCGGCATCATCGGGTTCAGCATTGATATGTTGATGCGGCAGGCCGAAAAATGGCTGGTGCCCTGGAAGGGCAAGGGTTGAATCTGCCAATTCATTGACAACCTGAACGACAGGGGCGAGGGTAGAGATCCCTCGCCCTTACTTCATTCACGCTATGGCAGCTTCTGACCTTCTCTTACTTGCGCCCGCTTTGTTGGGTTTTGTTATTTTGCTGTGGGCGCGGTTGCTGCGCACGCCACCGGTCCCTCTTGCGCCCCAAGATACGCTGCCGCCAAACGCCATTCTGGTGGATGGCTCGAACGTAATGCATTGGGGGCCTGAACCGTCGGCCAAAATTCTGGCCCAAGTGCTGCGCAGCCTTGAACGCGCAGGCCATACGCCGATTGTGTTTTTCGATGCCAGTGTGGGCTATGTCCTTGATGATCATTACTATAGCGAGGCGAAACTGGCCCCGCTTTTGGGTGTCCCGCAGGAGCATATTTGCGTTGTCAACAGAGGGGTGATTGCGGATGTGTCGATCCTGTCGATGGCTACGGATCACGGTTTGCGTGTTGTCAGCAATGACAAATATCGCGATTGGCGGGTCCAGTTTCCGCATGCCGCGAAGAAGGGTGTTCTGCTTGATGGCACATGGCGCGAAGGCACTGTTGTCTGGCGGGGGAAACTAAACGCGCAGGTCGCCCGCGCCTAGGGTGAACGCCTTGCCGAAACCGCCGTTGAGATGCGCCTCGGAGACCGCCAGTGCATACAGCCTGAAGTCGCTGAAATCATAGTATAGTTTCGCTTTGGGAATGGCCGCCAGCCACGTCGCCTTAAAGGCGGATTTATCAACCTCGTGGGCCGTGCACATCAATGTCATGCGCGAATGTGTAAGCGGATCACCTTTCGCGCCCGGCTCACCGATCAGCGCAGCACAGGCGGGGTTCTTGGCAAGCGCCTTTGTATGCAGTGACAGCGTCGAGACCAGCGTCAGAAGCGCGCCTTCGTGCCAGAGCATCGCCGTGCGGGCGACATAGGGTGCGCCGCTGTCGGGATGGGTGACGGCGAGGGCGGCGAAGCGGGTGTTTTGCAACAGGTTTTGGGCCAGTGCGCGGGCGCTATCGTCGGTCGGGTTGATCGGGTCGGTCATTAGGCAAGGTTGGCGGCGGGGCAGTTGCGAAAGGCGGTCATGGCGGGGCCAATCCCGTCCAGATCAAAGCCGACGGTCGTGTCACCCAGTATGGCGTAGGCGCGGGCGTTAAACTCTAACCCGTCCAGAACATTGCCAAACCCACGGTCTTTCACGGTGATGCTGCGGCCATCGGGGCTGACGCTATGGCGGTCAGTCTGGATGCTGATCGGACGGTCATTGGCAAAGGCCATGCCAAAGACCGGATCACCGGCCCAGCGCCCTTGGGGCAGGGTCACGGTGACGGCATATTCCGTGATTGCAGGGTCGTAGGTGACGGTGATTTCACCTGCCGCTTGCGTGTCCGTCAGGGTGCAGATCGGGGAGGCCGAAAACTCCCACGCGGCGGCGGGGGAAGCGAGGAGGAGGAAGGCGAGAGCGGTGCGCATGAGGGAAATGTAGGCGGCGCGCGGCGGTGGGCAAGGCCGCGGCGACGCAACGCGCGGTGGGGGCAGGCGTTGAGGTCCCTGATCAGGTCAGGGGCTGCGTGTTTGTGGGGTTGCACAACATAGGGCAGCGGCCGACCTGGTGGACGCTTCGGAGGGGTGTTTGGCGGTGTGTGGTCGCAGCACGTCTGAGGGGGATGCAGATTGCGACGTTGCAAAAGCGGCCTCCGGGGGGAGGTCGGCCGCTGCCCGGCGATGCCGGGCGGGGTTTTGGGTGCCTTGAAGTCCCAGATCAAGTCCGGGACTGCATGGGGGTAGGGTGGGTGAAACCCACCGATGTAGCGGCGCGTGGGTTTCACCCACTCTACGGCTTCGTCGCGCCTCAAGCCAGCAACGAATTTGACATCATGAAAACGAAAAGATCATCTTTGATACCAGTGTCTCGGACAGATGAACCTAACTGCGGTCTTATCTTCAAACTTGCTCCTAAAAGAACACAGTCCTTTAGATTGTAACTTATCTCTCTGGCGTCCGGCGCGTGCACCACTTGGAAGATTGCTTTTCCAACTTGAAAGACAATTTTAGACGACCTGCTCCATAGTTTTTTGGCAGATGTTTGATCACCGGCTATTATTTGGTGGGTGGAAGGTATCGAAAACCAAAACTGCTTATTTGTGGACGGAACGTAAAATACTGCCGTATCCGTCGGAAGATGATCGCGAACCCTGTGAAGATTTCCACCTATTTCTTTCGGTAGCGCGCCCACATTCGGTTGTAGATACTCTGACAATGTGAATGCTGTCTTTACACACCAAATAGCCAGCTTTTCACGATCTCTTATCGTTGTGCTAGAACCTCGAGACAAAACTATGAGATCATTCTTTACGTCGTTCTCAAGAGTTGACATCCATCCATTATTGCAACTCGCGCAAACATTCCCCAACAAAAATGAATTTAGGGCTAGCCTCCGGTGGGGTTCAGGTGGCGTCAATTGAAGTGAATTTCCATCCTCGCGTGCCATCTCTAAATGAGAGAACGAAATTGGATGTTTTTTGGCGTCTTTATCTTCTAGAAGCCATTTCGGGAATATGTGCTCTCTAGTTCCTCTTTGCGGATGGTTTGAGGCAGAAACCAAATTGGCGCAGCAGAATAGGCACTTTTTCACCGCTTCCCCCCATACCTGCTTTTCCCGCCACGCATCCCACCACGCCCGCCAGTACTCCGACCTGACGCCTTCTGCGCGTCGTCGACGGCTTTATCCACGGCCTGTTGCCGTGCCAGTGGGTCGTCCGAGATCGTGAGTTCGACGGTTTCCAGCCGTTTCACTTCGTCCCGCAGGCGCGCGGCCTCTTCGAATTCGAGGTTTTCGGCGGCTTTGCGCATGTCGGTCCGCAGACCGTCAAGCACGGCCTGCAAATTCGCACCCGCCATCGGTTTGTCGACCTTGGCGGTGACGCGGTTCATGTCGACGTCGCCTTTGTAGAGGCCCGCCAGAATATCCTCGACGTTCTTTTTGACCGTCATCGGGGTGATGCCATGCTCTTCGTTATAGGCGAGTTGTTTGGCGCGGCGGCGTTCGGTTTCCTTCATCGCGCGTTCCATCGAACCGGTGATCCGGTCGGCGTACATGATCACACGGCCCTCGGCGTTGCGCGCGGCGCGGCCGATGGTCTGGACAAGGGATGTTTCCGAGCGCAGGAAGCCTTCTTTATCCGCATCCAGGATCGCCACCAGCCCACATTCAGGGATATCGAGCCCCTCGCGCAGCAGGTTGATCCCGATCAGCACGTCAAAGGCCCCAAGCCGCAGGTCGCGCAGGATTTCGATCCGTTCGATCGTGTCGATATCCGAGTGCATATAGCGCACACGGATGCCCTGTTCGTGCATGTATTCGGTCAGGTCCTCGGCCATGCGTTTGGTCAGGGTTGTGACCAGCGTGCGGTAGCCGTCTGCGGCGACTTTGCGGACCTCGTCCAGCAGGTCGTCAACCTGCATATCCACGGGGCGAATTTCGATCTGTGGATCAATCAGGCCTGTGGGGCGGATGATCTGCTCGGTGAAGACACCGCCGGTCTGTTCCAGCTCCCACGCGGCGGGCGTGGCCGAGACGAAGACCGATTGCGGGCGCATGGCGTCCCATTCCTCGAATTTCAGGGGCCGGTTATCCATGCAGGAGGGCAGGCGGAAACCATGTTCGGCCAGCGTGAATTTGCGCCGGTAGTCACCCTTGTACATGCCGCCGATCTGCGGGACCGAGACGTGGCTTTCGTCGGCAAAGACGATGGCGTTGTCGGGGATGAATTCGAACAGCGTTGGGGGCGGCTCACCCGGTGCACGGCCTGTCAGGTAGCGCGAATAGTTCTCGATGCCGTTGCAAACGCCTGTCGCCTCGAGCATCTCCAGATCAAAGTTTGTGCGCTGTTCCAGCCGCTGCGCCTCGAGCAGTTTGCCGTCAGCAACCAGTTGGTCGAGCCGCATGCGCAGCTCTTTTTTGATCCCGATGATGGCCTGCTGCATTGTGGGCTTTGGCGTCACATAGTGCGAATTGGCGTAGATGCGCACCTTGTCGAAGCTGCCCGTTTTCTCGCCCGTCAGCGGGTCGAATTCGGTGATGGATTCCAGCTCTTCGCCAAAGAACGAGAGTTTCCATGCACGGTCATCCAAGTGGGCAGGCCAAATTTCGAGGCTGTCGCCGCGCACGCGGAAGGTGCCGCGCTGGAAGGCGGCATCGTTGCGGCGGTATTGCTGGGCGATCAGGTCGGCGATGATCTGGCGCTGGTCATAATCGTTGCCCGCGTGGATATCCTGCGTCATGGCCCCATAGGTTTCGACCGACCCGATACCGTAGATGCACGACACAGAGGCCACGATGATCACATCGTCGCGTTCCAGCAGCGCGCGGGTGGCCGAGTGGCGCATCCGGTCGATCTGTTCGTTGATCTGGCTTTCTTTCTCGATATAGGTGTCCGAGCGGGCGACATAAGCCTCGGGCTGGTAGTAGTCGTAGTAGGACACGAAATACTCGACGGCGTTATCAGGAAAGAAGCCTTTGAATTCACCATAAAGCTGCGCTGCGAGAGTTTTGTTGGGCGCAAGGATGATCGCGGGGCGTTGGGTCTCTTCAATCATTTTGGCCATGGTGAAGGTTTTGCCGGTACCCGTTGCGCCCAAAAGCACCTGATCGCGTTCACCGTTCATGATCCCCTCGGAGAGTTCCTTGATCGCGGTGGGCTGGTCGCCAGCCGGTTCAAACTCGGTTTTCAGCACGAATTGCTTGCCGCCTTCCAGCTTTTCGCGGGTTTTGACGTCGGGGGCGGGATTGGCGAGGAATTGTTCTATCTCGCGTTTATCGGTCTGGGCGTAGGCCATTGGGATCGGTCCTTTGGGGTTGCCCTATAGTTGATGTGTTTGAGGTGGGGTTCAAGGGTGGCTGCTGACAGGACGTGTCAGGAGTAACCTGTCGCGTGGGTGCCACGTGTCTGTTGCAGCTTTCGCGATCGCAACAGAGGTGATGATCCGTGCAGCACTGTTTCCAATACGCCCCCTCACTTTTGGTCGCATGAGTGTGAGTTTTGACTCGCCCAATGATCGTGTTAACTCTTTCGAAGTGAAGAGTAGTGTATTGTCATTCCCTCTAAGCCGCTGTGTCTCGGCGGTGGTGCTTGCTGTTTGCGGCGGCATTGGCGCGGTGCATGCTGATATTGCTTTCCAGTCTCCCTCCGGGAATATCCGCTGTGAAATGACCCGCGGTGCGCCGCTGGCTGTACGGTGTGATCTGGGTGTGGATGTCCAGAGCTATACCGATCGTCCGGCGTCCTGTGAGGGCGATTGGGGGACAACCTTTGGTGTCGATCAGACGGGGCGTGGCCGTCTAGTTTGTGTGACAGAGCCGGATCGCCTGCCAGAGCCGTCTAATGTGCTGCCATACGGACGCCGCGCAATACTGGATGGTATCACTTGCCAGTCAGAGCTCTCGGGTGTGACCTGCACCAATCTTGAAGGCGGCGGTTTTGAAGTGCGCCGGGCCGCGCAGCGGGTCTTTTGACGCTTGGCGCTGATGCGCAGTTGGTTGACCTTGGCGCGTCACGCAATAGTGTCAGCGCAAACAATCGAGGTGCCCCATGTCCGACTATATTGATCCCGTCAAACTTGACCGTCTTGCCGAAGTGGCGGTGCGCACAGGTGTGAACCTGCAACCAGGGCAGGATCTGGTCATTACAGCACCCATGGCCGCCCTTGATCTGGTGCGTCGGATTACGGTCCATGCCTATAAGGCAGGGGCAGGGATTGTGACGCCTTTTTTCAACGATGATGCGATCACCTTGGCGCGCTATGAACATGCGCCCGATGAAAGCTTTGATCGGGCGCCGAACTGGTTTTTTGAGGGGATGGCGGCTGCGTTCAAAGGCGGGGCTGCGCGGATGGCGATCACCGGCGATGACCCGATGCTCCTGGCGGGCCAGGACCCTGCCAAGGTGGCACGGCTGAGCAAGGCAACGTCGCTTGCCGCCAAACCCGCGATGGGGCCGATTGTCGGGTTCGAGGTAAACTGGAATATCGTGGCCTACCCGGGTGCTGCATGGGCGGCAAAGGTGTTTCCCGATCTGCCGGTGGAAGAGGCACAGGGCAAGTTGATGGACGCGATTTATGCGGCCTCGCGTTTGGAGGGCGATGATCCTGTGGCGAATTGGGCGGCGCATACCGCCACCCTGAAAGAGCGGGTGAACTGGCTGAATGACCAGAACTTTTCGGCGCTGCACTATACGGGGCCGGGTACGGATCTGATGTTGGGGCTGGCCGAGGGGCATATCTGGAAAGGCGGTGCGTCGCCTGCGCTGAATGGTGTGACCTGTCAGCCGAATATTCCCACTGAAGAGGTCTTTACCTGCCCGCATGCCTATAAGGTCGATGGCACGGTGGCCGCGACCAAGCCGCTGGCGCATCAGGGGTCTGTCATCGAGGATATCGCCGTGCGCTTCGAGGCGGGGCGGATTGTCGAGGCGACCGCCAGCAAGGGCGAAGATGTGTTGCAGTCGCTGCTCAAAACTGATGATGGTGCAAGCCGGATCGGCGAGGTGGCCTTGGTGCCGCATTCCAGCCCCATCAGCCAGTCAGGAACACTGTTCTACAACACGCTCTTTGATGAGAACGCGTCGTGCCATATCGCGCTGGGCCAGTGCTATGCCGATACGATTGAAGGCGGATCAGAGTTGTCGCCTGAAGAATTGAAGCAGAAGGGCGGCAACCAGAGCATTATCCACGTTGACTGGATGATGGGGTCGGATGCGGTGGATATTGACGGGATTACCAAGACAGGTGCGCGCGTGCCGGTGATGCGGGGTGGTGAGTGGGCGTAAGCGGCCAGAATTTTCAAAAATTCTGGGCCAAAATCTTGGAAGATTTTGGTGTGTGATGCGGCAAATGCTTGCGTCATCACGACAGTTTGCACATATAGAGACCAGCCAAGGGAGACCGCGATGCGCGCACGAATCTATAAGCCAGCAAAGACAGCCATGTCGTCAGGCACGGCCAAGACCAAGCATTGGGTTCTGGAACATGTGGCCGAAACGGCGCGTGAGGTTGATCCGCTGATGGGCTGGACCTCGTCTTCGGATACGCAGGCGCAGGTCAAGCTGGAATTCGACAGCAAAGAGGCGGCTTTGGAATACGCGCGCGAACATGGCATCGATGCGGTTGTCCGCGAGCCCAAGCCGCGCAAAGCGAATATCCGCCCCGGAGGATATGGCGAGAATTTCGCCACCAATCGTCGTGGGGCTTGGACGCATTAGCGCCTCTTGGGGCTTGCCAAAGCCCTGCATCACGCGCGATACCCAATACACGCGGTCCGATAGCTCAATTGGATAGAGCAGCTGACTTCTAATCAGCAGGTTGAGGGTTCGATTCCTTCTCGGATCGCCATTTGCACAGGGTAGGCCGACCTGCTTAGGACCGTTTTTTCGGGTCAAGTTTAACCTTAATCACTCTTTAACGTTCTTCGTGAAAGCTGTTGGCAGCGAAGGACATTGTCTGACGTGTCTGTCGGGTTTGTGAGAGTGCAATCAGCAATGTTTGATTTTCAGGAGGATATCCTAGATGTGACCACTCGGTCTGTCTTGGAAGACGTTCACTTACCTTCGCGCCAGATGCATTGGTCCAAACGGGTCTTTGATATCGCTTTGTCCGCGTTATTGCTGCCTGTCTTGGCGACGATTGCCGCGGGCTTGCTGGTGTTCAACCCTCTGTTCAATCGCGGGTCTTTGATGCATCGGCAGTTGCGCATGGGATATGCGGGTCAGCCGTTCATGGCCTATAAGTTCCGCTCAATGCGTCATGTCGTAACGCAAACACGGGGCGCTTTTGACCGCTTGGAGGAAGATCGCATTTCCAAGCTCGGGGCACTATTGCGCAAATGCCGGATTGATGAACTGCCCCAAATCCTGAATGTCTTGCGCGGAGAGATGAGCCTGATCGGCCCGCGTCCCGACCTTTTTGATCACGCGCTCGCCTATCAACAACAGGTGCCCGGCTACGCCGCACGTCATCAGGTCATGCCGGGGATCAGCGGTCTTGCGCAAACCGAGATCGGCTATGTGGACGGCATGAAGGGAATCAGGCGTAAGGTTGCGGCTGACCACTACTACATCGCGCATGCCAGCCTGCGTTTTGATCTGTGGATCGCGTGGCGCACGCTGTGTGTGATTGCACGACGCAAGGGGCGCTAGGGTTAGGACATATCTGGGGCAGACGCTGAAGGTGTTGCGTGGTCCTACGGACGCTCATCGAGGCGATTGGTAAGTTTAGGTTCTTAAGCATTGAGGTTCATTCCTAACTGGAGACCGAGAATGCCTGATCCTTTTGACACCGATTATGTGAACCTGACCTCGCCAGCCGTCGCGCACTATGTAATCGCACCTTCTGATGTTTCGGACTTGCCGGTGCGGCCGCGTGCGCTCTACGTCAATACGGCAGGCACTGTCGCCTTACAGGATGCCGCCGGAGAGATCGTTGCCTATAATCTGGCGGCAGGGACTGTGCTATCAATCCGGCCTGCCCGCGTCCTGGCCTCCGGAACCACGGCGCAACTGGTGGCGTGGTACTGAGCATGATTGGTTTAGAGCTTTCGCCGGCTGCGGTATCGGGCCTTGTGCCCGCACCGCAGCCGATGGCTGCGTTCTTTGCCCATGGCGGGGGCCGGTCTGTCGCTCTTGCGCCCGGTTTTGAGGATGGTCTGACCATCTGGACCGAAGTGGGACCCCATCATGCGGCCCGTCTGCGTCTGGACCAGACGGATCCGACAATGCGGATGTCATGGCGTGAAACGCAACTGGTTGAACTGCGCAATGTCTATCCTGTGGGCCGCATGACCCTGGCGGGCAGTTGGTCGCAATTGCAGACCTCGGGGTCGGGGTTCGCGGCCAGCTATACCGGCAATCGCGCGATCAGCACCGGGTCAACCGGCGCCAGTGCCACCGTGCAGGTGGACAGGGAGGCGCGCTATGACATGTGGATCAACTATACCGGTCGCACCAGTGGCGGCTACGTGAAGGTCGAGATTGATGGTGCGCAGACGCTGGTGAATGAAATCACCGATCCTGCCGGTTTGGGCTTTAAGGCCTTTTCGAGCTATTCCGCGACCGATCTGACCCGTCGCCAGTCGATCAAGGTGGCGAGTGGCCTGACGGGCGAACACACTGTCACCCTGAGCTTTGGTGGTGCCGCCACGCCCGGTGGCGGGGCGATCATGATTGAGGCCGTGGCGATCACGGGTGCCTTGGCCGACCCGCATATCCTGCCGCCGCTTTGGACGCCGGACACGGCCTATGCGATGGGGGACGAGGTGCAATTCGGCGGGATGTATTATGCCGCCCGTGCCAATGGTATCAGCGGCACAGCGGGCCCGACCCACATGAGCGGGATCGCCTCGGACGGGGCGCTGGATTGGCGGGTGGACAGCCGCCCGACCTATCCGAGCTTTGCCATCATCGATTATGCGTCCGAGCGCGAATATGCCGCGCGTCTTGATGTCGGTGACAGTGTCGTGGAGGTGGGTGGACAGACCCATGGCCGTGATACGCTGGATGCACGGTCGATCACACTTGATGGTGTGCCCTGGGTGCCTGCGACCACGGGCAACGGCCTGAGCGTGGGACGCCGGATCGCGATGGTCGAGACCTCGACATGGCAAGGTGGCGGCAGCGGTCCACTGGCGTCCTGCCAGACCAGCCGCGCGATCACAGCCGGTGCGATCCACCACACTGTGCAGGTCGCTGTCACCGCCGCCAGTTTTGATGTGGAATGGTTCTATGCCGGCATGTTGCCCTTTGTCCGCTGGGAAGGCGAAACAGCGGCGACGGTGATCGAGACCCTGACGGCGGAAAACGGAACGGTCGTCAGCCCTGCGGATTATGCGGGCCAGACGGATGATCTGGTGGCCTTTCCCGCCACCGGCAAGCTGGGTTTGACGGGTGTCACAGCCGTGGGCAGTTTTGTTTATGGCCATGAGGCGGGCGCACTTTCGGTGGCGGGCAACAGGCTTGATGCGTTTGATGCGTTCGTCTTGCCAAATATCGAAGGCCGGACCGCCAGCGGATCAATTGATTGGCCCGCAAAGGCCTATATCAGTGCAAATGTGGATGGCGGGTTGACCCTGCAAGAGGGCGATACTTTGCAGTTTTACAACCGGCATGTGATCTCGGTGATGCCGTAAAGATTGGGGCCGCCGCGTGCGGCCCTTTTTCTGACCCTAGAGCGTTTGCGCCGCATGGAGCGCGGATAGGCAAGGATCGTTGGACCATTGCCGCATCCTGCGCAGGTTGATGTGTGACAGGACAAGCCCTGTGGCCGGATGCCCGATATCCCGAAGTGCCTCAAGGCCGCGTTGCACCATGTCGCGCGGGGTCTTTGACCAGCGGACCGCATAGATGATCGCATCGGACTGGCGCGCAAATAGCAGCGCCTCGGGAGCGGCCATCACAGGTGGTGCGTCAATGATGATATGGTCATAGCTCTTGCGCAGGCTGTCCAGCTTGAGCGTCAACGCGTCGGGCAAAAGCGGCGCATGGCGGTCTGTCATATCGGGGATCACCAAAACATCGGCCCCGAGATTTTCGCAGTGGGTTGCCAGTGCGCCGTGCGTCCAGCTGTGTTGCGCGGCAAGAAAGGGACCTGCGCCAAGCAAGGATTGCAAGAGTGGATCGCACGTATCTGCGCCGATCAGGACCACCCGCTTGCCCGACATCCCAAGAGTCCGCGCCAAAAGGAGCGCATGGTGCGTTTTGCCTTCGCCGGCTGTGCTCGACGTTGACAGGATCACCTTTGCGCTACTGCCTTGCTGGGTCAGCGCCAGCGCTGTGTGCAACCTGCGGCCCGCTTGCGAAAGTCCTGTCTGGGGTCGTGTGGCCAAGGCGCGCCCACCTTTGTTGAAATCGCGCAAGGCGCGGCGCGAGAACTGTGCCAGAACCGGCAGGCCGGTGGCATCGTGCAGGCTGCTGGCGTCAATGAAACCCTTGCGTGTCATGTGCCGGATGACGACCGCGAAAATGCCCAGCATGGTGCCCAAAACGGTTGCGATTGTCAGAAGCAGCATCTTTTGCGGTCCTGCATATGCGCCTTCGGTGGCTGGTGTGATCCGCAAGCCTGCGGCGGTGCCCAGTCCCTGTTGCATCCGGTTTTCCTGCAGTTGCGCCAGATAGCTTTGATAAACCAGGCGCGTGGCTTCGGTTTGAAGTGCAATCTGTTGCAGGGCTGCATGCCCTTCCGACTGTACGGAAAGCTGTGCGCTGCGCCGGTCTTTGAGTGCGGCAATTTCGTTAATTTTCTCACGCAGTTGCGCGATTTCGGCTGTGTTGCGCGCGCTTCCGCTGTCGGGCGCGACTTCAAGCGCGCGCAGCGCGTTGCGTGCTTCGCTCAGGTCCTGATCTGCGGCAAGCACCTGTGCCGTCAGCGCATCCAATGCAATGTCACCCTGAATTTGCGCCGAGGCGATAATCGCGGCAGCCTGCGCGTCTTGCTGCGCGAGTTCGGCGCGCAGATCAGTGACGCGCGCTTGCAGTAGGGCCTCCGTTGTGACCTGTTTTTGTCTTTGCGCTGCTTCCATATGGGTCAGGTAAAGCGCCGCCGTCGTGTTGGCGAGCGTTACCGCTTTGTCCGCGTCGTGGCTCTGTGCTGTGATGTGCAGAATATAGGTGTCGGCCTGGCGGGTGACCGTGAGTGCGCGGCGCAGGTTCTGGATCGTCTTGTCCAGAATGGCGGCTTCATCGGGGGGCTGTTCTGTCGTGCCGGCCAGCCAGTGCCGCAGCTGCGTGCGCAAGGCATTGGGCGAAAAGGGTTTTGTCGGCGTAAGGTATCGGTTGAATTCGGGGTCTGCCAGCAGATCCAGCGCCGCGACGACACGTGTAAGCACCGGGTCCGAGGTAACAAGGGCGGCGGCGGTGTTCAGTGCCGTTTCATCGCGGTCCTGCGGGGCGGCCATGCCGGACGTTGCATCATCGGTACCGCCAAGGTGGGATGTTGCCACAGCCGTGTACTGGGGCTGGGCCATCCGGAATGCATAGTATCCGGTCACGCCCGTTGTGAAGAGAAGCACACAAAGGACCAGCCATTTGCCGTGCCACAGGACGCGCAACATGGCCGCGACATCCAGCGGGGTGATCCGGTCAAAGGTGTCGCGGTACCCGTCATACGGGTCCGGTCTGGCGGCGTCGTTGCGCTGTGTCATTGCAGTCCAGGTCTGGGTTTCTGTCCGGGTTCGTCCCCGCAAAACACCACAAAGGAGTTAACCTTTAATTAATCACAATGAATGAGGACTAAAGCTGCGCCTTCTTTGGTTAACGGCGCTTAGCAACGGTTTTCGTGTGATGCCAGTATCGGGATTAGCAAGGTTGGCAGGCCAAGGCGCCACAGGGTCGATGGGCCTGAGGATAGGCATCGTTGGTGTCAATTTCCTTGTCATGCTGGGCCTTGCCGCTTGGCTGGGGCTTGAGACCTTCGGCAGGCTGGCAGCATTTTGGGGGGCCGGGCTTGTCGCGGGCACGCTGGTGTCGCTGGGTGGTCCTGTGATCTTGCTGCGGGTGCTGACAGACGGGGGGGGGCTGCGCGCGTTAGATATTTTTTGGGTCGCTGTGCTTTATCCGGTAATACTCGCTCTGGTTGCTTGGGGTTGCGGGGCGCTGATCTGGCCTGCCATGCCATGGCTGGCCATCATGAGTGTCGGTTTTTGCGTCAATCTGCTTGGCTGTCTTGCCAGCATCATGCGGGCGCTGGGCAGTGTGCATCTGTCAATGGCCTTGCGCGATGCGGGGCCGCAGGTGGCGCTTGGTGTCGCCGGGCTTGTGCTGCCCGAGACAGGCGTTGCAGCCATCCTTTTGCTGTGTGCGCTGGTGATGGCGGGTTTCGCCACGGTTGGCGTGCTTTGGGCGATCCCGAGAATGCAAGGGACGCATGTTCTGGCGCGGCGGTACCGGCCCTATCTGAGCCTGTCGCTCTGGGCGACATCGGTCACGGGTATGGTCGTGGCGCAGATTGATCTGATTGTCGGCGGCGCGGTGATTTCCGGTGAGGCTTTGGGCGTTTATGCCTTGCTGCGCCGTGTCGCGAACCTTGTGGCGCTGCCTGTCAGTGTGGCGACATGGGTCAGCGGGCCTGCGGTGTCGGCGGCAAAGGGTGCCGGTGACATGGCCGCCCTTGCCCGTGCAAGCGCGCAGGGCAGCCAGATTGCGATGTTACCCGGGCTTGCGCTGTTTGGCATGGCGCTTTTTTTGGTGTTGCCGGTCTTGCCTGCCATGTTTCCGCAAACCGCTGGGGCAGCGCTGTCCATGATCTTTGTCGTCCTGTTGCTTGGGGCGTTGGGGCAGGTGATGCTGGCATCAAGCTTCACTGTCGCAACGCTGTGTGGATTGCAGCGGTCTGCACTGGCCGCGCGGCTGTTGATGACAGGGCTTTATCTGGCGTGGTTTGCGTGGTGGGGCGCTGAGTTGACTGCGCTGACCAATGCGCTGGGCTATGTCGGCGCATTGTCACTGGGCGGTCTTGCCCTGTGGTGGGCGGTCTGGCGGAAACTGGGCATTGATACATCGGCCATGGCGTTGTGGCTGGCAAAGGAGGGGCAGTGGAGAACCTCCTGATCATCCTCTTGGCGCTGACGTGCACCATCGTCCCGTTCTGGATGGGGGAACGCTACGGGCTGGTGCGTCTTGTCTCGCCGATGCATTTGCTGGCCTATTTCTGCGCCTTCGGGTTCCTGATCAAGGTTGCGGTTTATAGTGTTGATCCTGACTTGGCCTTCTACACCAGATTCATCGATACAGCAGGGGCGATGCTGCGCGGGGCGGGCTATCTGGCGGCCTTTGTGATGCTGATGTGTCTTGGCTATCGCCTGGCGCTGCGGCCCTGTGATCCGCGATTGGCGATCCGCGAGGCGCGTCTGATCGCGGGCGGTTTGGCGCGTCAGGGATGGCTGTTTGTTGCGGCTTTCGCTGTGGCGGGTCTGACCTTTGCGCTGATCCTGCAAGCCCGTGGTATGTCGCTCTTTTCCACTGATCTTTTGACGGCGTTCAATCAGGACAAGCAGATCAATGTGAACCGCGACGGTGTGGGCGCAACGCTTGCAGGGATCAAGATGCTGTTTGTCGTGCCCAAATGCGCCTTTGTGATGCTTCTGGCGCAGGGGCTGGTGCTGCGTGCGCCGTGGCTCATGTTGCAGGCAGGTGTTCTGGCGCTTTTGCTGGTGATGATTGCGCTGGTCTCGGGGGACCGCTTTGAACTGGTCGAGTTGCTGGTTTTCGCCTGCGCGACCTATCTCATTGTGGTGAGCTTTCTAGGGCTGCGGTCGGTACTCTGGATGATCGGCGGAGCGGTCGGCGTGTTCACTATGGCTGCCTATATGACCGCGCTGCGCGGTGTTGATGCGGGCCTGTGGGAACAGATCGTCAGATCCACCTATTTTCTGGATATCAATGCCGCCGTCATGGTCACTGATCAGGTCGGGCCGGAGACCTATCTGCTCGGCGAAAGCTATGGCTGGTGGACCTTCGGCTGGGTGCCGCGGGCGCTGTGGCTGGACAAACCTGCGATTGATCTGGGCGTCTTTTTCAAACGCGACGTGATGGGTGTGATGACGGGCGGGGCCTTTAACGTCACTGGTCCCGGCGAGGCGTTTATGAATTTCGGCTGGGCGGGGGCCTTTGTCGGGTTTGTGCTGGGCTGGGTGTATCGGCGCGCCGAGGTGGTCTTGCTTGCACCGCGTCACTGCCTGCGCTTTGGCGCGTTCTATCTTTATCCCCTTCTGCTTTACCCTTTCGTGCAGGCCACGCTGCATTCATCGTTCAGCGGATTTATCGTTGCTGCGGTTGTACAGGCCGTGCTGATCATGGCGATGATTGTGGTCTTCGTGCCACGTTTGCGCGCGCGCCCTGTCAGGTCCGCGGGGGTGGCACATGTTTAGGGCGCTGTTCTGGGTCCTACGCATCGCGGCCGCTTTGATGCGCCGCGCGGGCGCGGTGCTGGCGACAAGGCTGCACCGTGCCAGCCTTGCGAAAACCGGTGCCGGAACGCGGTTTCAGACGGGGGTGCGGTTCGACAGCCCTGCGCAGGTTGAACTGGGTGCGGACTGCTATTTCTGGCGCGGTGTCGGGGTATCGGGCAGGGGCGCGCATGCCTGCCTGCGGGTCGGGGACCGCGTGCAGGTCAACCAGTTTGCCCATCTGGACATAGAGGGCGGGCTGACCATCCACGATGATGTGATGGTGTCCGAACACGCCCTGATTTTCACCCATGATCACGGGCTTGATCCGCATAGTCTGGCCCGTCCTGCACCCAAGGTCATTGGTGCCGGCGTCTGGATTGGCGCGCGTGCAGTGATCCTGCCGTCCTGTGCGCAGATCGGGGCGGATGCGGTCATCGGTGCTGGCGCGATTGTCACCCGGAACGTGCCAGCCGGGGCCGTCGTGGCAGGTAATCCGGCGCGCATCATCGGCCAGCGCAGCACCAAGGAGGTTGCCGCATGAAGATTCTACACATCGTTCCCGCGTTCTATCCAGCCACCTATTGGGGCGGTCCGATCTGGTCCACCAAGGCGATTTGTGACGGGGTTTCCGCCTTGGATGGCGTCCAGTTGCGGGTCCTGACGGCTGATGCGGCAGGCCCTGCCATTGCAGATCGGGTGGTGCCGGTGCCATTGGCTTATACTGTGCATTATGCGCGGCGCTTGGCGGGACATTGCATCGCGCCGGGACTTTTGGCGCGGATGCCTGCGGCGATCCACTGGGCGGATGTCGTGCATGTGACAGGCACCTACAACATGCCGACTTTGCCAGCTTTTGTATTGGCGCGTGCGATGGGCAAGCCTGTGGTCTGGTCGCCCCGTGGCGGATTGCAGGCCACGGCGGATTGGCCGGACGCTCCCAAGCGGCGCATCAAACACGGGTTCGAGCATCTGGCCCACCTGCTGCGCCCCAAGGGGGCTGTTTTGCATGTCACCTCGGCGCAGGAAGCGTCGCATGGCACGGCCCGATTGGGGCAGATTGCCCGCGCCATTATTCCCAATGCGGTGGATGTTCCTGCGGAATTGTCGCCCCGCCGCCCGCGTGACGGGCAGTGCCGTTTGCTCTTTCTCAGCCGCCTGCACCCCAAGAAGGGTGTTGAGGCGCTTTTCGCGGCGATGACGCGCCTGCCACCCCACTTCACGTTAGATATTTACGGGACGGGAGATGCCGAATATGTGCGCATGTTGCAGATGCGTGCGAACCTGTCGGCGGGCCGTATCCGGCTGCATGGGCATGTTGACGGTGCGGCCAAGGCGGCGGCCTTTGCGCAGGCCGATCTCTTTGTGCTGCCGTCACATTCGGAAAACTTCGGGATCGTCGTGGCCGAGGCGCTGGCCCACGGTGTGCCGGTGCTGACGACCCAGAACACGCCTTGGCAAGACCTTGCACGGCACGGCTGCGGCCGCTGCATTGACCTGCCGCGCAGTAATCTGGAGGCCGAGATATTGGCCTTGCCAGCGCAGGATCTCGTGCAGATGGGCGCACGGGGCCGCGCGTGGATGCGTCGCGACTTCTCAACCGCAGCGATGGTGGATGCTTTTGCCGATCTGTATCGCGGGCTGGCGCAGGATGCCTTTGACGGGGTGATGGCATGACACAGCTGACAGTGATCATTCTGACCTGTAACGAGGCGATACACATCGCCCGCGCCATTCTGTCGGTCCGTGATGTGGCGGACCGCATCTTGGTGGTCGATAGCGGCTCCACTGACGGCACTGTGCAGATCGCTGCACGTCACGGTGCCAAGGTGCTGCGGCATGGTTGGGTCAACCACGCGGTCCAATTCAACTGGGCGCTGGACCAGATCACGGACACACCGGGGTGGGTGCTGCGACTGGATGCGGACGAGGTGATGACCCAGACCCTTGCCGATGAGATCAGGGCGGGCCTGCCTGAAGATGTGGACGGGTATTACATCGGGCGCGGGATCAAATTCATGGGCCAGCTTGTCAGGCATGGCGGCATTTGCCGGACGCCTACGCTGCGCCTGTTCCGCAACGGACGCGGGCGGTGCGAGGCGCTGTGGATGGATGAGCATATCGTGGTCTCCGGTCCGACCGGACATTTGCGCGGTCAGGTGATTGATGACAACCGCCATCCGCTGGACTGGTGGGTGCAGAAACACAACGGCTATGCCAGTCGCGAGGTTGTGGATGTTCTGAACGCGGAGTTCGGGTTTCTGCCCTGTGCCGGCGTCCTGCCCGGGCATGGCCGCGCAGCCGCCAAACGCTGGGTGAAACTGCACATTTACGCCCGTTTGCCTGCGGGTCTGCGGGCGGGAGGTTATTTCTTTTACCGCTACGTCCTGCGGTTGGGGTTTCTCGATGGCAGGCGGGCGCGGTCCTTTCATGTGTTGCAGGGGTTCTGGTACCGCTATCTGGTCGACGCAAAGCTGGCCGAGGTCCGCCGCTACATGGCGACCAATGGTGCATCACCTGTCACGGCGATCAAGGATGTTCTGGGCATTGACGTGATTGTGCCCGTACCCGCAAAGAAGGTCTTGGTCGCATGAGGATTTCAGTCGTAACCGCAGTAATGAACGGCTGCGCGACCTTGCCTGCGATGCTGGAAAGCCTTTCGGCCCAAGGGCATCTGGATGTCGAGCATATCGTGCAGGATGGTGGATCGACCGACGGGACGCTTGCCTATTTGCAGGCGCATGGACACCGCAACATGATGCTGGAGTCCTGCCCTGACACCGGCATTTATGATGCGATCAATCATGGCATCCAGCGCACGACAGGTGAAGTGATCGGGCTCTTGCATGCGGACGATCAGCTGGTGGACGCAGATGTGTTTGCATGGGTTGCCAAGGCCTTGGAGGACCCTGCGATTGATGGCGTCTACGGTGACCTGCAATATGTTGCCCGCAATGATCCTAGCCGTGTGATCCGGCATTGGAAAGCGGGGGCCTATTCGGCGGCCTTGCTGCGGCGCGGGTGGATGCCGCCGCATCCGACGCTTTATCTGCGGCGCGAGGTCTTTATACGCGCGGGGCTCTACGACACGAGTTTTCGCATCGCGGGGGATTATGACGGGATGCTGCGGTTCCTGACCCAAGGACAGGTGCGGCTGGCCTACATACCCAAGGTGATGGTGCGCATGAAGATGGGCGGTGCAAGCAATAAATCCTTTGCCCATATGATCCGCAAAAGCCGCGAGGACTACCGCGCGATCCGCCGTCACGGGGTGGGCGGGATCAGGACATTGGTCGCCAAGAACCTGTCCAAGCTGCCGCAGTTCATCAGTCGGGGTCAGGTGTAGAAAAACTTGGTCAGCTGATAGAAAATCGGCGCCGCGAAGATCACGCTGTCGAGTTGATCGACAAATCCGCCTTGTCCGGGGATCAGGTGCGACCAGTCTTTCACACCGCGGTCGCGCTTGATTGCGGTGACCACGAGGTTGCCGAACATGCCGACAAGCGACGCAATGCCCGCCATAAGTGCCGCGCCCCACAGGCCGAAAGGTGTGATCCAGCTGAGCATTGCGCCGATGACCATGGCGCTGAGCACACCGCAGACCAGCCCTTCCCATGTTTTGGGTGACAGGCCGGGGGCGATCTTGGTGCGGCCGATCCGGCGACCAAAGAAGAAATCCAGCAGGTCTCCGAATTGTACGACCATCACGAGGAAAGCGATCAGCAGCACAGAGCGGTCGCCATATCCGGCAATGTCGAGTGACATCAGCGCGGGCACGTGGCTCACACAAAAGACCGCGATCATCAGTGCCCATTGGGTTTCCGCGACGCGCACAAGAAAGCGTTGCGGATTGCCCCGCAAGGCCGAGATCATGGGCAGGAAAAGAAAGGCGTAGACGGGGATGAACACAGTATAAAGGCCGGTCCAGCCGAAGCCGACAAAGATATATTGCAGGGGCAGAACCGCAAAGAAGGCCAGCGCCAGCGACAGGTGATCGGCCTGTGTTTTGGTTGTCAGCGTCAGAAATTCGCGCAGGGCGGCAAATGAGGCGAAGGCAAACAGCGTCATGATCCCCGGTTTGCCCAGCAAGAGTGCAGCACCAATGAATGCGACCATGCCCCACCAGCTTTGAACGCGGGTCATATAGGTGTCGAGCATCGGGTTGGCGTCATGGACAGGCTGGCGTGCGCGCAGGATTTCACCCAGCACCGTGAGGGCAATCAGGATGCCAAAACTGCCAAAGGCCAAGAGAAGGATATCCGCTGTTGTGCTGGTCATTGGCGGGCCTCGGGACGTTGGGCCAAGAGCGCCTCGGAGGCACGTTTCAGGAAGTCGTCCTTACTCTCGCCCTCACGCACATGGATCGGTTCACCAAAGGTGACGGTGCAGATCAGGGGCAGGGGGATCACCTCGCCTTTGGGCATGATTTCGGTCAGGTTGGCGACCCAGGTGGGCACCAGATCGACATCCGGTCGCGCGACGCCCATGTTGTAAAGCCCCGCCTTGAAGGGCAGCAACGGGTCTTCGGTCATGTTGCGGTTGCCTTCGGGAAAGATGATCAGGGATGATCCTTCGTCAAGCGCCGCGATGATCTTGTCCATCGGTTTGTCCTGCACCTCGGGGCGGCGATCCACGAGGACGCAGTTGAAGACTTCCGGGCCGACAAAGGCGCGCAATTTGTTTTTCAGCCAGTAATCGGCGGCAGCAACGGGGCGCACCGTGCGGCGCATTGCGGGCGGCAGCACCGACCAGATCATCGGCATGTCGGCATTGCTGGTGTGGTTGGCGAAATAGACGCGCTGGCGCGGGACGGGTTCGATGCCCTTCCACTCGGCCCGCACGGCAGTGATCGCGCGGGCGAAGATGCGGATGGACTGGCCAACGATACGTGCTGCGAACTGGCGTAAGAATTTCATGGATTTGACTTTGGCGCAGGGCTTGCGTTTTGAAAAGAGGAAAGCCCTGCCCCGAATGGGGCAGGGTGCGAGGGGCTTAGCGGTTTTCGCCAACGTAATCTTCCAGCAGCTTTTCGTTGCGGGCGTCTTCGATGCGCTGGATGCGGTCTTCGGCCATGCGTTCGTCGAAGCGGTACTTAACGAAGTTCACGAGTGAGAGTGTCAGCATCATGACCGAGATGGCCCAGAAACCTTTGGTCGATAGCGGCACATCGGTTGAAAGCCACAGCGAAATCCCGAGCATGCCGTAGGCGATCACTACGCCCAGCAGGTTGACTGTCATGATCAGGCCGTTGTCAGAGTTGTTCTTAAGCATTTGTCTGTCCTTTTTCGTGAATTGAGGGGTTTGATTTACTTCTTGGATGATTTGAGGCGCGCGAGCACATCATCGGCTGTGGCGCGGGTGGCATTGCCGAAACCTGCGTCGGCCATGCGGTCCGTCAGATTGCCGCCTTCAAGGTCGCGGTTGATGTCGGCAAGGATTTCGCTGCGCTCGAAGGGGTCGTCGCGGCCCAAAACGCGGGCGATCAGTTCTTCGGCCTCTTCCACGCTGCCATTCTGCACGCCTGTTTTCGTCATCTGCATCTGGATGTTTTGCTCGCGGCGGACCGCGCGGGCCTGAATAGCCCCTTGCTTGAGGTCGATGATCCGGCGGTGCCCGCTTTCGATCGAGGTGCGCAGGCGGACCACCTTTTGATCCAGACGATCAAGGGTTTCGCTGCGCACGGCCAATTCGTTTTCCATATTGGCAATCGCGCGGGCGGCCTCGGTGGCCAGATCTTCGCGGTCATTGTCCAATGCTTCCTTGGCGCGTTTGGTCAGGTCATTGATGCGGTTTTTCAGGCCGGCGTGTTGCTTTTCCTCGGATCGCTGGCGCTGGATCAGGCTTGCAAGCGTCGCTTTGGCTGCGCGCAGGCTGGCCTCGCTTTCGCGAATTTTCTGGTCGATCAGCTCGATCGCAAAGGCATCACGGACGCGATCCTCGGCGCGGGCGTTCTGGCCGTTGATGAGTGTGGCAAGTGTCTTGAACATCTGTCTCTCCGTTTCGTTTCAGTGCGTGAACACTGTTCATGAAATAGAGATAGCGAGTCGGTCCTGTGGTTGCAAGATAAAAATGAACATTGTTCAAATTATTTTCGGGACGCTGTGAATTGCCGTAGAACAAGGGCGATCATGTGGTCGATTTTGTCGGTCGACACACCTGCGCTTGCCTCGTCCAGCCCCAAGAGCACGATCCCATGGACCGAGGAGAAGAGCGCGCGGGTCAAGAGCCCAAGTTCCTCAGCCCCCCGTTCGGGAAAGATCACAGCAAGCGGATCAGAGATATAGGTGAAAAGCTGCCCCATTTCGGAAAGGTACCAATCGGGTGCTGCTTCACCCGCAGGGCGTTCGACATCAAAGAGCGCGCGCCAGCTTAAGTGATTGCTTGCTGCAAAGTGGTGATAGGCCTGCGCCATGACGACCAGTTGCTCGACAGGGTCCTCGGGGGCCGCGGCCAAGGCTTCGGCCACATCCGCACCAAGGCGGTGAAAGGTGCGGGCATTGACGGCGAGTGTCAGGTCCGTGAGGTCACCAAAGACGTTGTAGATCGCCCCCACAGCGCAGCCTGCTTCGGCCGCGAGATCACGGGCACGCAGGGCGGACAGGCCATTTTGCGCGATGGTCCGTTCGGCAATGAGGATCAGCTTGTCGCGGAGTTCCTGTCTGCGGATTTCGGTTTTCGTTGCCATGGGGGCCTCATCTCAATGAACGCAGTTCAATGATAGAATAGCTTGGCAGGATTGGAAAGGTGTTTGGGATGGGTGACGAAAAAGTGGGGCAGGTGATTGGCTGGTTTGCGGGACAGAATGAGCATTCGCTGCGACATCGCCAATGACTGCTTTGGCGTTGCGGGCTTGTGCCTGGATCGCATTTTTTTGGTTGTTGCAGGATGCGCCAATTCTCAGATGAGCGATGATCGGCTACTAATTAGACCTATCGCTCAGTCAGTGTTTCAAACGCTGGCTTGTGCTCGTCGCTGGCCGTACGAAGGCCGAGGCTGCTTAGAAACGACGAGAAGCAAATTGAGTTGGTTTGATAATAGTTCGCATAGCCCGCAACTTCAGTGGCAGAGATGTCATGAGACCAGACGCGTTGCACAAGCTGCAAATTCGGTTGCATACCCGCGGCCACAGAAAGGCCTTGGTGGAAGCGAGCTTGCGCCTCCGATGAAGACGCCCCGCACCCATTTGATGGATACCCCACCTCGCTTAACTCCCAAGGACCGTTCGCCATCTCTGCCATTTCTGACAGCTCGCGAAGTGCGACATCGGGGTCTGAAAAATGGAATTTATCGTCCATCGGGTACCACGTGATCGACAAGGCATCGCCGCGTTCCGTCAGTTCAAGCAGGTTGGGCCGATCTCGCAATCCTGACCAAGTCACCTTGGTCGTCACGGGAACGTTTGGTCGAATGGAATGAACGGCCTCGCGCGCCCGTTCAAAGAAACGTCCATATTCATCAAGGGATGCATCTGCCAAGTACCCATCGACTTCATTGCCAATCGCAACCGAGACGAGATCTACATCAGGCATACGTGAAAAAACTTCCAAGACCAGAGCTGCAAATCCGTCGCTCACGCGCGGATCGTCCCAAGCTAGATCGCGAAACTCGGCAGGGCGTCTGTCGGCAAGCGTGTCGATTACAGCAAAGGTCAGTTGTATCCGGATCTGTCGAGGCGGATACACCGCCTGAGCTATGACAGGCCAATCGGGATCCGCGGCATATTCGCCCTCGCGCTGCAGATCATCCCAATAGAGCGTCAGCGAGGTTGCCATGGCCCCGATTTCATCAATTGCCATCAATACTTCGCCATAGTCACCAGACGCGGGCAGCGTTCCGGCAAGCGACTCGATTGGCTCGGCGGTTGCAGCAGTGAAATTGGACAATACGAGCAGTATTGCTATCAAAATTGACGTTCGTTTAAACAAATGGAACCTCCGCACCACGTATTGGCAATGAATGGCCGCACTTGATCTCAGCTAAGCACTCATGAATTTAAATGACAAATCCAGCCCTGTAGTTAGCCGCCATTCGTGCAACTTGCAGCATAATACAGTTTGGGCTCAAACCTGCCTTCCGTCTGTTTCAGGCGGTTCTGGTCAAGCCCCGCACCGCCTGCCTACGTCTTCACCGGCGCCCCACCCGCAAAGCTGTTCACATCATGATATCCAATCGGCTCCTCCTGCATTTGCAGGTGGAGTCCGTCGCCCTCATAGGCGTGCGCGCGGGCGAGCTCTTCGTCGAAGTCGATCCCAAGGCCGGGCGCTGTCGGGACCGGTATGTACCCGTTCTCGACCGTGATACTGCCTTTGATAAGCGCGTTATGGAACGGTGTCTCAATCGTTTCGGCCATAAGAATGTTGGGGATCGAGGCCGCCAGTTGGATATTCGCGGCCCATTCGACGGGGCCTGCATAAAGATGCGGCGCGATCTGCGCGTTATAGACCTCGGCCATTGCGGCGATTTTCTTGGTTTCCCAAATGCCACCCGAACGGCCCAAAGCAGGTTGCAAAATTGCTGCGGCCCCTGACCGCAGAACAGGGGCGAATTCAGCCTTGGTTGTCAGGCGTTCGCCGGTGGCGACAGGGATGCTGGTGGCGCTGGCGACACGCGCCATCTGGTTGACGTTATCAGGGGGGATCGGCTCTTCGTACCAAAGGGGGCTATAGGGTTCAATGGCTTTGGCCAGCCGGATTGCGCCGCCGGTGCTGAACTGGCCGTGTGTACCAAACAAAAGATCAGCACGGTCGCCCACAGCCTCGCGGATTGCTTTGCAAAAGGCCACCGAGAGCGAAAGATCATACATTGCCGGCATATGCCCGCCGCGGATCGTGTAGGGGCCGGCCGGGTCGAATTTGACGGCTGTATAGCCCTTTTCGACCATATCCAGCGCGACTTCGGCAGCCATTTCTGGGCTGGACCAGAATTCAGGCAGCGGGTGGTCGGGGCGGGGGTAAAGATAGGTATAGGCGCGGATGCGGTCGTTCATACGCCCGCCGATCAATGCGTGCACAGGGCGGTCGCGGTCTTTGCCCAAAATGTCCCAGCAGGCGATTTCAAGGCCGGACCAGGCACCGATGACGGTCAGGTCAGGGCGCTGGGTGAAACCTGCGGAATAGACGCGGCGAAACATCAGCTCGATGTTTTCGGGGTTCTCGCCCGCCATGTGCCGCGCGAAAACATCTTTGATCACAGCCTTCATCGCCTCGGGTCCGATGGAAGAGGCATAGCATTCGCCATAGCCCACCACCCCTGTGTCTGTCGTCACCTTCGGGATGATCCAATAGCGTCCACCCCAGCCCGGCGCAGGCGGTGCGGTGACGATGATATCTAGATCGGCGAGTTTCATGTCTGTCTACGTCCTGCGGGGAAGGTAAGGTGGATCTTGATCCACCTTACGGGTTGGCTTCCGTCAGTCAAAGACAATGACGTTGCGCTTGGCGGAGCCTGTCTTGGTATCCGCAATTGCCCCGTTGATCTGCTCCAGCGTCCAGCGCCCCGAGATCAGCTCATCCAGCTTCAGCCGTCCTTGTTCGTAAAGGTCGACCATCCACGGGATATCCCGCGCGATAACAACATCCCCCATCTTGGACCCCACCATGCCCTGACCGGTCGCTGCCAGCATCACCGGCTCATAGGTGGACATCGCACCCGAATGGGGCATGCCGACCATGATGACCTTGCCGCCGTTGGCAAGGTATTGCGGCGCGGTGTCATAGGCCGGTATCGCGCCCACGGTCACAAAAACCGCATCCGCACCGCGCCCCATTGCCTTTTTCGCGGCGCGCCACGGTTTTTCAGAGGTCGCAAGCACCCCGTCGGTGGCTCCGAATTCTTTGGCAATGGCAAGCTTTTCGTCGGACATATCTACCGCAATGATCCGACGCGCGCCTGCAATGCGCGCACCTTGGATCGCGTTAAGCCCGACGCCACCTGCGCCAATCACCACGACATCTTGGCCTGCACGCAGCCCCGCTGCATTCACAACTGCGCCGACGCCCGTGATCACGCCACAGGCCAGCAGTGCTGCGGCCTCCATCGCGATGCCTTCGCTGAGCTTCACCACTTGGCTTTGATCGACGACCACCCGTTCGGCAAAGCCGCCGGTGTTCATTGCCTGATGCAGTGGCGCGCCAGTCGCGTCCGTCAGAGGGCCGCTGGCCATATCGCTTTCGCAGGCCACCGGCTTGCCACCCGCGCAGGCCGGGCAGGTGCCACAGGCGCGGATCAGTGTCACCACCACAGGATCACCGACCGCTACGCCGCGCACGCCCGCGCCGACAGCGCTGATGTGTCCAGCGGCCTCGTGTCCGTAGACGGCGGGCAAGGTGCCGCCCCAGCCGCCGTCGATATAGGAGATGTCGGAGTGGCAGATCGCGCAGGCTTTGAGCTTGACCTCAACCTCGCCCATTTCGGGGGCGGCAAGTGTGACCGTTTCAATGGTGAGCGGGGCGCCGAACTGGCGGCAAACGGCGGCTTTGATCTCTGGCATGGCTGTATCCTTGGAACCTGTCTGGCCCTGACCCTGCTTTGGTCAGATGCGTCTTGCAAGTCTGATCGCGACCTTATGTGCCGCGGGGGCGCTTTGGCCGGGGGGTTTGGACAAAGACAAGAATACAGCCGATGGTCAGGATCGCCGATAGAATGAAAGGCGCTCCGGGCGCATAGACGGGGCCGTGGCCGTCGGTAAAGAACCAGAAGGTCTGCGTGACCATCAGCGGAGCAACAATGGTGGCCACCGCGTTGATGGAACTGACGGTGCCTTGCAATTCGCCTTGCTGGTTATCTGCCGCAGTGCGCGACATGATCCCTTGCAGCGCAGGTCCCGCGATCGAGCCCAATGCGGTGAGCGGTGTCAGTGCCAGTGCGACCCATCCGTTCGTCACGAAACCCAGCGCGACAAAGGCCAGCACGTCAATCGACAGCCCAAGGATGACGGCCTTGCGTTCGCCAATACGATTCAGGATCGGCCGGATCAGCAGGCCTTGGACAACCGCGATGCCGATACCGAAGATCCCCAGTGACAGGCCGATCATGCCCGGCCCCCAGCCAAAGCGTTCCGCGCCGAAATAGGCCCAAACGCCGGGGTAGACGAAAAAGGCGATGGTGTAGACAAAGCTGATCAGAAGCAGCCGCTTCACCCCCGGCAGGCCACCGATGTTTTGGAACGCGCCTAGCGGGTTGGCGCGCCGCCATTCAAAGGGGCGGCGGATCCGGTCGGTCACGCTCTCGGGCAGAACGTAGTAGCCAAAGATGGCGTTGGTCATGGCCAGAAACGCCGCGGCCCAGAACGGCGCGCGCGTGCCGAATTCCGCCAGCGCCCCGCCCATCAGCGGGCCCAGCACAAATCCCACACCAAAGGCGGCACCGATCAGACCGAAATTGGCGGCTTTCTCCTCTGGCGCGGAAATATCGGCCATATAGGCCGCCGAGGTTGATTGCGTCGCCGCTGTGATCCCGCCGATCACCCGCGCGATGATCAATAGCCAGATGGTGAACGCCAGCGCCATCAAAACGTAGTTGAAGGCCATAATCACCAGTGAGATGATCAGGATAGGCCTGCGGCCATAGCGGTCCGACAGGCTGCCCAAGGTCGGGCCGAACAGGAACTGCATTGCAGCAAAGATTGTTGCAAGGATACCGCCCCAAACGGCCGCACCGCCGATGCCTTGGCCTTCGACCTCTTGGATCAGGTCCGGCATCACCGGCATGATCAGACCGATCCCCATACTATCAAGCATGACCGAGATGAAGATAAAGATGACGGCAAAGCGTTTGTTCATCCGCGCAGGATTAGTGCGCGCGGTCGGGTTTGCAAGCGCGTTCAATGAGCTAAGCGCGCAAATGCCCCGTTGCTGAGAAAAAGTCACAAAGATGCTGCGCGAACTCTGCCGGTTGTTCGACACAGGGCAGGTGGCCGGCCCGACGGATCAGCGCGAATTTCGAGCCGGGGATCAGGTCGGTTGTTTCGCGCACAAGATCGGGCGGTGTCGCGCCGTCTTCGGTTCCGGCAATGCCCAAAGCCGGGATGCGCAGCCCGCTGGTCGGCGTGTAGAAATCAGTGCCTGCGATGGCTGCACAGACGCCAGTGTAGCCTGCGACCGAAGTGGCCTCGACCATCGCTTTCCACGGGGTCATGTCTGGCGTTCCGTAAAAATCGCGCCCGAACCAGCGGCGCATGATTTCGTCCGAGGCAGCCGCCAGACCGTTCGCAGTGATAAAGCTGATCCTGTCCTGCCACAGTTTGGGGTTGCCGATTTTGGCGGCGGTGTTTGATAGCACCAGCGCGCGGATCAGGTCGGGCCGCTTCACGGCGAGCCCTTGCGCGATCATGCCACCGACGGACAGGCCGACGAACATCGCATCTTTGATATCAAAGGCATCGCAGACAGCTTCGGCGTCGCTGATCAGCTGGCCCATGCTGTAAGGCCCCTCTGGTGCGTCGGAGCGCCCGTGGCCACGCATGTCATAGCGCAGGATACGCAGACCTTCGGGCAGAAAAGGCAGGATCGCATCCCACAGGTGCAGGGTCGTGCCAAGCGAGTTTGAGAAGACCACGGCGGGGCCATCCTGCGGCCCTGTGATCCGGGCATGAATGCGGGTGCCATCGGGACGTGTGATCATCTGCTCTTGCATCATCTTGTCTTTCTGCCGTCAGGCCAGTGTTTCCAGCGCTTTGGCAAAGACTGCGGCATCCACATTGCCGCCTGTGGCGACAGCGATCACCGCATCGCCGGTGAATTCATCGGGATGAAACAGTGCCGCAGCAAGGGCCGCCGCACCGCCCGGTTCCACGACGATGCGCAGGCGTTCAAAGGCAAGCGCCATGGCGCGCAGGCATTCATGCTCGGTCACCACAACGCCGGGGCCGCAAAGCCTTTGCATGATCGGGAACGTCAGATTGCCCGGTTGCGGGGTGATGATTGCATCGCAAAGCGACCCGCTCTGGCGCGCGTTGCGTTCAATCTTGCCGCTTTGCAGCGAGCGCGTGACATCGTCAAAACCTTCCGGTTCGGCGGGCCGCGCGCGCAGGCCGGGCGCGTCTGCGGCTAATGCAAGGGCGATGCCCGAGGTCAGCCCACCACCGCCGCAACAGACCATCACATCGGCCTGTGTCACGCCAAGGGCGGTCATGTCTTCTGCGATCTCGAGGCCGACTGTGCCTTGGCCTGCAATCGTCATTTCCGCATCGAATGGCTTGATCAGGGTCAGGTTGCGTTCTGCCGACAGCCGTTCGCCGATTTCGTCACGGTCCTCGGTTTCGCGGTCGTAAAGGATCACTTCGGCCCCGAGCGCGCGGGTGTTCTCGATTTTCACGACGGGCGCATCGGCGGGCATGATGATGACCGCTGGTGCGCCGTGTTCACGGGCGGCAAATGCGACGCCTTGGGCATGGTTGCCGCTGGAAAAGGCGATGACACCGGTTTTCAGGGCGTTGTCCGAGAGGGCCGAGACCGACGCCCAGCCACCACGGAACTTGAAAGACCCGGTGTGTTGCAGGCACTCGGCTTTGACGAAAACCCGCCTGCCTGCGATGTCGTCCAAGAAGGGAGAGGTCAGGATCGGGGTGCGCCTTGCGTGGCCTTTGATGCGGGTGGCAGCGGCGCGGATCATGTCGATGTTCATTGTAGTTTCTCCAGCCAGCGGTGCAGGGCAGCCACGGCATCAGGTTCGTCAAGGAAGGGTACATGCCCGCGCCCTGTAATATCGGCGCGGATCATATCGGGGCGGCGGTGTTGCATTTCGTCTGCGGTCGCTTGGGTCAGCAAATCCGAGTTTGCGCCGCGGATCAGGGCCAGCGGCAATCCCGCCAGCGCGTCAAACAGGGGCCACAGATCAGGGGTGGGTTGCGCGCCGCTGGCCAGCACTGCGTCGCGTAGCTTGGGGTCGTAGCGGATGATCAGGCCGTCAGGGGTTTCCTGATAGTGGGCCCGCACTTCGGCCAGCCAGCGGTCCATCGGCACATCGGTGAAATGGGTCCAGAGCTTTGCGCGGGCCTCGGCGGCTTCGGCATAGGTTTTTTGGGCAGGGTTGCGCCCGATGTAGTCCTTGATGACATCAAGGCCCTTTGGCGCAATTTCAGGCCCGATGTCGTTGAGTGCGACGCCGGTAAGCCTGTCTTTGGCCGTCGCTGCCAGAATCATCGCAATCAGCCCGCCGCGCGAAGTGCCAAGGATTGCGGCTTTTTCCAGCCCCAGATGATCCATCAGCGCTAGCGTATCTGCGGCCTCTTGCGGGATCGTGTAGGTGGCGGGATCGGCCCAGTCCGATTGGCCGCGCCCGCGATAATCGAGGCGGATCAGGCGGACAGGCAGGTGGGGCGCGACATGGTCGAAATCAGCGCCGTTGCGCGTCAGCCCCGCAAGCGCGAGGACCGGCAAGCCGGTGCCTTCGTCCGTATAATGCAGGCGCAGCCCGTCGGTAGAGGTGTAGCTGGGCATCACAAAAGCTCCGGTATTGTGGTGAGGTCGGAAAGCACGTGGTGCGGAGTGGCATAAAGCCTGTCGACCGGCTCACCTGCGCGGTTCACCCAAGTGGTCTGAAACCCGTATCCGGCGGCACCGGCGGCGTCCCAGCCGTTGGAGGACACGAAGAGGACCTCGTCTTTGGGACATCCGAAATGCGCGCCGATCATATCGTAGACGCGGGCATGGGGTTTGAAGACGCTGACGTTTTCGACGCTCAGCAGCGCATCCAGCAGGTCGCCGATCTGGGCGGAATTGACCGCTGCTTGCAACATATCAGGGGATCCGTTCGACAGGATGGCCATGGCGATGCCGTGTTCCTTGAGGCTGCGCAACATGGCGGGGACTTCCGGATAGGGGCTGAGTTCCCAGTAAAGCTCCAACAGGCGGGTGCGCGTGGCGGGATCGGCCAGGCCGTGGGCCTCAAGCGCCCAGTCCAGTCCATCCTGCGTGACTTTCCAGAAATCGCAATGCTGGTCTGCCACTGCGCGCAGCCATGAATACTCGAGCTGCTTGCGCCGCCAATCGCGCGCCAATGCGGGCCAGACAGCGGCGAGACCCGCATGCGCGGGGTCTTGCGCGGCTTGCATTGCGGCGGCGTTGACATCGAAGAGCGTACCATAGGCATCAAAGACGGCAGTGGTGATCGGCATGGGGGTCTCCCTTTGGGTGAAATCCATCGTGGCATGCCCGTCCGCCCACGAAAAGGGGCAATGCGTTTGCATCCCCTCCTATGATTGCATAGGGTGCGCCTTCAAATTTTGAAAAGGATGAGAAAGCGAGATTATGACCGAAGCAAAAACAGGCGATACCGTAAAGATCAACTATGTCGGCACACTCAACGACGGGCAGATGTTCGACAGTTCCGAAGGCCGTGACCCGTTGGAATTTGTTGTCGGCTCCGGTCAGATCATCAAGGGCCTCGATAGCGCGATCCCCGGCATGAGCGTGGGCGACAAAAAGACCGTCAACGTGCCATGTGATCAGGCCTATGGTCATGCGAACCCGGACGCGCGGCAAGCCGTGCCACGCGAACAGATCCCTGCTGAAATCCCGCTGGAGATCGGCACGCAGTTGCAGATGCAGACACCGCAGGGGCAGGTTGTTCCGGTGACTGTTGCCGAAGTCACCGAGGCCGAAGTGACGCTGGACGCCAACCACCCGCTGGCAGGTCAGGACCTGAACTTCGATATCGAGGTTGTCGAGATCAAAGCCGCCTAAGCACGCCGATCTTTCAAGGCAAAGCGCACTCTGTGAAAACGGGGTGCGCGTTTTTGATTTTGCAGTATTCATTGCATGCAAGTTCGTAACAGACACGTATTCAGGTCGCAGTGACCATCGGCTTAGCGCCCAAGTCTTCTTCTTAGTGTTTAAGACGATACTGAAGTATCTACGAGTTGCGGCGGCGACACCAATGCGTTGAAGGTTTTCGAGTGTCAAAGCAGAGTTTAAAAAGCTTCTGCCCAACGGCAGCTTGCGTCCTGCAACGCGGACAGCCACCCCATACGTTCAGATTGCCGCCCCCAAGCGTCCCGCCCGAAGGCGCAAAGCGCCTGCAAGTAGGTGACTTCAACACGGGGCGCTTTTTGGTTTTGGAGTGTTCAAGTGCTTGCAATAGTGGCGCGGACATTTGTGCAGGTTGCAGCACGTGTCTGCTTACAGCGCAATGTCACAACTTATCTGCGACGCGCCAAAAGACTGCTTGTTCAATAATTGTCGGTTCGGTGGATTTGCATTTCCGCTTTACCGAACCCACCAAGCTTGGTTCTGAAACTGCATCGCTGGCAAGACTTTTGTGCGCATGAAGGTGCCTCTGGTCCGCTCAAACTGCAATACGAACCGGCCTTGAGGAGCGCTGCTGTCATAGATCAACTGATCCGAACTCTCGGGATCGATGCCCATGTCTTCAAAATAGAGGTCAAACCAGTCCTGCCAGTCCTTTGGTACAAGGGGCGCCAATAAAGCGTCTACTGCAACAACCGGTGTGCCGTCGGCATATAAGAAAGGTCTTGGTTCTTGGTAGTTGTCCATTGAAACACTGTAGAACGACGCAGCGCCCGCTTCAGCCACCGGATCCCACACAATCATTGCATGGTTGCCTGCAAGATAGAAGAACACCACACGCACGCGATCATACCACGCACGCAGTTCTGTTCCGGGGGGCGGTAAATCCTCTGGTGAAAGCGTTTCGTACACAAGGTGTTCAGACAAACTCGGCCAGTCAAGAGGCGCTGTGCCCTTGGATCTTAGGTTCATCGGTCCAATGTAGTTGCTGTCTCCGAGCGATATCTTGCGTGTCACAAAAGCGGCCATTGCGTCGGGCATTGGTGCGCCTGCGCTGACGGCTGCGTCAGCGATGACGCCTTCAAGCGATAGATCATGCGGAAGGTCAACTGATCGCATCAAGAACCGGTCACCGATATCTGGATCAATTGCCAGAACTGCCTGATGATAGGCATCTATGCGGGCGCCAATATCCATTGACGTGTCACGCAAGGCTTGCGTGACTGGTGCCATGTCAAAAGCTTGAAACGTATGGTTGAATCTCCCACGCATATCCGCCCCAGAGACACGCCCCGACACCGTCATGGGCGCGTTGCCCGAGGTCGAAAGGGAGCAACCCGTGTCAATCGGCATGTCGTCAAACTCTGTGACGTCCATGCTGACATCACAGAGTGTCTCGCCATTTCGATCAATTCGTAGTTCAAGCGAATAAGGTGCGGTCGCCTCTACAAAAACGGATGTTTCCGCAACCAGTGCAGATGCTGATGCTGTCATGATCGCTCCAAATATTCGTGCAAGAGGCATGTTTCCTGTGTTCCCTCCTTATCGTGAGAACCTGCCTTCATGATACGGGAGGTCCGACGAATGTCATCAAAACAAATTCAGGCGACGTTACAACCAGCAATGGTTCCATAGCCACTAGCGATGCGAATGATCTGGCCCGTGGTGCAGGCGCCCGGCATCGGAGGCAAGGTAAATGGCCGTGCCGCCCTCAAGCGTGGCGCTGGCGGGCTGGTGCGCGTTCTGATCGGTGTGTTGTGTGCCGGTCCGCCGGCTCTTGAGCGGAAGTTTGCCTGTGGGCGCAGGTGTCTCAAGCTTCAAAGCGACATATGCGCAACGAACAAACCGGTCGCACAAGTGACTTTACCCTGATCAAGATTGACTTCTTTTGTACCCTTCGCTAGCCGACATGCACGCGAAACGGCCCCTGCGCGACCGGTGGGGTTTGGGTCTGGCGCATTGACTTTGAGCATCACAGCTCTTGCAAGATGGGTCAATTCTTCACGGACGGCCGCAAAACGAGAGTTCGAGCGACACATGCAAAACGTTTCAATCGTGGTCCCCGTGCATAACGAGGCGGACAACATCGCCACATTGGTGGCCGAGATACTGGAAACGGGCGCGGCCTATCCGCTGCATGAAATCATTTTTGTCGATGATGCTTCAACTGACCACACACAAGATGTTCTCAACACTCTGGAAGCGCAAGAGCCGCGCATTGTTGTCGTGACGCACCCTCACGTGGGCGGACAGAGTGCGGCGATCCATAGCGGGGTCTTGCGCGCAACGGGGACAATTATTGCCATGCTTGATGGCGATGGCCAGAACCCGCCGTTCGAGCTGCCAAAGCTGGTTGCGCCTTTGCTGGCCGATACGTCCGGCAATCTGGCGTTGGTCGCAGGCCAGCGTGTGGGGCGGCGCGATACGCTTTCGAAACGGCTTGCATCTCAATTTGCCAACAAGCTGCGCTCGGCGCTTTTGAAGGACGGCACCCGCGACACCGGCTGCGGGCTCAAGGCATTTCGCCGTGACGCGTTTTTGGTCCTGCCGGTCTTTAACCACATGCACCGGTATTTGCCCGCTTTGTTCATCCGCGACGGATGGGACATTACACATGTTGACGTCAGTCACCGTGAACGCGGTGCAGGCCGTTCAAAATACAATAACTTCCAGCGCGGGCTCGTCGGGATCTTTGATCTGATCGGGGTCAGCTGGCTGATCCGCCGGCGCAAGCGCGTCAATAAGATGTCGGAAGTGCTGCGGCACAATACAGGAAATTTGCCCCATGTTTGAGTTTCTGAATGTCGACAGTTGGGCTGAATTTACGTGGGTCATGATCGGCCTTGGCGGGCAGATGGCTTTTACCGCGCGGTTTTTGGTGCAGTGGATCGCCTCTGAAAAGGCGGGGCGCTCAACTGTGCCTGTCGCCTTTTGGTATTTTTCGATCGTTGGGGGGACGGTATTGCTGTCTTACGCCATCTACCGAGGCGATCCGGTTTTTATTCTGGGGCAGTCCATGGGCGTGATTATTTATTCCCGCAATCTCTGGCTGATCCGTCGCGAACGTTTGGGATGAAATGACAAAACTATGGGATTTTGTGGTGCGTTTTCCGATCATGATCGGAATCGCGATGATTTTGACGCAAACGCTGCCTGTGCTCGATGCACGGTGGCTGTGGTTTTCTGACGAAGTCCGCTATGCTGAGGTTTATTCCAACCTTGTGCGTGATGGCCACTGGATTGTCCTGAACCTCAATGGTGAGGCCTATCCAGACAAGCCCCCTGTTTATTTCCTGCTGCTCGCAGCGCTTGATCTGATTCCGGGCGTCGAGATGCCGGGGCTGATGTGGCTTGGCTCTGCCGTGTCGGCGATTTTCCTGCTTTTTGCGATGCGTGCGCTGGCAAATGCCGTCGGCATTGGCCGCGCGGGGTTTGCTGCCGGAATGCTTGTGCAACTCAGCATCTTTGGCATGGTGCTCTTGCTGCATTACGTGCGCATGGATTTGCTTTTTGTGGCCCTGATGATGGGTGGGCAGGCCTATCTGCACCGACACTACTATAACGGCGAAGCGGCGAAACATGCCTACCTCGGCTTTGCGCTTTGCGGTCTTGCCGTGCTGGTCAAAGGCCCGCTTGGGCTGCTGTTGCCGCTGGTCGCTGTCTGGGGTGCTGCACTTTGGGCCGGGCGCGGCGCGGCGATCCTGCGGTTCACGACAGTCTTGGGCTTGTTGTTGTCCGTACTGGTCATGGCGAGCTGGGCCGTTGGGATCATCATGGTCGAGGGGTGGGCGTTCTTTAGCGAACAGATCATTGGCCAGCAGGTTGTTGCACGGGCCACAGATACGTTCCACCACAGCGAACCGTTCATCTATTACTTTATCGTGCTGCCCGTTCTGCTTTTGCCTTGGACCGGCTTTGCGCTGGCGCTGCCTTGGGCCCGCGTTTTGCAGTGGCCGGCTGCCATGTGGAAAACCCGCCGTCAGCTGAGCCCTGTTGGCATCCTCGCAATCGGTGCTTTTGCGCATTTCATGACGTTGTCGCTGCTTGATGGCAAAGTCGGTGTCTATGTCCTGCCCATCTTGGTGCAGGTGTCCTTGCTGATTGGTGCGCTCCTCGCCTCGGGCTTTGTGCCCCGCGCGTGGGTGGGTGTCGCGGCGATGATGGCAGTCTTCGGGGCGGCATTGATGGCATTTTCCTTCAGCGAGGAAGCTGCGGCCTATCAACTTGGCGCACTGCTCTGTGGCGGGCTTCTGGTTGTCCTCGCGGCGTTGCTGGTCTGGTTGCGCAAAGCGGGGCATGCGGCCTTATTGGTGCAATCGGCCGTAATGGTTGGGTGGAGTCTCTTGCTTGCGGCTGTCCTGCTGCCGGGTTTGAATGAGAGCGCATCGACCCGTATCACGGCAGAGCATCTTGGCCGGCTTGCCGAGAACGGCTATACACCTGTGGCTTATCGGACCTATCCTGGCATCTTTTCATATTATGCCGGTCGCGATGTCGTACAGATTGATAACCGAAATGACCTGGCGGCACTGATTGCATCAGACAGCGCGATTGTCATTGCAGGGCGCAAGCGCCATCTGGACGAACTTGATTTGATGGGTTTTGAGCTTCTCGATAGCCGTGAAATCAACGGGGCAGGTGGCCGCTATGATGTTGTGAGCCGGAGCGCGCGACAATCCAACTAATGCTGCCAAGGCAGGCATTCGTAAACGATGTGCGCAAAGGGGCGACAAAGATGCAGCGCATGCGGCGCGCTTTGTCATGGAGTGCTGGTTTGTGTCATCTTCAATGTTGCCGTGTCGTGACATCTATGGCATGAGACATCAAACAAACTGAACGAAAGAGTTTAGATCGTGACTGACTATACCTCCCGCCGTACAATGATGGTCGATACGCAGGTGCGACCTTCTGATGTAACGAAGTTCCCAATTATTGATGCAATGCTGTCTGTTCCGCGCGAAGCCTTTGTACCGGATGGCAAGCGCGAAGCGGCCTATGTCGGTGAGAACCTTGAAATTGGTGGTGGCCGTGTGCTGCTTGAACCGCGCACTTTGGCGAAAATGATTGATGCGCTGGATATCCAGCCAAGCCACGTCATACTCGATATCGCATGTGGTCTCGGATATTCGACGGCTGTCCTGTCGCATATGTGCGACTTTGTCGTGGCGATCGAGGATGACGAGGCGCGCGCCGAAGAGGCGCAGTCGCTTCTGTCGGGGCAGGGCGTTGACAATGCGGCGGTGATGTTTGGCGCATTGGCTGACGGTGCCGCCAAATCCGGACCCTATGACGTCATTATTCTGCAAGGTGGTGCAGAGCAGGTGCCTGCCGCGTTGTTGGAGCAGCTGCGCGAAGGTGGCCGGATTGCCGCTGTCTTTGCGGAAGGGACGCTCGGCGTCGTGCGCATCGGTCATAAGATCGATGGCAACGTGAACTGGCGCTTTGCGTTCAATGCCAGCGCGCCGGTGTTGACGGGTTTTGAGAAAGACCGCGCTTTTGCACTCTGATGAGTGATCGGTCGCGTAGGCCATGACGTAATTAATTGAAAGCTTTGGAGTTTCGCATGATGAGACGTAAGGGACTAGCCGTTGTCGCAATTGCACTGACATTTATCGGCGCACCCGCATTGAAGGCTGATACTCTGGCTGACGCCTTGGCTGCGGCATATAACAACTCGGGCCTGCTTGAACAAAACCGCGCGTTGCTTCGTGCTGCGGACGAAGGTGTCGCGCAATCTGTTGCGGCAACTTTGCCAGTCATCAACTGGTCGGTTTCGGCGACCAGAAGGCGCGTTGAAGTGCCGGTGGTGACGACAACCGACTCAGTTCTGGCGCAGATTTCAGGTGATGTGACACTGTTCGACTTTGGTGTCGGACGGTTTGGGGTCGAGGCCCAGAAAGAAGTGGTGCTCGGAACACGGCAGTCACTGCGCGGCGTTGAGCAGGATGTGCTGCTGCGTGCAGTGCAGGCCTATATGAATGTCCTGAGTGCAGGCGAATTTGTCCAGTTGCGCCAGAATAACGTGCGCCTGATCACGCAGGAATTCCGCGCCGCGCAGGACCGGTTCGAGGTTGGCGAAGTGACACGGACAGATGTCGCCCTTGCCGAGGCACGTCTTGCCGCCGCACGCAGCCTGTTGGCAGCAGCGCAGGGTGATCTGGCGCGTGCCGCCGAAGAATATCAGGCGGCGATCGGACGGACGCCCGCCGGTGTGCGGTCGGTCAGCCCGGCGCCGGTGTCGCGTACGCTTGACGATGCCAAGGCCTTTGCCGTGCGCAACCACCCCAGCGTGCTTGAAGCACAGCATTCCGTTGCTGCGGCAGAGATTAACATCCGTCGCGCCGAAGCTGCCACGCGGCCTTCGGTTTCTTTGAGTGGTTCAGTCGGCTCTGACGAGGAATCGAACACCTCGGCCCAAGTGGGCCTGAGCATTGGTGGCCCGATCTATCGCGGCGGCCAGATTCTGAGCCAGTTCCGCCAAGTGCAGGCCAACCGTGATGCTGCACGTTCCGGTCTGCACCTGCGTGTCATGGCTGTCGAACAAGAGGTGGGCAATGCTTTTGCTTCGCTGCAGGTCGCGCAGGCATCACGTCAGGCATCTGAACAGCAGATCCGCGCGGCCAGCGTCGCGTTTGAGGGTGTACGCGAGGAAGCGACCCTTGGATCGCGGACCACATTGGATGTGTTGAACGCGGAGCAGGAACTGCTTGATGCGCGGGCGAACCGGATCGCGGCCCAGTCAAACGAAGTGATTGCCTCTTATGCGCTTTTGTCCGCAATGGGGCTTTTGACAGCTGATCATCTGAACCTGCCGGTGCAGCAATATGATCCTTCGGCCTATTATAACCTGGTCAAAGATGCGCCATCGGCCCTGTCTTCACAGGGTGCCGCTCTGGACCGTGTTTTGCAGGCGATTGGAAAAGAATAATCACAGAGTTGTTAGGGGCATCTGCCTTCGCTAAAATCCTGAAATCGGGGCAAGTTTGGGATGAGCTGGATGTCAAGAATGGCGCATGATGAAGACATTGATGACCTCGTATCGTCAGTGCGTGATTTCGTCTCGCATAAAGAGCCGCAACGGTCGCGCTCACGCATCCTGTTGGACCGTCTTATCCTAACGCCAGACCTGCGGGTTGATGGTGGCAATCTGCCGGAAAGCCCAACAAATGCGGCCCGGAATGGTGCAACATCGCACGTGGGGGTCAGGAACCTGCCGCCGGTCAAGACCTATGACAAGGCGGGTCTGGAAGCCACGATTGCAGAACTGGAGGCCGCAGTCACGGCCCAGTTCGATGACTGGGAGGCCGACGAGGGCGAATGCTTTGCCAAGGCGGCATGGGCGGCCAGCGCCTTCCAGAAGCCTCAGAATGATTCGTTGCAAGTGACCGATCCAGAGCCGCCTTTTGTACATTCAGAACGGCAAACTGATGCGGTTGCGCCACAGTCTTCGCAGCCGGCAATGACTTCGGAAGCCGCAGTTGAAGCGACAAAAGATGCGGTGGTTGCCTCTGTGTTGTCCGGCCTTGATGATAAGGCGCTGCGTCGCCTTGTGGCCGAAATTGTCCATGAGGAACTGGGCGGAGAGCTTGGTGAACGGATCACCCGCAATGTGCGCAAGCTGGTCCGTCGCGAGATTAACCGCGTACTGACCAGCCGTGAAATGGACCAAGGCTAATGCGCCAAGTCGAGTAGCGCGTTGATATCCATGTGGGTTTCAAGATGGTCGGCCAGCGCATCAAGCGTGTCGGTCACGCTTTGCGCATAATCATGATGCGTGACGGGTTTCCCGATATCGGCCAGGAATGCCGCGCGGAATGCATCAGCCGCGAACAACCCGTGCAGATAGCAGCCCATCACCCGCCCGTCAGGGGATGCCGCCCCTTCACCGCGCCCATCCAGTGACAGCCATGCGCGTGCGCAGTCAGGGCCGTCCGTCTGGCCGATGTGGATCTCATAGCCGCTCACCTTGTCCCCACTGGGCAGATAGGACGCGTTTGACAGTGCCAGCCGCTTTTGCGGGGCCATGACTGTGCGGACATCTAAAAGGCCCAGTCCTTTGACCCGCGCAGGCGCACCTTCGATCCCGTCGTCGTCGATGATCTCTTTGCCCAGCATCTGATAGCCGCCACAGATGCCCAAGACATGGCCGCCGCGCCGCACATGCGCCCGCAGGTCAATGTCCCACCCTTGCGCGCGGAAATGCGCGAGATCGGCAATCGTGGATTTGGACCCAGGAATGATGACAAGATCTGCATCACCGGGAAGCGGGCGGCCTGCCTCGATGATCTCGACGGTCACATCAGGCGTCGCGGTCAGCGGGTCAAGGTCATCAAAATTCGCGATACGGTTCAGGCGGGGTACGGCAATTTTGATCGCACCGCCCTTGCGGCTGGCAATGTCCATCACGTCTTCGGCAGGCAGTTTCCACGCATCTGCGAACCAAGGTACGATCCCCAGCCGGGCCCAGTCCGTGCGTTCGGCGATGATATCCATGCCTGCGGCAAAGAGCGTCGGATCACCGCGGAATTTGTTGATGGCAAAACCTTTGATGAGGGCGAGGTCCTCTGGTGGCAGGATCGCATGGGTGCCGACGAGTTGTGCAATCACGCCGCCTCGATCAATGTCGCCTACCAGCACGACAGGCACATTGGCAGCACAGGCAAAGCCCATGTTGGCGATATCGCCCGCGCGCAGGTTCACTTCGGCGGGGCTGCCCGCGCCCTCGACAATGACCAGATCACGGCCCAAGCCAATCCGTTGGAAACTCTCCAACACAGGCGGTAGCAGTTTCGCTTTTTGCTTGCCATAGTCGCGTGCTTTCATCGTGGCAAAGCGCTTGCCTTGCACGATCACCTGCGCGCCGATATCGGTTTCGGGTTTCAAAAGCACCGGGTTCATATCAACCATCGGTTCCAGCCCGCAGGCCAAGGCCTGCAACGCCTGCGCGCGCCCGATCTCGCCGCCATCTGCGGTGACGGCTGCGTTGTTGGACATATTCTGCGGTTTGAATGGGGCGACAGATATGCCGCGTTTGACACAGGCCCGCGCAATGCCCGCCACAAGCATGGATTTGCCCACGTTCGAGCCAGCCCCCTGGATCATGATCGCTCTGGTCATCGGTGCTCCTTTAGCTAACTTCATAGGGGCGCAAGGGGCGCGGGGAAAGAGCATGAACACACCAGCGCATCTGATTTTCGGACTAACCGCCTTTGGCAAGGCAGGGCGGCCTGCAATCACAGGGGCGGCTTTTGCTGGCGCCTTGATCCCTGACCTGTCGCTTTACGTGCTGGCGGGTTGGCACCTGCTGCTTTTGGGTACGTCGCCCGATATCGTTTTTGGCCAGCTTTACTATTCGGCCGCGTGGCAAAGCATCTTTCGGATCGACAATTCCTTTATCATCTGGGGGATCGCACTCGCGCTTGCGGGGCTCTACCGCGCACCGGTGTTGATCGCGCTCTGTGGCGCTGCGCTGCTGCATCTCGGGTTTGATTTTTTGCTGCACAACGATGACGCGCGCGCGCATTTCTGGCCCGTGAGCAATTGGGTCTTTCAGAGTCCCGTCAGCTATTGGGATCCACAGCACTACGGCAATATCGCCGGTGCGGTCGAGGTGGCCTTGTCGCTGTTGTGTTGCGGTATTCTTTGGCGACGCTATCGGGGCCCTTGGATGCGCGGGTTGATTGCGTTGCTGGGGCTGAGTGAATTCGCCCCCTTTGTTCTCTTCGCGATCATGTTTGCAGGGCCGTGAAACAAAAAACGCGGCCCATTGGGCCGCGTCTTTAACGCAAAACTGCTGCTCTAAACCTAGGCAGCACGTGCCTCTTGCTCGGCTGCATTGCGGCGTTCGCTTTCTTCGCGTGACAGTGCCACGGATGTCCGCACACCTTTACCCACGAATTCCATCAAACCGCTTACAACCCGCTCGTTCGGGTCGATCCCCGCACATGACAATACTTCACGGCCATCACGTGACCGCGCCCAGCGTGCAATCTGCTCTGGACCATTTCCATATTTCTTGTCATCTGCAATAGCATCGTCGAGAGCTGCCAGTACCACGGCAGCAAAGAGTTTGCGGGCACGGTTACCTTGTTCGTTATTAAAGGCTGTACCGTCGACGAAATCTCTCATCATATTTCCTTTTTTTGCTCTTGTAGTTCCCGCGTAGGGGCCCTTATGCCCGTTTTGATCCGATTCGGGGGTTCTCTTTTGGAATGGCAGGTATGCAATAAGTGCATGGCTTGCGCCCCAAAAAGAGAACACGTTTGGATCAACTTGCCAGGTCCCCACAGGCTGGATATAGGCTGTGGCTGACACCTTTCAACCTTTGTTAACAATCTAAAGAGCCCTAGACCCATGCCTAAAATCAACGGTAATGAAATTCGTCCCGGCAATGTCCTTGAACACGAGGGCGGTCTCTGGGGCGCTGTAAAAGTAGATCACGTCAAGCCCGGCAAGGGCGGTGCCTTTGCACAGGTAGAACTGAAGAACCTGCGCGACGGGCGCAAGCTGAACGAACGTTTCCGGTCCGCCGACAAGGTCGAACGTGTACGCTTGGACCAGAAGGACCAGCAGTTCCTGTTTGAAGAAGGCGATATGCTGACATTTATGGACAGCGACACCTATGAACAAATTGCATTACCATCCGATATCCTGGGCGACCGCCGCCCGTTCTTGCAGGACGGTATGATGGTCAAGATCGAATACTATGGCGAAGAGGCGCTGAACGTCAGCCTGCCACAGAAAGTTGTCTGCAAAGTCGTTGAGACCGAGCCTGTCGTGAAGGGCCAGACAGCCGCCAACAGCTTCAAGCCTGCGGTCCTCGACAATGGTGTGCGCGTCATGATCCCGCCTTTCGTCGGTCAGGACGAAGATATCGTGGTGAACACTGAAACGTTCGAATACGCCGAACGCGCCTAAAACTACTTCAGGCGGGTGAGGGTTGCCTCGCCTGCCTGCATCAGGCCTTCGGCCCGGTCAAAGCGCAGAAATGCGATCGCCTTATCGCCATCAATCGTATGCAATGTACCCACCGGTTTTCCGTCAGACGTGATCGGATCACCCGGGGCGGCTTTGCCGGTGACAGAAACGAGCGCCAAACCCTTCTTCAGCGTCGTTTTGTGTTTCATCCGCGCAACAATTTCCTGCCCGACAAAACAGCCTTTTTTGAAGTCCACGCCGTGCAGACGCTCAAAGCCAGCTTCCAGGACATAGGTCTCATCGTCGAGTTCGATGCCGGTCTCGGGGATCATGTTTGCGACGCGGAGCGCGTTCCAATCGGTTTCGTCGCTGATATCTGTATCGCCATAGGCGCGCCACCCAAGTGCGTCATGGCGTGGGTCGGTATAAGCGCCCTCGGGTGCGGTGCCCGTGCCGCGTGACACAACCAGATCAGTCTGCTCAACCGTCACCGCCGCGCGCAACCGGTACATCATAAGCCGCTGACCGAGTTTCTGCGCGTGGGATGTGGCAACATCAATCAGCAGGCGGTCCTGCTGTCCGATCACAAAAAAATCGGCAATGAATTTACCCTGCGGTGTGAGCAGTGCCGTGTAGATAATGGCACCATCGGCACGTTTCACATCGTTCGTCACCAAACCTTGCAAAAAAGAAACGCGATCATCGCCACCAATCGAAAGGACGGTCCGGTCAGACATCTTCTGTGCTCTCCTCTTGCGAAAATTGAAGGCGGTGCAGGTCTGCGTAAATGCCGCCTCGTGCCAAAAGCGTTTCGTGGTCGCCCTGATCAACAACGCGGCCGTGGTCCATGACCACGATTGAATCCGCGTTGCGGATCGTCGAGAGCCTATGCGCGATGACCAGGGTTGTTCGCCCCGTCGAAAGCCTTTCAAGCGCTTGCTGCACGATTGCTTCGGATTTTGTATCCAGCGCGCTTGTCGCCTCGTCCAGCAGCAGGATGGGCGTGTCACGCAAGAGCGCGCGCGCAATGGCCACACGCTGCCGTTGACCACCCGAAAGATTTGATCCGCGTGGTCCGGCGGGGCTATCGAGGCCGTTGGGCAAGGACGGCAGGAAGTCACTGACGTGGGCTGCATCAAGAACAGATTTCAAATGCGCCTCGTCCACGCCTTCGCGGCCGAGCAGGATGTTATCGCGCAGGGTTTCGTCAAAAAGGGCGGCATCTTGGGTGACGACAGAGAACAGGCTACGCAGGTCGGCCAGATCATAGTCGCCGATCGGAATGCCCGCGACCATCGCGGCCCCCTCGCGTGGTTCGACCAGACGGGTCAGTACATTAAAGACGGTGCTTTTGCCGGCCCCCGATGCGCCGACAAGTGCGGTGGTTTTGCCCGCTTCAGCGGTAAAGCTGGCCCCGCGCAAGACAGGCAGATCGCCATAGTTCATGGATACATTGTCCAAAGCGACCGCCGGGGCGCTGTGTGGAACCGTTTTGGCTTGGGCCGGTGACAGGATCGTCGGCTGCAAGTTCAGCACGTATTGCAGACGCTCGACACTCGCAGCAGCCATCTGCCATTGCCCGCTCATGAGGCCAAGGCGGCGCAACGGATCGAAAGCAAGCGACATGGCCGTAAAGAACGCCATGAATTCACCGTTGGTCTTTTCGCCGTCGATAATCTCGGACCCGCCATAAAGCAGGACGGCCAGAAACCCGATCCCTGTCATGATATCAATCAAGGCAGGCACCGCCGCTTGGCCCGCTGTCGTGCGCATCCTTGCCGTAACACCCTTCTGGATCAGCGCGTCATACCGTTTCGCCTGATAGGTTTCGAGGGCATTGAGCTTGATCGGGTTGATGCCATGAAACACCTCATCGAGGCGGGTCGAGACATTGCCTGCAATTTCGCGTGCACTGCGTGAACGGCGACGAATATAGGCCTGCACAAGAATGGATGGCAGGATCAAAAGCGGGATGCCGACGATGGCAATCAAGGTCCATTTCCAGTCGATCCAGATCGCGACAGCAAGCAAACCGATCAGTGACACCAGATCGCGCGCGACGGCCGTCAGCAAACTGCTCCAGACCGAGTTGATGACAGATACGTCGCCTTGCACGCGTTCGATCAATTGCCCGGGCGGGTGAATTTGAAAAAAGCCGCTGTCGAGTGACATCATGTGCCGCAGCAGGTGTTTGCGCATGGCAGCCGACGCGAGTTCTTTGATCCATTGCAACAAGATGCGCTGGCAGGAGGATGTGAGCGCGCGAACGAAAAAGATCGTCATGATCCCGAAGCCGACAAAGTAGAGCGCGTTCCGGTCGCCTTGGGCGAAGACATCGTCAAACATCGGTTGGATCATGCGGCTGATCAGTGCCAGCATTGACCCTTCGATCATCATCAACGCAACGGCCGCGGCCAGAAGCCATTTATGCTTGCGCAAATAATCGCGCCAGAGCCAATGAAAAAGTTTGGTGGCAGACTGCTGCTTTTCGGAGCCGGATTTTGGGGTAGGAGGGGGCATCACGGGCCTTTTGCGAACTCTGCTGTCTCTCGTCTACGCGCAAATGGGGCTATAGAGCAAGCAAGGCAAGGTTGACGTTGCACTGCGCCGTATTAAGGTCCTGCCCAGAAATATAGAAAGCCCCCGAACATGTCGCTATCCCAAGGCCGTGCCTATCTGGCCATCCCCGGTCCGTCCGTCATTCCTGATCAAGTCCTGCGCGCAATGCACCGCGCCTCGCCCAATATCTATGAGGGTGAATTGCATGAGTTGACCGCCAGTCTCGTGCCCGATCTCAAAGAGATTGCGATGACAGACAGCGATGTGGCGATCTACATCGGCAACGGCCACGCCGCTTGGGAAGCGGCCCTTGCCAATACGATCTCGGCTGGCGACACCGTGCTGGTGCTGGCGACAGGGCGGTTTTGCATCGGTTGGGGGGAAATGGCGGCGGGGCTGGGCGCAAAGGTCGAGACCATCGACTATGGCGCGCAATCACCGATTGGCCTTGCACAGGTAGAAGAGGTTTTGGCCAAGGACAAAGAGGGCCGGATCAAGGCGGTTCTTGCTGTCCATGTCGACACATCCACCAGCGTCAAAAACGATATTGCGTCCCTGCGGGATGTCATGGATCGCGTCGGGCATCCGGCGCTGCTGATGGCAGATTGTATCGCGTCTTTAGGGTGTGACCGGTTTGAAATGGACGCATGGGGCGTGGATGTCATGGTCGCGGGGTGCCAAAAAGGTTTGATGACGCCAGCAGGCATCAGTTTTGTCTGGTTCAATGCCAAAGCCGATGCAGCGCGTGGTGACCGTGTGACAACCTATTGGGACTGGCGGCCGCGCACGAACCCCGAGTTCTACTTTCAGTATTTCGATGGCACGGCTCCGACGCACCACCTCTATGGTTTGCGCACAGCGCTTGACATGATCAAGGCTGAGGGTTTGGACAACGTTTTCGCGCGGCATGAAAAGCTCGCGCAAGTCATCTGGACTGCTTTTGACCATTGGGCGACCGAGGGGCCGATGCACCTGAATATCGCGGACCCTGCACATCGCTCACATGCGGTGACATCTGTCAGTATCGGCGCGCCCCACGGGGATGCGCTGCGCCACTGGTGTGAACATAAATGTGGTCTGACGCTGGGGATCGGTTTGGGGCGGTCGCCGGCTGATGCCTATTTCCGGGTGGGGCACATGGGTCATGTGAACGCCCATATGATCATGGGCGCGCTGGGCACGATTGAGGCCGGGTTAAACGCCTTGAATATTCCGCACGGGCAAGGTGCCTTGTCTGCCGCCGCACAGGCCATTGCGGCGCGTGCCTAGCCGTTTTTGATGCGGTCGATCCATTTGACGAACTGAAGAAGGGCGTAGGCGGTGGCGGCGACCCAAAGGTAACCTACGGCGGCCGCGATCACCCAAAAGCCCATGAACAAGAAAACCCAAAGCGTCCCCAGAAACGCATCGGTATAGTCTTCGACGGCTTGGATTGGGCGGTGTTGCGACATGATTTATCCTTCTGTGATTGCGGAAGAATAATCAGCCCAAAATAAAAATCACCTTAATTTTTCGTGTGCTTGCGCCAGCGCCTTTGGGAGGGCCTGCGCAAAGGCATCGAGCTGTGCTTCAGTGCCACAACTGACACGGATGCAGCGGTCCTGCGGGGGGACAAAAGGCATCCGCACAAAGATGCCCTCTGCAACAAGAGCGGCCAAAACGGCGCGGGCAAAATCGCCGTCATGACCACAATCAATCGTGACAAAATTGGTGGCTGAGGGCAGTGGATGTAAACCATGCGCTTGGGCAATCGCGCCAATTCTGTCGCGGGCTTGTGCAACTTCTTGGCGGACGTGCGAGAGCCAACCGGTATCTTGCAATGCGGCCAACGCGCCTTCCTGACTGATCCGGCACATGCCAAAATGGTTGCGCACTTTGTTGAAGCCGTTGATCACCTCTGCCGACCCAATCGCATAGCCGACACGCGCACCGGCCATACCATGCGCCTTTGAGAAGGTGCGCATACGGATGACGTTTGCCGCATCCGGATCAATCGCAGGTGCTGTGCCGTCAGGGGCAAGATCAATATAGGCTTCGTCCAGAACCAGCAGACAGCCAGAGGGCAGGCGGTCGATCATATGCTGGATTACCTCTGCCCTGTGCCAACTGCCCATCGGATTGTCGGGATTGGCAATGTAGATCAGTTTCGCCGATACTTCGGTTGCCTTGGCAATAAGCGCGTCGGGATCTTCATGATCGCCGTTGTAAGGCACCGTGTGCAGCCTCCCGCCGAAACCCGCGACATGGTAATTGAAGGTTGGATAGGCCCCTGCCGAGGTGACGACGGCGTCGCCTGCGCCAACATAAAGCCGGACCAGAAGCCCCAAGAGCGCATCAATGCCTTCGCCGACCATGATGTTTTCAGGCTGAACCCCGTGATGTGCGGCCAGCGCATGGCGCAGGTCATTGCTTTCGGGATCGCCATACATCCACGCCTCGCCTGCGGCTTTTTGCATGGCTGCGATGGCTTTGGGCGAGGGGCCAAAGGCGCTTTCATTTGCGCCAAGGCGCGCTGTAAAAGTGCGGCCCATCTGGCGCTCTTGCGCTTCGGGTCCGACGAATGGGACCGAGGCCGGCAGGCTTTCTGCGAGGGGGGTAAGGGCAGGTTTTGTCATGGGGCCAGATAATCGTTTGCTTGAATTCTGCGCAAGCGTTCATATATGAGAATGGTTCGCAAAAAGGAGTGACCCCGATGAAAATGAGTAGACGCGGATTTTTGGCAAGTACCGGGGCCGCTCTTGCGGTGCGCACTGTCCCGCAGGTCGCAGGCAAGGCCGGCGGGCGGCGGATCTTAACGCTGGTTTATGACAAGGCCTTGGGAATGATGCGCGCTGTTGAGCGTGTGGTGCCCTGAGGATTGCCTCCGGCGGAAGTTTGAAGAGACATGGAAAGTCAGGGGGCAGTGACACGGCCGCCCCCTGTTTGGCCTAGCCGATCTCTTGTAGGCGCGCGATGGCCGCCTTGAGTTGGGCTTCTTCGTTTTCGCGCAGGGCGAGGTTGGCTTTCGCCTCAGCGACAACTTCATCCGGGGCGGATTCGACAAATTTGGGGTTGTTCAGACGGCCGCGCAGACCACCGAGCTCTTTGCCCAGTTTCTGCATCGTCTTTTCCAGACGCGCGATTTCTTCGCCGACGTCGATCAGATCGGCCAGCGGGATTCCGAAGGTGCCACCTGCCATTGGGATGGTGACGCAACCTTTGGGAAAGTCATCCACATGTGACAGGCTCTCGATGCGGGCAAGGCGCTGGATCAGCACATGGTTGTTGTCCCATGCGGATTGGCCCTTGTCGTCTAGCCCCGTCACCAGAAGGGGCACCTTTGCCCCGGCAGGGACATGCACCTGCGCGCGGGCAGAGCGCACATTGTCAATCAGATCAATCACCCAGTTCATTTCGCGATCGGCGTCTGCATCCACCAGATCAGCGGCGGTGTAGGTCGGCCATTCGGCATGCACCAGCATCTTGGCGCGGTTGTCCGCCTGCTGCCACAACTCTTCTGTGATGAACGGCATGATCGGGTGCAGCATGATCAGGCATTGGTCCAGCACCCAGCGCAGCGTCTGCTCGGTTTCCGCCTTTGCCGCCGCATCATCGCCTTGCAGGATGGGTTTGGAAAACTCCAGATACCAGTCGCAGACCTTGCCCCATGTGAAGGCATAAAGCGCATCCGCAGCGTCGTTGAAGCGGTAGGCCTCCATCGCGGCGTCCACGGTTTCGCGCACCTTGCCGGTCTCGCCGATGATCCATTTGTTCAGGGTCTGTGTCGCCGCAGGCCGCGCCGCATCGCCGGGGTAGGCGATTTCGTAGTGTTCGGCAAAGCTGAAGGCGTTCCACAGTTTGGTACCGAAGTTGCGATAGCCTTTGATCCGGTCTTCGCTGATTTTCAGCACGCCACCCAAGGCCGCCATCTGAGCGTTGGAAAAGCGCAGGGCGTCGGCGCCGTAGGCGTCGATCATATCCAGCGGGTCGATCACGTTGCCCTTGGTCTTGGACATCTTCTCGCCCTTCGCGTCGCGGACGAGTTGGTGCAGATAGACCGTGTGGAAGGGTTCCTGCCCCAAGACCGCCTCGGACATCATCATCATGCGGGCGACCCAGAAGAACAGGATGTCCTGGCCGGTGACAAGAACGTCGCCGGGGAAGTATTTCATCGCCTCATCTTCGGCAGGCCAGCCGAGGGTGCCGAAGGGCCAGAGGCCGGAGGAGAACCATGTGTCGAGGACGTCTTCATCACGTCTTAGCTCGACAGAAAGAGTTCCGGGTCTGCCTTCGATCTTATCCGCGACCCAACCTGTTTCGACATTAGTAATTGCCTGTAGCCGACGACCAGCTTCATCTGGACTTAGGCGCTGATCCCCAACATTTTCGACTCGGACATCTACTGACTGCCCAGGATATTTGTCTGAGTAGAATTCTTCGGCTTTCTTAATCGCTTCAGCTTCATTGGGCGCGCAGAACTGATTTCCTTGCAGATCAAACCAAACCGGAATCTGATGCCCCCACCACAACTGGCGCGAGATGCACCAAGGCTCGATGTTCTCCAGCCAGTGGTAATACACCTTTTCGCCGCTTTCGGGCATGATCTTGGTGCGGCCTTCCTTCACCGCATCAAGCGCGGGACCGACGATCTTGGCTGTGTCGACGAACCATTGGTCGGTGAGCATCGGCTCGATCACAACTTTTGAGCGGTCGCCGAAGGGCTGCATGATTTTCTTCGCCTCGACGTAAGGCACGATTGTTTCAACCTCTTCGCCATCGTCATTCTTGACCATCTCCGTGGTCATCACCGCGTTACCCTCTGCCGTGATATCCGCAACCACACGTTTGCGTGCCTCGAACCGGTCGAGCCCGCGGTATTCCTCAGGCACCATGTTCATCGCGGCGATCATCGCCTCGTCGAAATCCTGTTCGCCATTGGCGATGGCTTGGGCAATCGCGGCCTCTTCGGCGTAGGGCTTGCCGTCTGCGCGCATGTTCCCCTTGGTGTCCATCAGCGAATACATCGGGATATTACCGCGTTTGGCGACCTCATAGTCGTTGAAGTCATGCGCGCCGGTGATTTTCACGGCACCGGAGCCGAAATCGGGGTCAGGGTAGGGGTCAGTGATGATCGGGATCAGGCGGCGCTGTTCCTTCGGCCCAACAGGGATTTCGCAGAGCTTGCCAACGATGGGCGCATAGCGTTCGTCATCCTTGTGCACGGCCACAGCGCCGTCGCCGAGCATGGTTTCGGGGCGGGTCGTGGCGATGGAAATGTAATCCCGCGTTTCACGCAGGGTCACGTTGCCGTCTTCGTCCTTCTCGACGTATTCATATGTCTCGCCACCGGCCAGCGGGTATTTGAAGTGCCACATGTGGCCGTCGACTTCGATGTTCTCGACCTCAAGGTCGGAAATCGCAGTTTCGAAATGCGGGTCCCAGTTAACCAACCGCTTGCCGCGGTAGATCAGGCCCTTGTTGTACATCTCGACAAAGACTTTCAGCACAGCGTCATGGAAATTGCCGGGTTTCTCGGACGCAGGCGCGCTTTCGGCGCCCGACATGGTAAAGGCCGAGCGGGACCAATCCATACTGTCGCCCAAGCGCCGCGCCTGTTGTTCGATCTGCCCACCGTTGGCGGCCTTCCATTCCCAGACTTTCTCGAGGAATTTCTCGCGCCCCATCTCGGTACGCTTTGGCAGGCCTTTGGCGGCGAGGTCTTTTTCCACCATCAATTGCGTGGCAATACCCGCATGATCCAGCCCCGGCTGCCACAACGTGTCATACCCCTGCATCCGCTTCCAGCGGGTCAGCATGTCCATGATGGTATGGTTGAAGGCGTGGCCGACATGCAGGTGCCCTGTCACATTGGGGGGTGGCAGCATGATGCAAAAGGTCTCGTCCCGGCTGGCATTGGCGCCTGCTTTGAAAGCGCCTGCATCTTCCCACATTTTGTAAAGGCGGGGTTCTGCTGTCTTGGCGTCGAATGTCTTTTCCATCGGCATCGGTTTGGTCCTTGCTGTGTTTGCTGCGCAAATAACCCGCTGATGGGGTGAGGGGAAGAGTAAGGTGGGTTGAAACCCACCTTACCCGCTGAAAAGTGGCTTTTCGCGGTTGTCGCTGGACTTGGACCGATCGACCGCTAGGGTTTGCATCAAGCAAGCGAGGTGCAGCAATGGAAAAATTCGGCAAGAGCCAATCGGTGACACGGGTTGAAGACCAGCGGTTTTTGACCGGTCAGGGCCGCTATGTTGATGACGTTGCGCCGCCGGACGCGCTCTGCGCATATTTCCTGCGGGCTACCACCGCCCATGGCGAGATCACGACGCTTGATGTCGATGAGGCGCGCGCGATGCCTGGCGTCCATCTCGTTGTAACGGCCGATGACCTTGCGGCGGCCGGTGTGGTTTTGGGATTGGCCGGATCAACTGTGAAGAACCGTGATGGATCGCGGGGTGCCGCACCCGAGCGCCCTCTGCTTGCGCGGGGCCGTGTGCGGCATGTGGGTGAGGCCATTGTTATGATCGTCGCTGACACCTTATCGGCCGCCAAAGACGCCGCCGAGGTGATCCTCATGGAAATTGATGATCTGCCGGTGCATGTCGCTTTGGCGGTTGGGGGTGACGCCATCCATGCGGAGGCGCCCGAAAATCTGGCGTTTGACTGGGAGCTTGGCGATGCAGCCGCCACACAGGCGCGCATCCAAGAGGCCGCGCATGTCGTCACCGTCGACGTGATGGACAACCGCATTATTGCCAACGCGCTCGAGCCGCGCGGATGCTATGCCGAGGTTGCGGACGGGCGTTTGCATGTGGCGCTGAACGGGCAGGGGGTTTGGGTGCCTAAGGGCGATCTGGCGCGGCACTTCAATCTTGATCCTGCCGATATCCGTGTGACAACGCCCGATGTGGGCGGCGGTTTCGGGATGAAGGCCATGCGCTATCCCGAGCCGTTCTGTGTCGCCCATGCCGCCCGCGTCCTCGGCCGCCCTGTGCGCTGGATGTCGGACCGGGGCGAGGCGATGTTGTCGGACAATGCCGGCCGTGATCTGATCTCGACGGCGACACTTGCCTTTGATGATAACTATCGCATCACCGCGTATCAGCTTGATACGATTGCAAATATGGGTGCGTATAATTCGCAATTTGCGCAAAACATCCAGACCGAGCTCTTTTCCAAGGTCCTGATGGGCACCTATGACGTACAGACCGCCTACATGCGCACGCGGGGGGTCTATACCAATACAACACCCGTTGATGCCTATCGCGGTGCCGGACGGCCCGAGGCGATTTTCGTGCTGGAACGGACTGTGGATGAGGCGGCACGGCAGCTGGGTGTTGATCCATGGGTCTTGCGCGAAAAGAACTTCATCGCACCTGACAAATTTCCCTACACGACCGTGTCAGGGGTCACCTATGACGTGGGTGATTTCGCGATGGTTCTGGCCAGTGCAGGCCGCGAGGCCGACCGCGCAGGCTATGCTATGCGTAAGGCAGCATCGGCCAAGTCTGGCAAACTGCGTGGGCTGGGGCTTTGCTATTATATCGAAAGTATCCTTGGAAATCCGTCCGAGACAACTGCCGTCGAATTTACGCCCGAGGGTGCCACAATCTATGTCGGCACCCAGTCCAACGGGCAGGGCCATGAAACAGTCTATGCGCAATTCCTGTCGGACCAGACCGGTATTCCTGCGGGCCAGATTACTGTCGTACAGGGCGATAGCGACCGTATCGCCACAGGCGGAGGGACGGGCGGGTCGCGTTCGGTCACCGTGCAGAATACGGCAACACTGGCAGCGGTTGATGTGATACTTGAGGGTTTTACCGCTTTTCTTGCAGATGCCGAAGGTGTCGATGCCGGTGCCGTCAGCTTTGATGATGAACGCTTCCGGATCGCAGGCTCGAACCTGACGCCGACAATGCTTGAGGTGGCGGATTTGGCGCGGGCTGCTGGGCGCGATGATCTGTTGCGCCATTCGGCGACGATCAAACTCGACAACCGCAGTTTTCCGAACGGGGCACATGTGGTCGAGCTCGAGATTGATCCTGAAACCGGCGTTGTCACTGTCGACCGCTATACCGTTGTTGATGACTTCGGCAATCTGATCAACCCGATGCTGGCCGAAGGACAGGTGCATGGTGGTGTGGCGCAGGGCATTGGTCAGGCGCTGACCGAACGGGTGGTATTTGATGCGGATGGCCAGCTGCTCACAGCAAGTTTTATGGACTACGGGATGCCGCGCGCGGATGATCTGCCTATGATCAGGTTTTCAACTGAATGCGTGCCGTCAACCTATAACCCCATGGGGATGAAAGGCTGCGGTGAAGCCGGCACTGTTGGCGCGCTTGCCGCAATGGCGAATGCTGTGCTGGATGCGCTGTGGGATATAGGTGTGCGCGAGGTGGAAATGCCGTTCACCCCGCACCGTGTCTGGGAAACGATCCGGAAAGCAAAGGATGCGCGTGCAGCTGCGTGATTGGTTCTTCGGGCTTTTTGACAGGGGCCCACGCAGCGAAGAAGGGGCCGTGCGCAAGCGTGGGCCTGCTATTCATGTTGTTATCCTTGACGGGACAATGTCGTCACTTGCCGAGGGCTGCGAAACGAACGCGGGGCTGACGTTCAAACTCTTGTGTGAGGTCGGACGCACCGCCAATGTGACTGTCCATTACGAGGCCGGGATCCAATGGCGTGACTGGGCAGGAACCTGGGACGTGATGACCGGCAAAGGGATTAATCGGCAGATCGAGCGCGCCTATGGCGTCGTTGCCTCGCGGTATCGCCCCGGTGACCGGATCGTTCTTGTCGGTTATTCAAGGGGGGCATATGCCGTGCGCTCGCTGGCTGGCGTCATTGATATGGTTGGGCTGGTCCGGTCCGAACATGCCACCGTCAGGACGATCCGCCAAGCCTACCGTCACTACCGCAGCGGTGAACAAAGCCAGACGGTAGATGCGTTCCGGTCACTTTATTGCCATCCGTCCATCGAAGTTGAAGCGGTCGCCGTCTGGGATACGGTCAAAGCGCTGGGCCTGCGGTTGCCGATCATCTGGCGCTGGGCGGAAGCACAGCACAGTTTCCACAACCACGCGCTTGGCCCGCATATTCGCAACGGCTTTCACGCCTTGGCGATTGATGAGACCCGCCAGGCCTATGCCCCTGTGATGTGGGAGTTTCCCGACGGCTGGTCCGGCCATGTGGAGCAAGTCTGGTTTCGCGGCAATCATGGTGACGTGGGTGGGCAGGTCTGGCAGCACCCCGCATCGCGGCCTTTGGCCAACATCCCCTTGGTGTGGATGCTGGAGCGTTTGTCAGAGTGCGGGGTGCCTTTTCCCGAAGGCTGGCGCGGGCGCTTCGCGCAAGATCCGGCTGCCCCGTCTATCGGAAATTGGCGGGCCTGGGCCAAAGTGTTTCTGTCGCGGCGCAGGCGTATTGTGGGACAGGATCGCTCGGAACGCCTGCATGAAACCATCAGCGATGCCGGAGCGTCTGTGTCAGTCGCCCCGCAGCTTCATGATCAGACAAGTGGCTGAGCCGGTGGCATAAAGCTTACCTGTTGTCGCATCGCGGATCTCGCCCCGCGCCACCCCGGTAGAGCGCCCGGCATGTTCGATGATCCCCGTGGCGAGTATTTCGGCCCCTATCGGAATAGCGCCGACCAGATTAACCTTATACTCCAAGGTGGTATAGACAGAGCCCTTGGGCGTCATCGTCATCACGGCGCAGGACATGCAGCTGTCAAGCAACGTCCCGTACCACCCGCCATGCACACCGCCCGCGGGGTTACTGTGCTGGAATTCGGGCTTGCCGCGGAAGGTGACTTGGCCTTTCTCCACGGCTTCCAATGAATACCCCATTAAAGCCGAGATCGGTGGCCGCGAGATGCGGCCGTCCTGCATTGCTTGCATGAATTCAAGGCCCGACATGGACAGGGTTGTCTCAAGATCGGGCATTTCTTCAGGTGTGGTGGCAGTAAACATTGGCGCTCCGGACAATTTTTCGCCCGAAGCTGGCGCGTCAGGCTACGTTTTGCAACCGGACTTTTGGCGTCACCCCAAGCGCATGGCACACGTCACGTGACAATTCGGGACGGTTCAGTGTGTAAAAGTGCAGATGATCAACGCCACCTTGCAGCAGGTCATCACACAGCTCTGTTGCGACGGCGGTTGCCAAGAGTTCGGTGCTGCCATCACGGGTGGCATTCTCGAACGCGTCATGGATCACCTGCGGGATATGCGTGCCGCACTGTTTTGCAAAGCGCTGGGTGCCATTCCAATTTTCAACCGGCAGGATCCCGGGGATAATCTGGCCATCAATGCCTGCCTTAACGCAGGCGTCACGGAACCGGAAAAACGTCTCGGCCTCAAAGAAGAATTGCGTGATGGCAGAGGTCGCGCCAGCGTCAAACTTGCGCTTGAGGAAGGCAATATCGGCGGCGTGGTCGGTCGCTTCGGGGTGCTTTTCGGGATAGGCGCCCACGCGGATGGTGAACTGGCCGGTGTTGGCCAATGCCTCGATCAGCGCGACCGAGCTGTCAAAACCTTCGGGATGGGCAGTGAATTTCGCAGCACCTTTAGGGGCGTCGCCGCGCAGCGCCACGATTTCGCGCACACCTGCCGCGGCGTAGTCTTCTGCGATCTGCAAGGTCTCGGCGCGTGTCGCGTCCACGCATGTCAGGTGCGCCGCAACGTTCAAACCGCTGGTTTTGTGGATTGTCGTGACGGCCTCGTGCGTCAGTTTGCGGGTCGTACCGCCGGCACCATAGGTCACGGAAACAAAAGTGGGGTCCAGGGGGGCAAGCGTATTGACGCAATCCCACAGACGAAAAGACCCCTCAAGGGATTTGGGGGGGAAGAATTCGAAGGAAACGTTCGGCTTGGACATGATGCACCTCTTGCTTGCCATGATCTTTTGTCATCAGTATGAAGTTGACGCAATTTCATAAACTTCACCAAGGTCATGAGGACGCCTCATATATGCATATCGAGTTTCGACACCTGCGGACAATCAAGGCCATCCATGACACCGGCGGGCTTGCGCGGGCGGCGGACCAGTTGAACATTACCCAATCGGCTCTGTCGCATCAAATCAAGGGGATCGAGGATCAGGCGGGTGTCGAACTTTTCGTGCGGCGATCAAAGCCGTTGAAACTATCTGCCGCAGGGATGAAGATGCTCGCCGCAGCCGAGCAGATCCTGCCACAAGTGGCGGCCTTGGAGGCCGAATTCTCTGGTCTGGTGGCGGGCAGTGCAGGCAGATTGCATATCGCGATCGAGTGCCACGCCTGTTTCGAATGGCTGTTCCCTGTGTTGGAGCAGTTCCGCAAAGCCTGGCCAGAGGTTGATGTCGATATTCGCCCCGGCCTCGCGTTTGATGCTTTGCCTGCCTTGCGCAAGGAAGAGGTTGATCTGGTTGTCTCTTCCGATCCCGAGGATTTGCCAGAGACGGATTTCACACCGCTATTTGATTACGAGCCCGTGTTCGTGGCCGCTGCCAATCATCCTTTGGCGCAAAAGGACGTGATCGAAGCCGAGGATTTTCGCGGTGAGACCTTGATTACCTATCCTGTTGATCGCGCGCGGCTTGATATTTTTTCGCAGCTTTTGACACCCGCCAAAGTCGAACCCGCAGCAGTGCGGCAGGTCGAACTGACCGCCGTCATCTTGCTTTTGGTGGCCTCTAACCGCGGTGTTGCGGTTCTGCCGGATTGGGTTGTCAGGCAGGTGCGTTTTAATTCGGATTACGTCACGCGGCCTTTGACGCAACAGGGCATCACGCGCCGTCTTTACGCGGCAACGCGTGCAGAGGACACGAGCCGTCCTTTCATGGCCCATTTGATCCGTCTTGCCCGACAGGAAGCCGTGAAAATGCAGCGCGCCTAGGCCGCTGATGTGACGCCCTTGGGTGCGATCAGATCTTGCCCGCGTGCATCCAGGCGCAAACAGGTTTCGCGAAACGGCATTGCAGCGCCATAGAAATATCCTTGCACGTATTTGCAGCCCATATCGCGCAGCATGTTGCGTTGTTGTTCGGTCTCGACACCTTCCGCGATCAGGTCGACCTTGAGTCCCCTGCTGATCGTCAGCAGCCCTTCAATCAGCACTCTTGCGGCGGGATCAATTCCCAAATCGCGCACAAAGCCGGTGTCGAGTTTGAGTTCATCGAACTCCATTTCCTTGAGGTGCTGAAGCGAGGCGTAGCCGGTCCCAAAATCATCCAGCGAAATACGGACACCTGCATTGCGAAAGAGCTGGATCGACCGACGCATGATTTCACCCGCACGCGCAAGAAAGATGTCTTCGGTGATCTCGAATGTCAGATGATGGCGCAGTTCGGGATAACGGTCGATTATCGCAAAAAGTTCTTTACGGCCCAGCAGGGTGGCAAGCGTGACCTCGGACATGTTGATTGAAACCTGTCCGGGATCAAGCCCCTCTTGCTTCATCTGGGCAAGGTCCTGAAGCACGCGTTCAGCGGTACTTGCCATAAAGCTGCCTTGCAACGCCAACTCGTTGATCATGGGCAAAAAATGGGATGGGGCAAGGAGACCGCGCTGCGGATGTTCCCAGCGTGACAATGCCTCAAACCCTATGATTTCACCGGTGTCGATCCGCACTTTGGGTTGATAGTACGGCACGATCTCTCCGTTGTGCATCGCGGCTATCAGAATCTCACGGTCCTTCAACGTGGGGCGTACAGGAAACGCGTTCTTGTCATAGATCATGACATTCTTGTTTGAATCCTGCTTGGCACGATACATGGCCTGATCCGCACCCGAGAGCAGCTCCGGCGGCGTCGTTGCTGCCGGTCCCTGACGCGCGATACCGATACTAACGCCCACATCAAGCTGTTTTTGCTCGAAAGGAATAGTCTCGCGTAACGTGTTCACAAGTTTGTCCGCGAAGGCCTTAGCCTGTTTCAAGGACGTAATATTCGCTGATATTAAGGCGAATTCGTCACCCCCCACACGCGCGACACGATCGCCGCGCACAGCCAGCGAGTTGAGCCTTGACGCGATCGCAAGAAGCACGGCGTCACCAGCTTTGTGTCCATAGCTGTCGTTGATGGGTTTAAAGCCGTCCAAATCAATCAAAAAGACGGTCACACCCTGTTTATTGGCATGCTGGGTCATCATGCTTTGCACGACTTCATCAAAGGCGCGCCGATTCATTAAGCCGGTGAGACTGTCGCTGCGCGAAAGCTTCTCAAGATCGGCAAGGCGCGCATTGGCTTCTTGTCGCGCCCGCTCAAGTGCTTGATTCGTGTCTTTTTGCAGGTTCATCGTATCGAGGGTGTTCGAGATATACACGATTGTCAGAATTGAGGTCAGCAACCATGCGGTCGCGTCTTGCGCGAAGGCAGGATTGTCCAGCAGGTTCAGGTGCATCAGAAACATAGCGCCAAAGGCGACGAGCATCTGGCTCCAATTATAAAATGGAAGCAAGCCGAAGGTGTTGCTGACGTGAACACTGACCCCGAAAACCCACACATATCCGGTGACGACGTAGGGTACGCTGTCGCTTTGTGACAGAATCAACCCGAAAGCCGAATACGGCAACATTGCCAGCCAATTAACGAAGAACACAGCGAGGCCCGAACGCAGCCGTAAAGGGGAGTCGATTTTTGAGGCCCGTTTGTTCAGCGGGTAGGAGATAAGCTCTAAAACGGCGGTGAAGGACAACAAGATGACCGCCTGCATCCAGAATCCAGCATTGATGCAGATGCCAGTCATCAACACGGCCACACCGGCGCGTTTTATGCAGTCGCGACCAGAAATATGGCCAACGATCTGCGTTTGATGCAGGAAATGATTAATCAGGTGCGGTTGCATGCTGTCCCACTCGTCACTGCGGGCGTTTATGCAAGCAATCGGCAAACAAGCCGTTAAAATATCCAGATTACGTGAATACAGCGGAAAGCCTCTTGCCTCTTGTTCCGCCTAGCCCGACGGCCTATACGCCGCGCTTGATCCCCTATGAAGGACCTCGCAGATGGCTGGCAGCGCAAACCTAAACGTGATGATGAAAACCGCCCGCAAAGCAGGCCGCGGTTTGCTGAAGGATTTTGGCGAAGTCGAGAACCTGCAAGTGAGCACAAAAGGCCCCGGCGATTTTGTCAGCCGTGCCGACAAGGCCGCAGAAGCGATGATCATGGAAGAGCTGATGCACGCCCGCCCTTCCTACGGTTTTCTGGGCGAAGAGGGCAAAGAAATCGAGGGGGAAGATCCCACCCGCCGCTGGATCGTTGATCCGCTGGACGGGACGACGAATTTTCTGCACGGATTACCGCATTGGGCCGTGTCCATTGCGCTTGAGCATAAGGGCCAGATTGTGGCCGGCGTGATCTACGACCCGGTCAAGGATGAAATGTTCTATGCTGAAAAAGGCGGCGGTGCCTGGATGAACGAAAGCCGGATGCGCGTGTCCGGCCGCCATCGGATGATTGAAAGCATTTTCGCCACAGGCCTGCCTTTTGCAGGCCGTGCCGATCTGCCGGAAACGATCCAGGATCTTGCGCGCATTCTGCCGGCTTGTGCGGGTGTCCGTCGCTTTGGCGCTGCGGCGCTGGATTTGGCTTATGTAGCCGCCGGCCGCTACGAAGGATTTTGGGAACGTGGGTTGAATGCGTGGGATATTGCCGCCGGGATCATCATTGTTCGTGAAGCGGGCGGTATTCTTGAGCCCATCAACCCCGAAGGTGATGTGATCGCCGATGGTCAGTTGATCTGTGCTAACGAGCCTATTTTCGAGACTTTCGCGAAAGTCATTCGCAAGGCCTAACGCCGCACAATCGGAATATTGCTGCGGGTATATTCCGCCTCGGGGTGGGGTGGGTGCCCGTGTGTTTGGCGCCAAAACAGGGTGGCCCCTCGCTTGATCCAAAGCGGGACCGTGAGGATGGCTCCGATCACAAACCCACCCGCATGCGCCCAATAGGCCACGCCGCCGTTTGACGTATCAACATTGATGCCACTGAACAGCTGGATGACGAACCAGAGCCCCAGCATGATCCACGCGGGGATCGGCAAGATGCGGAAGAACACGATAAAGAAGATAAAGATATCGACCCGTGCTTTCGGGAACAGCAGCAGATAGCCGCCCATGACCCCTGCAATCGCGCCTGATGCGCCGACTGTGGGAATGGTAGAATAAGGGTCTGCCCCGTACTGCGCCAGTGATGCGGCGATGCCGCAGACAAGATAGAAGATCAGGAACGGGATATGCCCCATTTCGTCTTCGAGGTTATCGCCGAATATCCACAGAAACAGCATATTTCCTGCAAGGTGCATAAAGCCGCCGTGCAGGAAAATCGACGTCACCAGTGCGGTGTAATTCTCCCCGTTCGAGAGGCGGATCGGCAGCAAGGCATAGTCATAGTAAAGCTGCGACAAGGCCCGCTGATCCTGAAATAGAACAAGCCCCGCCAGAAAGATCGCGACATTCGCCGCGATCAATACAAGGGTCACATAAGGCGTGCGCTCGGATGGGTTGTGGTCGCGAATTGGAAACATAGCGCGACCGTCCCCGAAGCCGCCCCAGCGGTCAAGAGAAAGCTGGGGTGGCGACCTCCGCAACTTCGGCCAGAAGTGCGGCATTTCCGCCCGCTGCGGTCGTATCAATGCAGACATGGCGTTCATGCAGCACATGCGCGGCATCGGGCATTCCTGTAATCAACGCGGTGATCGGGCCCTGACGCGTGCTCAGAGCTGTCTCAAGCGCCCGCCCGGTCTGGGCGTCGCCCCACCAGATCACGGCACCCAGCTCTGCAATCTCGCTCAGTTGCGAGGCCGTCAAAGCGCCCTCGGTGCTGATCCCGATGCCACCCAGCGCCTTCACGGCGGCCACCTGCTCTTGCGCGACATCCGCACCCGGCCCCATGCAAAGGATCGGGCCACGGGCCGTCGTGCTGAGGCGGTTGGATTCGCCGGTTGGGCCGGGCAGATCGGAAGGTTTGGCCGGTGCGGGGGCCATTGCCTCTGCCAGACGTTTTTTCAGCGCCTTCATGTCGGCAGCTGCGGACCAGGTCGTTTCTGTCTGTGGTGCAGGCCGTGCGGCAAAGCGGGGCAGATAGTGGGGGCCACCTGCCTTTGGACCCGTCCCTGAAAGGCCCTCGCCGCCAAAGGGCTGACTGCCCACAATTGCACCGATCTGGTCACGGTTGACATAGATGTTGCCGGCGTGAACCTTTTCGACAATCGTCTGCACGCGGTCGTCGATGCGTGTGTGTAGACCAAACGTCAGACCATAGCCCGTGGCATTGATGGCATTGATGACGTCATCCAGTTCGGATGACTTGAAGGTTGCCACATGCAGAACCGGACCGAAGATCTCTTTGGTCATGTCCGCAATACCGTCAATCCGTATTGCCGTGGGGGCAATGAAATAGCCTGTAGAGGGCACCTTGATCTGATGCAGGATGCGGCCTTCGCTGGCGGCTTGCGCGATGTGGTTTGCGATGCCGGTATAGGCGGCCTCATCAATGACGGGGCCCACATCTGTGGACAGATGCCAGGGGTCGCCTACATTGAGTTCGTTCATTGCACCTTTGAGCATTTTCAGCAGGTTATCGGCGATATCCTCTTGCACATAAAGGCAACGCAGCGCCGAACACCGCTGACCGGCGGATTGGAACGCCCCATTGATAATGTCGCGCACGGCGTGTTCGGGCAAGGCGGTGCTATCCACGATCATCGCGTTCAAACCACCTGTTTCTGCAATCAGCGGTGTGCCCGGGGCGCAATTGGCCGCCATCGTGCTGCGGATCTTCATCGCTGTCGCGGTCGAGCCGGTGAAGGCCACACCATTGATGCGCGCATCCGCTGTCAGCGCCGCGCCGACGTCACCCCCACCGGGCAACAGTTGCAACGCGCTGGGCGGTACACCTGCGTCATGGAGCAAGGCTGTTGCGCGGGTCGCAATCAGCGGGGTTTGCTCGGCCGGTTTTGCCAGTACAGCGTTGCCCGCAGCAAGTGCTGCTGCGATCTGGCCGGTAAAAATCGCCAGCGGAAAGTTCCAAGGGCTGATGCAGGTCCAGATACCGCGTGCCTGTTGCTGGCTGGTGGCTTGTGCCGCGTAGTAGCGCAGGAAATCCACCGCTTCACGCAATTCTGCCACCGCATCAGGCAAAGACTTGCCCGCCTCGCGCGTCAGAATGGCGAAAAGCTCGCCTGCATTGGCTTCAAAGGCATCTGCGGCGGCGTTCAGGATCTCAGCGCGCGTTGCGACATCCGCTTGCCAAGGGGTGGCGGTATCAAGGGCGGTGGCAATCTCTTTCTCGGTCGCGACCTGAACCTGTCCAACCACATCTCCGGGCATCGCGGGGTTTTTGACCGGTTGCGCGTTCTGCAGTTTCGCCTTGGGGTATTTATGGGCGGCCGTGGTCAAAGCGTGGCCTTTGAATTTGGCATTTTGCAAAACGGTCCGGCTGTTGAAAATCTCTGCAAGCGTAGGCGTATGGGTCAGATCCCATCCCTTCGAGTTCACACGCTCGGGTTCATAGAGCTCCGGGCCGGTCTTTAACGCAGGCCGCTGTCCTGCATAGTCGAACGGGCAGGCCGCGACGACTTCGGCAGGGACGTCTTCATCGACGATCTGGTTCACAAAGCTCGAATTGGCACCGTTCTCAAGCAAGCGGCGGACCAGATAGGCCAGCAGGTCCTCATGCGCGCCGACGGGCGCGTAAATGCGGCAGCGGGTCTTTTCGGCGTTCAGCACGATGGAATGCAGTGTCTCGCCCATGCCATGCAGGCGCTGGAATTCGTAGTCGTTGCTGCTGCGCTCCAATTGCTGGGCAAGGTCCAGAATGGCGGCGACAGTGTGCGCGTTATGCGTGGCGAACTGCGGATAGATCCGGTCCGTCATGCGCAGCAGTTTGCGGGCGTTGCTGATGTAGCTGATGTCGGTGTGCTGTTTTGCGGTGAAGACAGGAAAGCCTTCTATGCCTTCGACCTGTGCACGCTTGATCTCGGCGTCCCAATAGGCGCCTTTGACCAGCCGGACCATGATCTTGCGGTCAAGCCGTGTGGCCATCTCGTACAGGCAGTCAATCACCAGAGGCGCGCGCTGGCCGTAGGCCTGCACCACAACGCCGAAACCATCCCAACCGGCCAAAGCGGGCTCGGACAACACGGCAGAGATCACATCAAGCGAGAGCGAGAGGCGGTCGGCCTCTTCCGCATCAATGTTGAAGCCCATACCGGCCGATTTCGCAAGAAGCGCCAGTGCACGGACACGCGGCACCAGCTCTTCCATGACGCGGGCCTCTTGGGCCACCTCATAACGCGGGTGCAGGGCCGAGAGTTTCACCGAAATACCGGGGTTTTCCGCAACGCTGTCATACTTGCAGTGGTCGGCAATCGCACTGATCGCACGCGAGTAGGACAGGTGATAACCCTTGGCGTCGGCATCCGTCCGCGCGGCTTCGCCCAGCATGTCATAGCTATAGGTAAAGCCCTTTTCCTGCATGCCTTGTGCGCGTTTCATCGCTTTGCCGATATCTTCGCCCAGCACAAACTGCCGGCCCATTTCGCGCATCGCGCGGGCAACTGCTGTGCGGATGACAGGTTCGCCCAGACGTTTCATGGCACTGCGCAGATGGCGGGTCATGCCAGGCTTTTCATCATCCAGCACGCGCCCTGTCAGCATCAAGGCCCAGGTCGAGGCATTGACCAGTGATGAGGCGGAATGGCCCAGATGCTTGCCCCAGTCAGAGGGGGCGATCTTATCCTCGATCAACTCGTCCATCGTATCGGCGTCCGGCACGCGCAAGAGCGCCTCGGCCAGACACATGAGCGCGATGCCTTCATCGGTGGACAGGCCGTATTCAGCCAGAAAGACCTCCATCAGGCCGGGATCAGAGCTGTTGCGAATTTGGGTGACAAGCTCTGCCGCGCGTTTGGAAATCCGCGCGCGGTCTTGCGGTGTCAGCTGGGCTGACGCAACAAGCGCTTCAACGGCGCTGTCTTCATCCTGATACATGGACAAGTCAATCTGGTGACGGACATCTGTTGAATGATCGCGCGGCATGGCAGGCTCCTTTCTGAATTTGTCCTACTCTAGCAAGAAATACATGGCCATTCTCACTGCAATGTGCCAATCTCGCGGGCGGTTTAACTTATTAACTGGATGAATCATGGCTGAAACGCCTGCTGGGCTGGATCGGTTTGATCTCAAGATACTTGATATTCTCACGGTTGAAGGGCGGATCAGCGTCACCGAGCTTGCCCGCCGTATCGGTTTGTCGAAATCGCCCACGCAGGCGCGGCTGAAAAGACTGGAAGATCACGGTATTATTCGCGGCTACCGCGCACTCTATGATCCGATCCGGCTGCGCCGCGATCATGTTGCCTTTGTTGAGGTCAAGCTGTCGGATACGCGCGAACGCGCATTGGCCGCGTTCAATAGTGCCGTGATGTTGGTGCCCGAAGTCGAGCAGTGTCATTTGATCGCAGGGGCATTCGATTATCTGCTGAAAGTCCGCACCGCAGGCATGACAGGCTACCGCGCTGTTCTCGCTGAGAAAATATCGACCTTGCCGCATGTCGCGAGTACTTCGACCTATGTGGCGATGCAGGCGGTCAAGGAAGAAGGGCTGTCACCTGTCGCCCCCGGCACGGGTGGTGGTGCTTGACGGAACCACGTTGTGGCGCAGATAATTCATCTATGAAATGGTGGATCCCCTTTTGCCTGCTGGCCGCGCCTGCGCTGGCACAAACCTGCCCTGAGGCGCCAGACCACAGCGCACGCATGTCCGAGATTTTGTCCGAACTCGGAAATGCGCAGACTGAAATGGCAGGCCGCGCGCTTTCAAATAGTCTTTGGGAGCTTTGGACCGACGCGCCGGACGCCACAGCACAAGCGATGCTGGACGAGGGCATGTCACGGCGCGGCGTTTCTGATTTTCTGGGCGCGCGCACTGTCTTTTCGCGTTTGATCGCATACTGCCCCGATTATGCGGAAGGCTACAATCAACGGGCCTTCGCCAGTTTCCTCAGCGAGGATTATGAAAGCGCATTGGCCGACCTTGACCGCACGCTTGCGATTATTCCCAACCATGTAGGTGCGTTGTCTGGCAAAGCGCTGACCCTGATTGCCATGGGGCGCAACGAGGAAGGGCAGGCGGCTTTGCGCGCGGCGGTTGCACTGAACCCGTGGCTATCGGAACGTGCGCTTCTTGATCCCCCCTTGGGCACAGAACTCTGATCATGGCTTGCCCAGCGCGGCAGAGCGTCATAGGAATAGCGCCGTGCCCGCGTGGTGGAATGGTAGACATCGGAGACTTAAAATCTCTTGGCCGTAAGGCCGTGCCGGTTCGAGTCCGGCCGCGGGCACCATTGAAAAATTATAAATCATTGATTTGAAGGGTAAGTATTGGCGGGGCGTGTTGGTGTATCCCCCTCACTTTCGCCTGAGGGTCCGCGAACGCTCTATATTGTGGTGCCCGAAAACTGATGCGACCAATACGCGCGCGTGAAGCAAGCAAAGCGCTGCCGGTAGCTGCATTTGCACATATGGCACCCCAACGATGATAGCGGACAGTCACGGATATCCAGCAATAGTGCGAGACAAAACCCCTTAGGCGCAGGCCTGTGGTGCTCAACCCCGGCCCCTTATCTTTTCCGCTTGCCGCAGCATTTCCGTAAAGACAGATACTTTTGCGGCGCGGAATTTTGCCGCCGGCAGCACCACGAAGATCCCCCCTTCGGGGAGTTGCCACGCGGGCAATACCTGCGTCAGGGCGCCAGAGGTCAGACGATCACGCACCAGATAGTCAGGCAGGATCGCCAAACCTGCTCCTTGCTCCACAGCGGCCATGATCGCGGGTGCGCTGTCGATTGAAAGATCACTTTGCATGGTGACGGAGACCGTTTCGCCAGCGGAGCTTTCGAACAGCCAGTGTAGTGGGTCAAACAGCGCCTTATTGGCTACAAAGGGCGCCGTGGCGAGATCGCTGGGGTGTTGAATATGATCGAACCGGCCGGACATGTCGCCTGCGCCGACGAGAAACTGCTGGAACCCGCCCAGTTTGCGCGCCGAGAGGGTGGAATCGCGTAGCCACCCGACCCGAATGGCGAGATCTAGCGCGCCCGCCATAAGATCGCTGTGATCATCCCCGAGCTGTAATTCTACCTGACATGCGGGGTATTGGTGTCGAAACGCCGCAACCAGCGGGGCCACGACCGCCGTGCCGTAGTCATTCGGGGCGGTCAGGCGCAACAGGCCCACGGGCTGCTCCGAGAGGTGCGACAACTCGCTGAAGGCCTCTTCCGCTTCGTTCAGGATTGATCTGCAGCGCATATAGAAAAGCCGCCCTGCCGCGGTGGTGCTGACCTTGCGCGTGTTACGCACCAAAAGCGTTGCCTTCAGCTCATCTTCCAACTGCGTCACCTGACTGCTGACCACGGCTTTGGTCACGCCAAGGTAGTCAGCGGCATTGGTAAAGGATCCGGTTTCGACAACTGCGGCGAAATACGCCAGCCGGTTGAGATTATGTGATTTGGCCATGCCTTGAGTGTTAGCTTTTGGCATACGGTCTGTCAAAATAGTTTGTCTTATCAGGGGCAATGAAAGCGCCTATGTGCCTCCCCAAGGAGACAGATCATGACACAAACAGTGACACTACATTACCTTTTCGATCCGCTCTGTGGTTGGTGCTACGGCGCTTCGGAAACCATCGCCACGCTTGCGAACCACCCCGATATCGACCTGCAACCACGGGCCACCGGCCTGTTCGCAGGCAATGGCGCGCGGCCGATGAAAAGCTTTGCCGCGCAGGCTTGGGCGAATGACCAGCGCATTGCCGCGCTGAGCGGCCGGCAGTTCAGCGAAGCCTATCGCCGCGATGTTCTGGGTGCCGACGATGCGTTTTTGGATTCCACCGTGGCGACGCTGGCCCTAGCGGCCGTGGCCGATACACCCCCTGCCGCGCCGCCCGCTCGGGTGATCGAGGCCCTCGCTGCCATTCAGGCGGCGCGCTATGTTGACGGCAAGGATGTGACCTCCCCCGCGATTGTCGCAAATCTGCTGACGGACCTTGGCCATGCCGCGGCGGCAGCGCGTGTTCTGGCGCCCGATACCGCCCTCGCGGATCTGGTGCGCGCACGCACCGCACAGGCGCGCGATCTGATGGCGGCCCAAAACGTACAAGGCGTTCCCGCCCTGATTGCCGATGTCAACGGCAGACAGTTCGGGCTGGATGCCAGCGCGATCTATTCCGGACCTGACGCAATACTGGCCGCCCTCGGGCGCGCGTGATCCTACCCTGTCAAAAGGACAAAATGATGAACCGCAGAGATCTTCTGAAACTATCCACCGCAGCGGGCGCAGCCGCCCTGATCGCACCCGGCGTCTCGTTTGCGGATGCGGAGGGCTTGACCTGGACCTATTTTCCCGCGGGCGAGAACGGCTTTTTCCGCGCGCCCGTTCTGATCGAGGGCGAAACCGAGGCCGTGCTGATTGACGGCGGCTTCACACTCTCCGATGGCCGCATATTGGCCGAAAAGATCAAGGCGACAGGCAAGACCCTGACCACGATCTATATCAGCCAGAGCGACCCTGATTTCTACTTCAGCCTGCGCCCGATTGTCGAAACCTTCCCCGAGGCCCGCGTCATCGCAGCCAGCGAAACCGTCGCGGCGATCAATGCCAACGTGGCGAAAAAAGTCGAAACATGGGGGCCGCAACTGGGCGAGAACGGCCCCGCGACGGTGGCAGAGGTGATCATTCCCCAAGCCGATGACGGCACCACCCTGACGGTAGACGGCCGCGTCATCGAAATCGTCGCAGCCGAGGGGCTGGCCAACCGCCGCTATCTGTGGGTCGAGGATCTGAAGGCCGTGTTCGGCGGCGTGATGGTCTTTTCCGGCACGCATGTCTGGACCGCAGACACCCCGACCCAGGAACAGCGCGCCGCATGGATCGCCAATCTTGACGCGATCATCGCCCGCAATCCGCTGGTTGTCGTGCCCGGTCACATGACGCTGGATGCGCCGATGGGTCTCGATGCGGTAGAGTTCACGAAAGGTTATCTTTTGGCCATTGAGGAAGAGCTCGCCGAGGCAGAGGGTTCGGAAGCCTTGATCGCAGCAATGACCGCCCGCTATCCCGATCTGGGAATGGACGTGGCCTTGAATGTCGGCGCCAAGGTTCTGACCGGCGAGATGCAATGGGGTTGACCCGCACCTGATCCGTTTCGCGGCGCCTGCCATTCGAGAAGTCAATCAAACGAGAGCGGCCAAGTAATCTTGGCCGCTCTTTCACCGTTTCGGATAAGCGTCCCTTGAGATCGCCGCAAAATGCACGGCGTCTGCAGCGCCACGGATGTCAGCGTTGCGGAAGCTGTTGTGAGCCGCCCCAAAAGACCGCTTCGCGAAAGTCGCGGCGCGGCTCTGGTCGTGCAAACTGGTCAACTGCGCAGGATCTCGCACTGATCTTTCGCAGCGCGCCGCATGGATGCAACCGAGGTGGACCAAGCTGCCTTTCATGCAACCAAGGGCATGATCTGTTTCGCGCAAAAGCGCTATTGGCGTGTCGGTATGGCCACTTTGTACCGCGGCTCATCGTCAAACGGTCGGAAGCGTATTCGGCCTAAGGTCTGAATTTCGACCGGACGTCTGACAGTGCCCTGCCTCCCTTGGACATGACAGTTTTGTAACAGGAATATGACGCGGCCCAAGACGGGCTGTTGAGCGCAAAGGACTGCTACATGACCCCCACTGACCCGTTAATCGAGCTTGCCATCAGGTTTGCAATCAACGCGACAGCTATGCTCTGTCTTATGTTCGGGATGTTTTATCGCCGTTACCGCGACAAAGAACTGGCGACAACGGCGGCGATGTTCAACATCTTCGCGTTCTCGGTCCTGACGATCCTGTCCAGTGTCGAGTTCAGCATCGCGGCAGGCTTTGGTCTGTTTGCCATTCTCGCGTTGTTTAGCCTGCGCTCAGAGACAATATCCAAGATCGAGATTAGCTATTTCTTTGGCTCCATCGCGATTGCCGTGATCTGTTCGGTGCTTGGAACGGGACTGGGTCTTGTTGCGATGATCGTGGCTTTTGTGCTGGTTGCCGCGTGGCTTTTGGACCATCCGAACATTCTGGAATCCGCCGACAGCGCCAAGCTCACCCTGGATCGGATTGAGGCCCATATGCTGGCCGATCCAGTCCAGATGCGCGCTGATCTGTCCAAGCGCCTTGGCGTTGAAGTGATGAACTTTCAGGTCATCGAACTGAACTACGTCAATGACCTCGCCCGTCTCAATGTCTTTTACCGTACCGAAGGAACGACCAAATGAACGACCTGTCCAATATTGACCAATTCACTGCTTCCTTCTCTCCCGTCTCACTCGAAGACCTGAACGCAAAGGCCGAGATGATGGCGCGCATCGACAACAAATACGTCGTGCAAAGCGATGATCTGTTGTCGCTTGTTCCTGATCTCAGCGAGGCGTTTGATATCCTCGAAATCAAGCAACAACGCGCATTTACCTATGATACGCGATATTTTGATGATGCCGAACGCAGTGCCTATTATGAGCATCATCAAGGCAAGCGCCGTGGGTTCAAAGTGCGTGTGCGCAACTATGTGGATGCGGGCTTGTGCTTTCTGGAGGTGAAGGTCAAAGGCCAACGCGGCATGACGGAAAAGTACCGAATGCCCTATGATCTGGCGCAATTGGCACAGCTCACGCCGGATGCCGCCGCCTTTGCGCAGGACACCTATGGCCGCCAGTATGACAAGGCGTTTGACTACGCCCTGCGCCCCGCACTCGATGTGCGCTATCAACGCATGACCCTCGTGGCGCGTGCCGGGGGGGAGCGGATGACGATCGATACCGACCTGTGTTTTCAATCGCAGAACCGGACCTTCGGGTCAGGCACCGGCGTGTTCATCGTCGAGACCAAATCCGCGAATGGCCGCGGGTTGGCCGACCGCCTGCTGCGCACCAAGGGGGAACGCCCCACGAAGCGGTGTTCGAAGTATTGCATCGGGATGGCCGCGACCGGTCAGGTGACGCGCTACAACCGGTTCTTGCCCACCTTGCGCAAACTGGGGCTGACCGTACCGACGCCGCAAATTGGCAATTGGGCGCAGCTTTGCACCGACGTGCGCGGTCGATCTTTCGGCCCCCATACCATTGCCGCATGAATCCGACCATTTTCCTACTGAAAGGAAAGAGAAAATGACCCATTTTTATCAAAACCTAACCCGTTTGTTTGCACCTGCATTTCGCAAATGCGGGCCAATCCTGATGGCTCTGTTGGTGGTCCTCACCACTGCCGGATCTGCGGCGCAGGCCGAAACGACAAATTGTGTCATTGCGTCCAACGACGGGCGCAACGGATTTCGCACGGACGAGATTTCGGGTTGCCGCGTGAACACATCCAATGGCAATGCAACCTTCGTGATAAACGCAGAGCAGCGGTCACGGTCCTATGATTCTATGCAGCCACTGACAACGCGCCATCTGGATGTGGCGACATATTGGCTGAACCGACTAGGGCGGTTGCCTGTCCCGGTCAGTACAAATCCGGCAGGGTTTGACCCGCGCAGCTTCTTGCAAGCAGCCTCGCAGGCGACGCATGGGTTTGTTCTGGTCCGGCAGAAAAACAGCGGCGCACAGGCGATCAATCTTGTTTACATCACGGATGGTGTGTACCGCTCAATCGACTTCTCTGGAACCAACTTCCGAGAGGTCCCCGCGGGTTTCCTGACAACATCACGCTAGCCCGACACCCCCGAGATCTGAGACTAAAATGACCCCGCTGCGCAAAATTAGTGCAGTGGGTGTTTCACGTCAGACCTTCGTCCAATGCCCGCCATGTGAAATGGTGCTAAGCTTGCGATACTTTCCGTCGAAAGATGAACACACTGGCTGGACGTTTGACATGAGCAAACTGATCAAGCTGCTGCTAGCAGCATTTCTTTTGATCCCGTTTCCCATCACCGGATCATACGATCAGGACGGAAACTGGTTTTTTGGCGTTGGCACTGCGCGTGCGGACAGCGACGACGACGATGATGATGATGATGACGATGATGACGACGACGATGATGATGACGACGACGATGATGATGACGACGACGATGATGATGATGACGACGACGATGACGGTGATGACGATGACGACGATGACGACGACGATGACGATGACGATGATGATGATGACGGCGACGAAGACGATGATTATGACGATAGCAACGACGCGGATGGCCGCGACGACGACAATCCCGACGCAAACACGCCCAGCGCTACAACTGAGCGCCCTTCAGACCAAAGCCGCAATCGTCCCGAAAATCTCTATTTGCGGTACCCGAACGGCTGGGACGAGAAAATCCGCGACGGCCGCTATATCCTGATCGACCCCGCAGGACGGACCGTCACCGACCGGGCCGCCACCTTTGCTGATCTTGACCGCATGCGCGAGGCCGCTGGCCTTTAGCTGTGTTTGCGGCCCCATGCCTTCTGGGCAATCAACGCGGCCTCGACACGGTTGCGCGCCTGCAATTTGCTCAGAATAATTGTCATATAGTGTTTCACGGTCTTTTCCTGAATTTTCAGGTCCAGGCCGATTTCCTTGTTGCTTTTGCCCGCAGCGACACCCTTCAGAATATCCTCTTCGCGCTTCGTCAGATCGTCAATTGGTTGGGGCTCTTCCGTCTTGCGGGTTTGCATGACCCGCAGCATTTGTGCCGCCAAACCCGGGGAGACATGGGCCTCACCTGCGGCCAGCTTGGTCAGGACTTCCCGCAATTCATGGGCAGAAACCCCCTTGAGCAGATATCCCGATGCCCCTGCACCGATTGCCGCTGTCACATCCTCGCTATCCTCGGACACGGTCAGCATGGCGATTGCGCCGGCTGTGTCCCCATCGCGGATCTGCTTGGCGGCATTTATCCCGTTGCCGGGCATCGATAAATCCAGCAAGGCAATATCGGGCTTGTGCTGAAACGCGAGCGCGACTGCCTCATCGGCGGACCCACCCACACCAACGACCTCGAACTCTCCGGTTTCTTCGATACTATGGACAAGCCCATCGCGAAAAATGGGATGATCATCGGCAAGAATAATACGAATAGTCATAGGTTTGCCTCTTCAATTGGCAGAGTAAGTGTAAGGGTCGTTCCACGTGCGGTTGTCGATGTTATGTCCAACTGCCCGCCAATGCTCTCTGCGCGGTTTATGAGGCCAAAAAGGCCCTGTCCGCCATCATCGCGGACATTGCGGGGCGCAGTGGTTTCAAATCCTGTGCCGAGATCGACCACAGAGACATAAAAGAACTGTGGGTCCGTGCGCACGGAAACGGTCGCCTCATCAACCTTTGCATGACGGCGTACATTCGACAGCGTCTCTTGCAAGAAGCGGAAAACACAAAGCTTTTGGGCATAGTTGAGCGTAATCTCACTCACCCCCTGCGCCTGCACCTCAATCTCCAGGTCGGTCTGGCGCATGTGGTCGTTCACCGCGCGATTGATCAGCGCCTGCACATCAAGGTTATCAAGGTCGGGCAGCGCCAACCCGCGCGAGATGATCCGCAATTCATCTAGGGCCTTGTCCAGAGATTCGCGCACCAGTGCGGAATCGCCAGATGGTCCCTGCTGGCCATTCAACGCGTTATCAAGGCGTAAGGACGCCAAGGACAGATACTGCGCCGGCCCGTCATGCAGGTCGGATCCGATGCGCCGGATCGCCCGTTCTGTCTGCGCCGTGGCATTGGTAGACGCCTTGATCACTTTCCGGCGCAGGTCCGCGTTTTGGGTCGATACTGTCTGTGTCTTGTCCAATTGCCGGCGCAGTTCTGATTGCTGTTGGCGAATGGTGCGACCCCCGGCCTGAACAATGCCAAACAACAACACACCGCTGGCCAGAAAGGCCCCACCGACAACCAGCCAACTGGTGCGATGTGCGCTCAGGATGTCTTCCCGCAGGATTGTGGCATCCTCGTAGAATTCGGCGACACCGATTATTTCACCGCTCCATAGCTGGCGGATCGGGCTGTAGACCTCCAACAAGGGAACACCAAGAGCAGCCTCGGTCGCATCCTCGATGTCATCGAAATCCTCGAATGAGGCCGAGACATAGCCCGATGCGGCGCGCAGGAAATCCTCGGAAGGTTCGAATTCCTGCCCGATGATTGACGGGTCAGATGCGTGGATCACCAGCCCGTCCGTTGACCAGATTTTGTAGGACACAACGCGTTCACCGATGGGCGTCCCGTTAAACACTTCGGCCAAGGCCTGCCGCGCGGGCTGCGACAGGGTATCGGTGTCAGCCAATTCCTGACTGAGCGGCGAGATGAAGTTTTCCATCAGCAGCGCCGCAGAGAACGCCGAATTATTGACAACCGCATCTTCGATACGTTTCGACACCCAGAATTCCACGGCAATCGTTGCCACAACCATCACAGCCGCACCAGCTAACAGAAACTGGCCGGGCAGCGTCAAGCTATGCCAGCGCCTCGGAGGTCGAAGATTCTTCATCGGGTCAAGCTAATCCATATTTTCCCTACGGAATACCGACTTAGGTCTGAAAAGGTCAGGCCACAGGAGCTCACGCAAACGGTGGCGTCTTGCAAATGACGACGCGGCGCGCATTCAAAGCCGCCAAGATACAATGCAACCTCGCAGTATCCGCCCAACGTTTTCGCAAACAGGCCAAGATCCCGTCTACACCAGCCCCGATATGGACCGGCGTCGCGGATCAGCTGTCTCCAAGCGCTGACACATTGCACCCCGCCATCATCCCGCTTCACCAGCCAGAGCCCGGACCCGTCGCAGTGTTTGCCAACTGCGGCGGTTTTCATGAATGACGTTGAGAGCCTATGCATTGCGCGCAGGGTTGGACGCACAAAGAAACGAAAAGCCATGGGTTGGCGCCGGCCACGGGCATCATTTCCTGAGATCAAGATCGCAAATGATACGCGTTGATCGTGATGATTGCCGTTGTCAGCGGGCACGTGGTAATCCTTGGCTGAAGTGCAAGCCTGCAGGGACTGAATGCCATGACGCTACGACCACGCAACATCGACCCCCGTAAGTGTTTCATTGCAGGCAAGTGGGTTGACGCGCTCTCAGGCGAGACCCTTGCGCTGATCAACCCCTCTGATGGCAGCACCCTGTGCGAGATCGCCCGTGGCGGGGCCGATGATATCGCGGCGGCGGTCGCGGCGGCAGAAGCGGCGCTCTCGGGCGCATGGGGCAAAGCGACGGCGGCGGAACGCGGGCGGATGCTGGCCAAGATTGGTCAGGCAGTGCTGGCGCATGTGGATGAGTTGGCGCAACTGGAAGCGATGGATGTAGGCAAGCCCTTGAAACAGGCGCGCGCCGACGTATTGGCGCTTGCACGCTATCTGGAATTCTATGGTGGTGCTGCCGACAAGGTCCATGGCGAGACGATCCCTTATCTGGACGGCTATACCGTCTATACCCTACGCGAACCGCATGGTGTGACTGGCCATATCATCCCTTGGAACTATCCGATGCAGATCATCGGGCGCTCGGTGGGGGCTGCGTTGGCGATGGGCAATGCCTGTGTTCTCAAGCCCGCCGAAGAAGCCTGCCTGACCGCCTTGGCCTTTGCCGAAATCGCCCGCGCGGCGGGGCTGCCTGATGGCGCGCTGAATGTCGTGCCGGGATTGGGTGCCGAGGCGGGGGCTGCTTTGTCTGCGCATAAGGGCGTGCACCACATTTCGTTCACTGGCTCGGTCGGCGTGGGAAAACTGATCCAGCAAAGTGCCGGCGCAAATGTTGTGCCGGTGACGCTGGAACTCGGGGGAAAATCACCGCAGGTGGTGTTTGACGATGCGGATATCGCGGCTGCTTTACCGTTCTTGGTGAATGCAGGCATCCAGAATGCAGGACAGACCTGTTCCGCTGCATCGCGGATATTGGTGCAACGCGGTGTTTATGACCAGGTGGTCACCGAAATGGCCGCCCGCTACGCACAGCTGCGGGCAGGTCCCGCAATGGCGGATCTGGATGTGGGGCCTTTGGTGTCGCTGCGGCAAAAAGATATCGTTGAGGGCTTTCTGGCGCAGGGTAGCGATCTGGAGGTAGCAGCACGCGGACAGATTGTTGAGGACGCCCCGGCAGGTGGGGCCTATGTTGCCCCAACGCTCTTTGCAGATGTCGCGCCTGCTCACACGCTGGCGCAGGATGAAATCTTCGGGCCCGTACAGGTCATTATTCCCTTCGAGGATGAGGCAGAGGCAATCGCCATCGCCAATGGCACCGCGTTTGGCCTTGTCGCGTCTTGTTGGTCCGAAAACGGAGCGCGGCAGATGCGCGTGGCGCGTGCCCTGCGGGCGGGGCAGGTGTTTATCAACAATTATGGCGCTGGTGGCGGGGTCGAGCTGCCCTTTGGCGGTCGCGGCCTTTCCGGTCACGGGCGCGAAAAGGGGTTCGAGGCGCTTTACGGCTTCTCGGTGCTCAAGACCGTCGCGGCACTGCATCATTAACGCGACGATGGGAAAACCTGTCATTGTCTTGCCTGACGAAAACCGCGACGATAACTGGCAGTGACAAGACGATCCTGCCCCTTTGATCCGATGGACCCCTGTAATGAACACCCTTGGCATTGATCTTGGCGGGACAAAGATAGAGGCGCGTGTCTTTGATGCCGCGTGGCAAGAGATTGCCCGCCACCGGATTCCGACCCCCGAAGATTACGACCAACTCGTAAATGCAGTCGTTGATCAGATCGTGTGGGCCTCGGACGCTGCCGGCGCGGTTGCTGCGGTGGGCGTCGGTGCTGCGGGTCTTGTGAACCCACAGACAGGCCTTGCGCTTGCGAATAACCTGCCGGCCACTGGGCGGCCTTTTCCCGCCGACATAGAACAGCGGGCGGGGCGCCGGATTACTTTTCTGAATGATTGCCGCGCGCTGGCTTTGTCCGAGGCCGTGTTCGGTGCGGGGCAGGGGAAATCGGTGGTGATGGCGCTGATCCTCGGAACAGGTGTGAGCGGGGGTCTGGTCATCGACCAAAAATGGCGCACAGGGCCGACGGCGACAGGTGGCGAAATTGGCCATATCGCGGCGCCTGCGCAGATTATCGCCGCACATGGCCTGCCGATTTATGACTGCGGTTGCGGGCGGAAAGGATGTATCGAGGGGTATATCTCGGGGCCCGGTTTGCAACGTCTGGCCGCATTCGTCACGGGAATGGACCTGAGCACGCATGAGATTGCTGCGCGGCGCACGACGGATATGGCGCAGGTCTGGGCGATTTGGTGCGCGCTTGTGGCTGAGGTGCTGCATCACCTCACGCTCACAATTGATCCTGATGTGATCGTTCTGGGCGGCGGGCTCACGGCTATCCCTGATGTGATTGCCGATTTGCGGGTTGCCGGCAAAAACGCGCAGATTGACGGTTTCGCTGCCGCCCCGCTTGCCTTGGCGCAAGGGGGTGACGCCAGTGGTGCGCGTGGTGCCGCCTATGCGGCGTGGATGGATCATCGCGATGCTACGGGGCTCACGGTATGACGGACGGCTGGTTCAAACCTGACCGTTTCTTTGATGGCCAGGACATCGTGGACGACATGGCTGTGCGCGTAGCAGACGGTATGATCGTCGAGACATCGCGCGCGTCGGTTCCGGCCACCGCACTTTCCGGGCTTTTGACACCCGGCTTTGTTGACTTGCAGGTCAACGGCGGTGGTGGCGTCCTTCTGAACAATACCCCCACAGTTGACGGCATTGCACAGATTGCGGCCGCGCACCGCCGCTTCGGGACGGCCGCGATTTTACCAACGGTCATCACTGACCATCCGGCTGTGCTTGCACAAGCGGCAGCCGCCGCGATTGCCGCAAAAGATGCCCCGGATATTCTGGGGCTGCACATTGAAGGCCCGCATATCAGTGTCGCAAAGCGGGGGACGCATCGCGCGGAGTGTATCCGTCCATTAGATCAGGACACGCTGACCATCGTGTCCGATCTGCGCAAGGCAGGGGTTGCCGTGATGATTACCCTCGCACCAGAGGCCGCGACGCCTGCGCAAATCGCCTTACTGGCCGAAATGGGCGCAATTGTCTCGCTCGGGCATACGGATGCCACCGCCGAAGAGGTCGAAGCGGCGATCAAGGCGGGCGCCCGCTGCGGAACGCATCTGTTCAACGCCATGTCATCGATGACAAGCCGCGCGCCGGGCGCCGTGGGTGCGATTTTGAACGCCGGGATTGCCTTTGGCATGATCTGTGACGGGGTGCATGTGGATGACCGTATGCTGCGCCTTGCATTGCGGGCCTGTGCCGCAGGCTCCGCGCCGTTTCTGGTGTCGGATGCGATGGCAACAGTCGGCGGCGAGCCGCAATTCACGCTCTACGGTCAGACAATCCGCCTGCAAGAGGGGCGGTTGGTCAATGCCGGAGGCAATCTGGCGGGCGCGCATCTTACCCAAGCCGAAGGCATGCGGCGGATGGTCCATCATATAGGGATCCCGCTTGCGGATGCGTTGCGTATGGTCGTGACGACACCTGCCACGCTGATTGGACACCCCCGGTTGGCGCATGTGTTAGAACGGTGTACCGATGACCTGTTGCTGCTGGATACCGCGAGCAGGGTTCTGGGGACGATGACGCAGTCTTTGACGCCGGCAAAAGCCTAGCCAGCGCTGTCTGCATATGATCCTTTTCGACAGAACTGCGACAAATTCATTGGAATCATCTCGAAGTTGGGCGGCCAGATTCATTTCATGTTCACCTTAAGGCGCAAAAACTGATAAAAAATTAGGCGAAAAGCCGGTCGCCGCTATTTTTATAGGCGCTGAGGCGTGAGGCGATAGGTTCAATGCGAAATCGCTAGCATATTTCTGCAGTGCAGCACCATTTTGAGGCGTCCGAAGAAAAACTTCGGCGTCGCGCAAAGGGCTATCCTGCAAGATCGCTCCCTTCACGCGACTACAACATCACTGTTGCGGGTCCTTCCTATTGGGTTGGTCCAGGGTTGCAAAGGGAATTGGTTTCCTGACGCAGCATCCCGCAACGACAACGGGGACCAAAAGACTATGACCTTTAGAACTTCTGCACTTGCATTGACTGCCTTGCTTGGCACGACATCTATCGCTGCTGCACAATGCGCCGATCCAATCAAAGTGGGCGTGCTTCACTCGCTCTCTGGCACGATGGCGATTTCCGAAACCACGCTTAAAGACACAATGGAATTGCTGATCGAGAACCAGAACGCCGCTGGCGGCCTGCTCGGGTGTGAGATTGAAGCAGTTGTCGTCGATCCGGCATCTGACTGGCCACTGTTCGCGGAAAAAGCGCGCGAACTGCTGACCGTCAGCGAAGTCGACGTGATCTTTGGCAGCTGGACTTCGGTCAGCCGCAAATCCGCTTTGCCGGTACTGGAAGAGCTGAACGGGCTGATGTTCTATCCTGTGCAATATGAGGGCGAGGAAAGCTCGCGCAATGTGTTCTACACAGGTGCCGCGCCAAATCAGCAGGCAATCCCTGCGACGGATTACTTCCTTGAAGAATTGGGTGTCGAGAAATTCGCGCTCTTGGGCACAGACTATGTCTATCCACGGACAACCAACAACATCCTTGAGGCCTATTTGCAGTCCAAAGGCATCCCTGCCGAGGATATCTTTGTGAACTACACGCCTTTCGGTCATTCCGACTGGGCCACAATCGTTGCTGACGTTGTCGCACTGGGTGCAGACGGCAAGCAGGTTGGCGTCATTTCAACCATCAACGGTGATGCGAACATCGGGTTCTACAAAGAGCTGGCGGCGGCGGGTGTCTCTGCCGATGACCTGCCTGTTGTGGCCTTCTCGGTGGGTGAGGAAGAGCTGTCGGGTCTGGATACATCCGACCTTGTCGGTCACTTGGCCGCGTGGAACTATTTCCAGTCCGCTGAATCCGAACTGAACGACGAATGGGTCGCGGCATGGAAAGCCAAAATGGGCGAAGACCGTGTCACCAACGACCCGATGGAAGCCCACTATATCGGCTTCAACATGTGGGTGAACGCAGTGACCGAAGCGGGCACGACAGATGTCGATGCAGTGCGCGAAGCCATGTACGGGCAGGAATTCCCGAACCTGACAGGCGGTACGGCGGTCATGCTGCCAAACCACCACCTCGCCAAGCCAGTGCTGATCGGTGAGATCACCGCTGACGGCCAGTTCGATATCATCAGCCAGACCTCTGAGGTGCCAGGTGATGCATGGACCGATTATCTGCCGGAATCTGCGGTGCTGGTGTCGGATTGGCAAACACTGGGTTGCGGGATGTACAACACCGAAACCGAAACCTGTGTGCAGTTGACTTCCAACTACTAAAGCAGCCGATCAGGGACGCATAATCCAATGCGTCCCTGAACCCCTCCCTCACAATATCGGCTTGAATCCACATGCTGCGATTGCTCTCATTGGCGCTGTCCTTGTGCCTGATTTTGCCTGCATCTTTGCAGGCACAAACCCTGCAAGACATCCTGCAAACCCATCAGGGCGAGGTGTTGAGCCCCGGTCGCCAAAGTGTCGGTGTGGTGCTCGATGATCTGGTTGCAAGCGGTCTGCCACAGGCGCTGCCATTTCTTGAGGCATGGCGCGACCGCGAAATCGTACAGCGTGACAGTGACGGTTTGTTCTTCCGTGCTGTTGAAGAAGATGACGCGATCACACTTGTCGATCTTGATACGAACACGACAATCACAGTTGCGAATGACGATGGCCTGAGCGAGGCCCGCCCCAATGGCGGTGTGCGCCGTGCCATCGGCGATGCACTCGTGCAGTTCCAGCTGTCCGATCCCGACATCACCAAACGCCAAGCCGCGGTTGATGCCATCGCCCGCAGTATGGATGCCAGCCAGCTTGGCCCGTTGCAGGCTTCGATCGCAGGAGAGCCTGATCCAACCCTCAAAGAAACCAAAGAGCGTCTTGCCGGAATGCTTGCGGTCCTGTTTGGCGATACGCAAGAGGCGCGGATTGCCGCCATCGCAGGCATGGCTGACGACCTTTCGGTTGATGTCCGTGCGGTACTGAACACCGTCTTGTCGACCCAACCGAAGGTGGCCGTAGCCCTTCCCGATGATGCCAATGTCGCACAGGTGCTGACCATTGGTGCCGACCTGACTGCGCAGGACGCCTATGACCGACTGGTCGCAGCAGAGCTTGCACCTCCGCTTGTGACCAGTCCCCAAATCCGCGAAGCGCTCGTCGCTAATATCGTGGGTGGCATGGTCGGTGGGGTCGCAGTCCGCTCCCTGAACACTGATGCGGCACGCGCGACCGCCTATGATGCCCTCGCGGCCGAGGGTCTGGTGGCCCCGCGCGTAACGCCCGAGGCACAAGAGGCTTCGATCGCGGGACATGTCTTTTATCTACAATATGACGAACCTGATCCAGTCATCACCGATGCCGCCGAAAAGGCGCTCGCAGCCGTTGAAACCCGCGTTGCCGTCAGCCAGGGCATTGATCTGGGGCTGGATGCGCTGTCACTCGCCTCGATCTATTTTCTCGCGGCTATTGGCCTCGCCATCACTTTCGGCGTCATGGGCGTGATCAATATGGCCCATGGCGAATTTATCATGATGGGGGCCTACACCGGCTTCGTCGTGCAACAGTTTGTGCCGGACTATACGCTGTCGATCATCATCGCGCTGCCTTTGGCTTTTGCGATTACCTTTGGTGCTGGTGTCGCGATGGAGCGTCTGGTGATCCGGCATCTCTATCACCGTCCACTGGAAACGCTGCTGGCCACTTTCGGCATCTCGATTGCGTTGCAGCAGTTGGCCAAGAATATCTTCGGCACCCAAGCACGTCCACTAACCTCGCCGGAGTGGCTGGACGGGGCGCTCGTGTTCAACGATGTCATCGCGATCAGCTATATCCGCATTGCGATTTTCGTGCTGGCGCTGCTGTTTCTGGGCTTGATCCTGTTTGTCCTCAAACGCACGCGGCTGGGGCTGGAAGTGCGTGCTGTGACGCAAAACCCCGGCATGGCGGCCTCGATGGGGATTAACCCTGACAAGATCAATATGCTGACCTTTGGTCTTGGCTCTGGCATCGCCGGCATCGCCGGTGTTGCCATCGGGCTTTACGCCAAAGTCACCTCCGAGATGGGGGCCGATTACATCGTGCAAAGCTTTATGACCGTGGTTGTGGGCGGTGTGGGCAACGTCTGGGGTACGCTGGCTGGCGCGTCGCTGATCGGGTTCCTGCAAAAAGGGATCGAGTGGTTGAACCCGTCCAACACACTGGCCGCACAGACCTATATGATCCTCTTCATCATCCTCTTCATTCAATTCCGGCCAAAGGGCATCGTCGCCCTCAAGGGCCGCGCGGCGGCGGATTAAGTTATGCGGAAATCATTCCTTGCCGAAAACCCGTCGGTCTTGTGGTTCATCGCGATCCTTGCGGTATTCACCATCGTCGTGACACTTCTTTCCGAGGTCACGGGCGTTGATCTGATCTCGACCTCATTTGTCAAAACACTGGGCAAGACGCTTTGCCTTTGTCTTGTTGCCATCGCGATGGATGTGGTTTGGGGCTATTGCGGTATCCTGTCATTGGGTCATTTCGCATTCTTCGGCATCGGCGGCTATGCCGTCGGCATGTGGTTGATGTACGCCCGCACCGAAGGGATCGTGATCGACAGCTTCGCAGGCCAGCCGATCCCGCCGACCCCGCAGGAAGTGTCCGACGCCATCGGAAACCAGATTTTCGGAGTTGTGGGCAGTTCCGAATTCCCGCTGATCTGGGGCTTTGCGGATAGTCTGTTCTTGCAATTGCTGATGGTCGTACTTGTCCCGGGTCTGCTGGCGCTGGTCTTTGGCTGGCTGGCGTTCCGGTCACGGGTGACGGGTGTGTATCTGTCGATCCTCACCCAAGCGATGACGTTGGCCCTCGCGCTTTATCTTTTCCAGAACGATAGCGGCTTGCGCGGCAACAACGGCCTGTCAGGCCTGCAGAATATCCCTGGGTTCGAGGATGCGTCGCAGGCAAGTATCTCGATTGTTTTCTTCATCGCCTCGGCTGTCGCACTGGCCGCCGGATATGTGTTCTTTGCGTGGATCGTGTCGGGCAAGATGGGCAGCGTGATCAAAGGGATCCGCGATAACGAAGCGCGGGTGCGCTTTCTGGGCTACCATGTCGAAAGCTACAAACTCTTTGTCTTTACGACCACGGCTGTCGTCGCAGGCATCGCAGGGGCGCTGTATTATCCGCAGGCAGGTATCATCAACCCCGGTGAAATCGCGCCGATCGCGTCGATCTATCTGGCGGTCTGGGTCGCCATCGGCGGGCGCGGGCGACTGTATGGCGCGGTGATCGGTGCGGCCTTTGTGTCGCTGTTGTCGAGCTGGTTTACCGGCGGCGGAGCGCCCGACATCAACCTTGGCTTCTACGTCATCCAATGGACCGATTGGTGGCTGGTGCTCTTGGGCTTCTCCTTTGTCGCCGTCACATTGTTTTTCCCCAAAGGGATTGGCGGCCTCTTTGACCTGCTGGTGAGGAAGCAACCATGAGCATGCTTTTGGAAGTCTCGGGCGTCACTGTCACCTTTGACGGGTTCCGTGCGATCAATAACCTGTCGATCAATTTCGCCCCGACCGAGCTGCGTGCGATCATTGGCCCCAACGGTGCCGGGAAAACGACCTTCATGGATATCGTGACCGGCAAGACAAAGCCGGACACGGGGCATGTGATCTGGGGGGACCGGAATATTTCGCTTCTTGGCATGTCCGAAAGCCAGATTGCCCGCGAAGGGATCGGGCGGAAGTTCCAGAAACCGACCGTATTCGAGGCGCAGACCGTCCGTCAGAACCTTGCCATGGCGCTGAAAAATCCGCGTGGGCCCTTTGCCGTGCTGATGCACAAGAAAACAAAGTCCAACGCGGAACGGATTGAGGCTATCGCGGGACAGGTCGGCCTGTCTGACAGCCTGACGCGTGTGGCAGGCGAGCTGAGCCATGGCCAGAAACAGTGGCTCGAAATCGGGATGTTGCTGGCGCAGGAACCGCGCTTGATGCTGGTCGATGAACCCGCGGCAGGTATGACGCCCGAAGAGCGTGAAAAGACAACCGACATCCTCAAAGAAGCGGCCAAGACGCGGGCGGTTGTCGTGGTGGAGCATGATATGGAATTTGTGCGCCGCCTTGATTGCAAGGTCACCGTCTTGCACGAAGGAGCTGTTCTTGCGGAAGGCAGCCTCGATCATGTGACCTCGAACCAAACCGTGATTGATGTCTATCTGGGGCGCGCCCATGCTTGATGTGCAAAACTTTGATCTCAGATACGGGCAGAGCCAGATCCTGTTTGATATCTCGCTGCAAGCGGAAACAGGCAAGATTACGGCCGTCATGGGCAACAACGGCGTTGGCAAAACCAGTTTGCTCAAGGCAATCTCGGGGCGGCATCCGATTGCAGCCGGGATTGCGACGGTGGCAGGAGCGCCGGTGCAACTGACCTCGGCCTATCATGCGGCACGGGCAGGGATCGCCTATGTGCCGCAAGGGCGCGAGGTGTTCGCGATGATGAGTGTGCTGGAAAACCTTGAGACAGGTTTTGCCTGTCTGCCAAAGGCCGAACATGCCATTCCCGACTATGTTTTCGATCTCTTTCCTGTGCTGCGGGATATGCAAACGCGGCGTGGCGGTGACCTGTCGGGCGGGCAGCAACAGCAGCTTGCCATCGCCCGCGCGCTGATTACCAAACCAAAGGTGCTTTTGCTGGATGAACCGACCGAAGGCATCCAGCCCAATGTGATCCAGCAAATCGGTGACGCGCTGGAAACTCTGCGTGATGAGCGCCGGATGGCCATCGTTCTGGTCGAGCAGAACGCCGATTTTGCCTACCGGATTGCGGATACTTTCACCGTGATGGAACAGGGCAGGGTCAAGCGGACAGCGGCGAAAGAGGATTACACGAAAGAGGCACTTATGGTGGATCTTGCGCTCTGAGGGTGGTTTACGCTCACAGAGCGGAAGCCTGTTGGGGCTTGCGCAACTTGGCGGCTGATTGATCAGAGTCAAAGCAACATCTGGGGAATGTGTCAGGTTTCGCCGGAAACCTGTGGCACGCAGATCCGCGCACCCTTACCCCAAAGGTAGAATTACAGATGCCCAAAAACCGCGCCGAGAATCCGCATGCGCAGTCTGTCGAGGATATTGGCGACCGGTTGGGCGTCGATCTCGCGCAGGGGCTTGATCCATCTCAGGTGCGGGAACGCCTGGCTTGCTACGGACCGAACCGGCTGCGACGACAGAAAAAGAAGAGCACGCTCTCGATCCTCGTGCGCCAGTTCAAAGGCATCATCGTCTGGCTGCTTGCCGCTGCTGCGATCATGTCTTTCGTTCTGGGGGACATCGCAGAAGGGATCGCAATTGCTGTCGTTTTGCTGATTAACGGGGCGATCGGTTTCTTCACAGAACTTAGGGCCGCGCGCGCGATGGAGGCCCTGATGCAACTTGCCGAAGTGCAAACGCGGGTGCGCCGCGGTGGCGATGTGCGCAAGATCGACGCACATGAGATCGTACCCGGCGATGTTGTGATCCTTGAGGCCGGTGACGTGGTGACAGCAGACCTGCGCCTGACCAAGGTCTCGCAAATTATGGTCGATGAGTCCGTGCTGACCGGTGAATCTGTGCCGGTTATCAAATCAATAGACCCGACTGTGTTGGACGCCTCTTTGGGCGACCGCACAAGCATGGCATTCAAGGGGACAGCGATCACACTGGGCGCTGGTGAGGGGGTGGTTGTTGCGACGGGCATGGACACTGAAATCGGCCAAATCAGTGAACTGGCACAAACGGCGCAAAGCGACACCACCCCGCTGGAACGCAGGCTGGACACGCTGGGGCATCGGCTGGTCTGGCTGACACTGTCGCTGGCAGTCTTGACTGTCGTAATGGGGATTTTGCGTGGCCATGACCCTGCCGGGATGGTGCAGACCGGCGTCGCGTTGGCCGTTGCCGCAGTTCCTGAAGGATTGCCCGTTGTCGCGACGCTCAGCCTTGCACACGGGATGTGGCGGATGAGCCAGCGCAACGCAGTGATCAGGCAACTATCGTCCGTCGAAACACTTGGGGCCACGACCGTGATTTTGACCGACAAGACGGGGACGCTGACCGAAAATCGCATGAGCGCAGTGCGGTATCTGCTGGCTGATGCTGATGTGAAAGTCGAAAGCGACGGCGACGTGCCCAAATTTGTGCTTCAAGGGAATTCAGTCGATCCCGCGAGCGATGACCGTCTTGGTTGGGCGATCCGCATCGGGGCGTTGTGCAATAATGCCGATTTGGGCGATGGCACAAAGCACCATCATTCGGGCGATCCGATGGAAATCGCGCTTCTGTCGCTTGCCCAGAAAGTTGGGTTCGGGCGAAGTGGATTGCTGGAAGGAAATGCGAAAGTCCAACAACACGCTTTTGATCCGGACAGCAAGATGATGGCCACGGTACATCGCGCCGCTGACGGCTATCTGGTGGCCGTGAAAGGAGCGCCGGAAGCCGTGATTGACGTCTGCACGCAGATCCGGACGGCAGATGGCACGCGCGACATGGACGATCACGCACAACAGGACTGCAAAGACCGCAGTGCAGCGGCTGCGGGCGAAGGCCTGCGCCTGTTGGCGCTGGCGATGAAGCACGTCGATAGCCAGGATGCGGTTCCCTATGAGGGGCTCACGCTGGTCGGTCTTGTGTGCTTGCTTGATCCTGTGCGCGCTGACGTTCCGGATGCAATCGCGGCGGGCCGCAAGGCGGGCGTCCGTGTTGTCATGATGACCGGCGATCACGCCAACACGGCCGAAACGATAGCACGAGAAGCGGGTTTGGGCTGTGGTGACCTGACTGTGGTCGAAGGCCGCGAACTGGCCGGTCTGGATGCTGACCGGATCAGTGACCAAGAGCGCAGGCGTGTACTGGCAGCGGATGTTTTTGCCCGTGTGGCCCCTGACACAAAACTCAAGCTGGTGTCGCTTTACCAGAAATCGGGGCATATTGTTGCGGTGACCGGTGACGGGGTCAACGATGCACCAGCCCTTAAGAAAGCCGATATCGGCATCGCCATGGGGCAACGTGGTACACAGGTCGCGCAAGAGGCGGCGCATATGATTTTGCAGGACGATGCCTTTGCAACCATCATCGTTGCGATGCGTCAGGGCCGCGTGATTTTCGACAACATTCGCAGGTTTGTTGTCTATCTGATGTCATGCAACGTCAGCGAGGTTCTCGTGGTCGGCATTGCGGTTGGCGCAGGGTTGCCAGCACCTTTGTTGCCGTTGCAGATCCTGTTTCTGAACCTTGTCACCGATGTATTTCCGGCGTTCGCGCTTGGTCTGGGGCGCGGCGATGAGAACATCATGCACAAACCGCCGCGCGATCCTGCACAAGAGATCGTCAACCGCCCAAGGTGGATGCTGATCGGGATTCTGGGGGCTGCAATTACTGCGGCCACACTCGCGGCCTTTGTCCTCGCGCTATATTGGCTGGGTCTGGAAAGCGGGGCGGCGATCACAGTTGCTTTTCTTACTCTGGCGCTGGCGCAACTTTGGAATGTGTTCAACGTGCGTGATCCTGGTGCGGGGGTTCTCAAGAATGAAGTCACGCGCAACGTCTATGTCTGGGGGGCAATTGTGCTTTGTCTCGGGCTGATCGGTCTGGCGCTATGGGTGCCGTGGTTTGCACGTCTTCTTGGTCTGCCAGATCCCGGCTGGGATGGGCTGGCCCTTGCTGCGGGGGCAAGTCTGGTGCCGCTTGTTCTTGGACAGTGCTGGCATGTTGTTGCGGGACCTGACTGGTTGAGCCGTCATGACAAAGCCCATCAAGGATGAGCGGTCTCGGCGCTGTCGATGACCGAAGTCCCCATCACACTGGCAGGTTTTATCATTGTCGACACGGTTCTGTTCATCATCGAAATGGGCCTGCTTGATCCGTTCTTGATCCTTACGGCTAAGCTGTCTTTTGCGATGCTGGTAATGCACGGCGGCGCCTGGCTGACGCTGAAAGCGAAAGATGTGGTTCAGAAGCGAGCCCGCGCGATCGTTTCGATTGCGGCTTTGGTCACTGTTGGGGCCTATGTTTTGGCAGGCCTCTTGATGGCGGTGGGCATTTAAGGCTGCCGGATCGGGGGCGACGATGTCGCGAACGGCCCGTCAAACCCACACCACTTTGAAGTCGCACGGACAGCAAGCTGACCTTCGGCCTATGCCGACCGTCCGTGGAGTGTTGTGACGTCTGTCATGGCGATGACGTTTTGATACACGTCATCCTAAACCGCGCGCCTCTGGATGGTAGGGGCGCGCGACTCCGGATTGTTGGGATGCCCTGCTATCGCGCCGGTCTTATGCGCGTCATGGGGCTCATTCCTCGTCCATGTAGATCGGTGCAACGGGCCGGACCGGAATTCCCGGCTTCCATGCCTGGTTGAAAGAGGGCGCAGCATAGGGGAACTTTTCCATATTCAGTGCCTGATCAGAGCTACGCGGCAGGAAGCTGTCGGGGGCCGCGTAGAAGAACGGGTTGATATCCTTGATCGTCCAGTAGATGGCGTCTTCGGCAAAGCTGCGACCGTTTGGATATGCCGCTGGCAGCGCAGGGTCCCATGTCAGCATGTCGGGCGCATAGTAGGCCACAGTCTCTTCCAGCTTGTTTTCTTCGACCTCAAGCCGACTAAAGCTGAAGGCAAATTGATCGCCAAAGCGCGCGAGCCCTTCATCAGGGTTTGCAGCGTTATAGGCGTTGTTGAAATCACCAACAGTTGGATATGTGGGGTCAACGGGCAGATAGCGCGCCGGATTGTATCCGACGGGCGGATCGACAAAGAAGATACCCTGCACACCCGCGCGCCCCATCCGGTCGACGGACAAGCCGTCGCGGTCCGCGACCACCGCCCAGTAGTTGACCGCCTGATCGGCCAGACCTGGGATTTCAAGCACGATCAGTGTCATATCCGAAATCCCGAAGGCCCCGATAGAGGTGGGTTCGGCTGGCAGGTTGTCGCCACCTGCAAGTGCCTGTTTGATCGCAAGGGCGGCCGGGGCTTGCACAGTGGTGAAGTCAAAAAAGAACGGATCGCGCCGTGGGCCGATAAACAGCAGTTCGCCGTTCTCACCTTCGGTGACTTCTAGCGCGCGATTGAGCGCAGTGGTGTGGCCGCGTGCAATTTCGCGGCCGTTCCAACGGTTCGATCGGGCCTCTTCGCCTTCGGCTATCCGAAGTTCAACGGTTTGTCTCTGCCGCTCGCCCTCAATATCGCGGACCCTGACTTTATAAGCGATATCCGCGCGCGCATCACCGTCAAGATCCAGCCGGAACATGTAGATCAGATCAGGATCAAGCTTGATATCATCGGACCCGAGCGTGCCCGGCGCGCCACTGCCTGACAGAGGGTTGAGCGTATAAGCCATCGTCAAACCGTCCGTTTGCGCACCTCGGAACAGGAAATTATCACCGATGTCTGACATCGGATAAAGCTGTGTGGTTGGTGCGTCGCGGTGATCGGACGCACTGACGTCGGAGGCCTGAAAAGCGGCGCAGAAAAAGGCGGTGGCAAATGCGAGGTTGCGGCGTAACACTTAGTTTCCTTTCAAGATGTGTCGCGTGGGACAAGCCCGGATAGCCCGGCTTGCCCCTTTGAGTGTGGATGTCTGGCAGTTTTAGCTACGTGACGGGAAGAGCCCTTGCAGTGCAATGATATAGTTAATGCAAAGCGTTGGCTGCATGTTTTCGTGTCGCTGACCGTCACCAGTGCTCCCGATGGTGCGATCGTTCAGTGCGATTGAGGGCTGGGTCGTCTCGTCGGACATATCATTGTTAACATAAATGTCGGACCGCCCGATGGCATCGTCTGCCGCGCGGTTGTTTGCTGCCGCAGCGGAGGCCACCAGCATTTCATGGCTGTGGGGGGGCAGCTGCGATGCAACAAGCGCCACATTTTCAAGACCGACCCTGTCACCGATCCGGCGAGGCGTTAAACCCGGGCCGGCGCCAGCGTGCATTGGCACCCGTCCGCGCAAGTCAGGCAAGGCAAAAGTGTTGCGTCCGTCGCCGCCAAATTCCGTTCCAAGGATTGAAAACAGGGCAGTATTACTCGAAATCGGCAAAAGCTGCCCGTCACAAAAAGCCCAGCCACGCGGGGCGAAATTGCCCCCGAAGAGTATGATTTGCGCGAGAAATGGTTCCATTATTACTCCAATCAATATGGACGAGCGGGGTGAGTGGAGACCTGATTGGTCTGCCCGCCGTCGTGTGTTCACAGTGACCGGTCGTGCAGCTCTCGATCTGTATCCCAACGCACATTTCATTCGGCGCAAATCTGCCATTGCCTGTTTCATATCGGTGCCATGACCGGCACAAGCCAATTTGAAAGCCAAGCATATGCGGAAATTATTGAGAGCTCTGGGTGCAACCATTCTGATAGCAGGGGCAAGCGCGCCCGCGTCAGTGAATGCGTTCGGGGGATCGTCCTTTGATGGACCGGCCTTCAAACCTGTCGGCGTGACAGGCGGCTCCACCGTTTGTGCGTTTAACCCTTACAATGACCCCAGTTTTGGCGAAGCCGAGATCAGCTTTTTATCGAGCGCGTCCGGCAATACGTCGGTTGGCGGCACCTGGTGGAGTTCGGCGAATAATACGACAACGTTCAATCCAGTCACCGTGACTGATCTGGAGACTGATTGCCCGTTTTCGAACGTCGTCATTCTTTCACAGGTCGGCGCTGATGCGGCCTCCTACACTGCCGAAGATCTCTATGAACTGGAATGGTCTGCGACTTTCGATGGCGATGGTCAAAGCTATACCTACCGCGTCGCATTTGAGGGTGTCACAAATACAATTGTTGTGAACACCCGCACCCTCAATACGGCGCCCAATGTCGCGCCAACGGCGAATGCAGGATCAAATCAGTCGGTACAATCGGGCACGCAGGTGACACTTGATGGATCCGGCAGCACAGACAGTGACGGCGCAATCGTGTCTTATGCATGGACGCGTACAGGCGGGACCGGATTGGGGGCCAATGCTGTTCTGAACGACCCAGCGGCTGTAAGCCCCACGTTCACCGATAGCTCGGTGACCTCCAATGATACGTCGGTTACGCACGTATTCTCTTTGGTGGTTACGGATGACGATGGTGACAGCTCGGTTGCTGATACCGTGACTGTGACGATCACGCCTCCCCCCAATGCGGCCCCCACCGTGACCGCATCGGCGGTCGCGACGAGTGTTCCCTCAGGGACGCAGGTGCAGCTTTTAGGGTCGGGCAATGATACCGACGGGACCGTTGCGTCCTATGCATGGACGCGCATAGGCGGTACCGGTGCAGGTGCCAATGCCGTTCTGAGCGATGACGCCGCACAGAACCCGACCTTCACCGATAATTCCCTCACGACAAGCGACGCATCGGTCACGCATATATTCTCGGTTGTCGCAACCGACGATGACGGCGCGCAATCTGTTGCCGATACCGTGACGATTACGATTACAGCACCGACCAACACCACCCCCACCGCTGTGGCAGGTGCCACCCCAACTACTGCTGCAGCAGATCAATTGGTCACGCTGAACAGTACAGGGTCGAGTGCGAATGATACCGGGCAGACACTGACCTATAACTGGTCACAGACTGCGGGCACGACGGTCGCACTCTCCAGCGAATCCGCTGCATCGCCAACGTTCAACGCACCAACGCTGGTGCCGGGTGCCCCTGCCGAGGTTCTGACTTTTTCGCTGGTTGTGAATGATGGACTTGAGGATTCTGCTGCCGCCACGGTCGATATCACGGTCAACCCGCCAGCAAATGTCGACCCAACGGCAAATGCCGGCACTGATCAGACGGTTGCGTCTGCTGCGTCGGTGACACTGGATGGAACGGCCTCTGATTCCAATAACGCGGGCCAGACCCTGACCTTCGAGTGGAGCCAGACCAGCGGCCCTTCGGTAACTCTGTCGAGTACGACAGCGGCCCAGCCGACATTTACGGCCCCGACCGTTGAGATTGGCGCTACGAATGCCACGCTGGTGTTCAGCCTGATCGTGAATGACGGTGTCGCCAGTTCCGTGGCTGATACAGTGGTGGTAACGGTTGAGGCCCCCGCAAATACTGCCCCTACCGCCGACGCGGGCCCAGACCAATCGGTCACCGCTGCTGCGTCCGTGACGCTGGATGGTTCTGCCTCGGATGCAAATGATGTCGGACAGACCCTGACCTATAGCTGGATGCAAATGTCTGGCGGCACTGTTGTACTAACCGGAGCGGACACCGTGATGCCCACATTCACGGCGCCGACCCTGCCGATTGGGGCCGCTGACATGCCGCTGACCTTCCAGCTATGGGTTTTCGACGGTTTTGACCTCTCGGTCGCTGACACGGTGGTGATCACAGTTCAGGCACCGGGGAACACGGCACCTGTCGCAAATGCCGGGGAAGACCAGATCGTGCCAGCAAATAACACGGTGAGCTTGGACGGGACCGCTTCAACACCTAACGACGCCAATCAGAGCCTCACATACACCTGGACGCAGACAGATGGCCCGCCTGTTACACTGTCGAGCCCGTCGACACCTTCTCCGCTATTTACCTCACCCAATTTGGAAATTGGTGATAGCAACGTGGTCCTGACGTTCAGTCTGACGGTGGATGATGGTTTTGATACATCGGCCGCTGATACGGTCACGGTGACCGTTACCGCACCACCGAACACCATACCCACTGCCAATGCCGGGGTGGATCAGTCCGTTGCGGATGGTTCCTTGGTCACATTGGATGGCAGCGCATCAACCGCCAATGACGCGGGTCAGGCGCTCAGCTACACATGGAGCCAAACAGGCGGGCCGACCGTCAGCTTTGATGCAACGGTCGCACAGCCCTCATTCACAGCGCCGACATTGAATATCGGTGACAGTAACGCGGTTCTGACGTTCAGCCTGACGGTGAATGACGGGTTTGACGCCTCAGTCGCGGATACCGTCGTGGTCTTTGTCACTGCGCCGGGGGATGTGACTGCTCCGGTGATTACGCCGCCGGCTGATATCACAGCCGAGGCGGGGCCACTTGGCACGGCTTCGGTGACCTTTGCCGCGACCGTGACCGACAACTTTGATCCTGTTGTTGTGCCTGTGTTCCGGCTGGGTGGCGATGCCATCACCAGCCCGTATGACTTTGCCGTTGGCGCCAACACCGTGCTGGTGGATGCGACGGACGCGGCGGGCAACATTGCCACGCAGCAAAGCTTTGTTGTCACAATCACCGCAGCAACGGCACCGGATGTGCCCTTAATCACGACGGCTGTGATCAATGCAAACCGGTCGCTGACAATCGGGGGGACGGCAGAGCTGGATGCGACTGTCACCATAACTTTCCCGGACAACAGCACGCAAACTGTGACAGCCACAGGCGGTGCCTATTCCGTCACTTCAGCCGCTGATATGGCAGGGGGCACCGTGACCGTCACGGCAACGGATGCCATCGGCAATACCTCGTCAGCGGCCACCGTGGATCTTTTCCCGGATTACGATGGCCCAACGGTGACGATCAGTGGTGCGCCCTCCAGCATCATTGATGCCACGCCCTTCATGATCACGCTTACCTTTTCCGAGGCTGTCACCGGCTTTGTTCAGGGTGATCTGACCGTAACGGGTGCGGATATCACCAGTTTTGCAGGATCAGCGGCGGTCTATACCGCGCAGATTACGCCCTTGGGCACCGAGGTTGTGACAATTGGCGTGGCGGCGGGTGTCGCTGAGGATGACTTTGGAAACCTCAATGAGGCCTCCGCAGTCGCATCAATCGGTCTAGGTGCGATGACTGCAACCGAAGAGATGATCACTCAGGTGGCGCGCCAACGAACCACGCAGCTGGTCCGTGCCCAGCCGAAGCTCTCTGCGTTCCTGTTGGGTGACAGCCTTGGGCGGTTCAACGTCAATGCCACGCAAGGTGCGGGCAATTTTGAGCTTGGCACATCACCTGATCGTCCCGTCTGGCTATCTGCACAAGGGCAATGGACCAAACAGGACAATATCGAAAGCACCTACGCCAACCTGAGCCTTGGCACGCACTACCGGGTCGGCGAGAATCTGTTGATCGGTGGCATGGCGCAGTTCGATACGATGACGTCCGACAATGGGCCTATGGCCTTCGACAGCAACGGCTGGCTGGCAGGCCCGTATGCGGTGGCGCGCTTACCGGACCAAAAACTGGTCTTCTCGGGTGCTTATCTTGTCGGTCAGAGTGATAATACGCTGTCGCCGCTGGGCACCTATGAGGACACGTTCACCAGTGATCGCAGTCTTCTGACACTTGATGTCGCCGGTGAGGTTGCGTTTGAGCGCTTCATGCTGGTCCCTATGCTGGATCTTGCCTATGTTACAGATGAGAACGAAGCCTATGTCGACGGGGACGGATTTGATGTTCGCGCGATGACCGTGACCACGACCGAGGCGACGCTTGGTCTGGATTTTGTTGTGCCTGTCGCTGTCAGTAATGGCGCACTTGATCTGCTGGGTGGGTTCGCGGCCAGAACTTCGGTCTTTGACGATGGATTGACCCGGACAGAAAGCAACCAGGGCCAGGTGGCACTGGGCGCGCGCTATGAATTTGGCGCGGCAAACCAGTTGTCGCTGCGTATGCAATATGACGGGATTGGTGACGACGACTATGAATCCTTTGGCGCCAGCGCACGGGTTGAGTTCAGTTTCTGACCTGACCGGATGACGATTGGAAAACGACCCCCGCACCGGACAGTGCGGGGGTTTTCATTGATGCTGCTGTTTGCGCCGTGGCAAGGCCCTTCAGGCCGGGCAGAACAGGTCAATCATACCGCGTCCTTTTGCATTCACCTGACCGCAGTATGCAAAACTTGATTTGTCAGTCAGCAAATCGATGCTGCTGCTTGACAGCCGGATTTCATTGGGTGTGCTGGCATTGACGATCCGAGAGGCGATGTTGACCGTATCGCCCCAGACATCAAAACTGAGTCTCTCCTGCCCGATGACGCCCGTCGAGACAGGACCCGAGTTGATCCCGATCCTGATTTGCCACAGGGGGGCTTGTGCATCGAGGCCGGGTGGTCTGGCCTGCGCGACAAAGCTAAGGAATTCTTGCGCTGCGGCGATGACATGGGCGGTTGACGCCGGATCATCGTTTAGCCCTGCCACGCACATGTAGGCATCGCCGATCGTTTTCACCTTTTCGATGCTGTGGCGGGCCGTGATGCGGTCAAACTCGGAATAATAGTAGTCAAGGACCTGCAAGAGCACCAAGGGATCGAGTGTTTCGGATTTTGCGGTGAACCCCACGAAATCGGCAAACATGACCGTCGCGTTTTCGCAACGTCGCGGGGTAACGCCGTCATTGCGCTTCAACTCCTCCGCAATCGAATTGGGCATGATCGAGCGCAACAGCTTGTCACTGCGGGCTTGTTCTTGTTGCAATTGCTCGTTGAGCTTTTGCAGTTCGGCCTTGGCTTTTTCGACCTGTGCAAGCACGCTGCGCTGAAAGGCCTGGCCGGTGTCGATCAGATGTTCGAGTTCGGCCCTTCGCATGTCCGATTTTGCCAGCCGCCGTTGCAGGCGCAACACCTCATTGTTCTGTGGTGCCGGGTTATGGGTCATGGGTCTTTCTTCGTGGTTCAGGCCGTTGCAGCGCTGAGAAATACCGCAACAAATGCATTGGTATGGGTCAAGGACGGCCCGCCTGCTTTTTCAGGGCCAATTTCACCGTAACAGTAGAAGCCTGCGATGGGTACATCCTGTCCGATAATCGTGCAGACGTTATCGTATTCCTCGCGGATGCGTGTGCCCAGTGTTGCGCGGCGGCCAGCACAGGAAAAAAGCAGCGCAGCATCGACAGGGGTGTCCTTCATCCCTGCTGCGGCCTGACCGACTGCGTTACGCGCGGCGTCAATGATTTCCTGACGCGATGCTGTTGAAAGCTGCACTACGCTGCCCTGCGCGACAGGATTGACCAGATGCAGCGCACCTGTCTCGGCATCGAAATTCAAAGGAGAGCTGAGCACCAAGGAGTGCCGTGTTTCATCCTGCACCGCGAGCGGATAAAAGATTGATGGTTGCTGCAGGTAGTCGGCATAAAGCTCGGCTGCGGGGCGGTTGTCGATCTGATGAACGACAGCACCTTCGGCCTTTGTGACAAGATGCGGCTGACCCAGCGGGGTATAGCCTGTGGCCACGCCGACCGACACCTTGACAGATCCATGCACCGTCAAGATCACCACAGCATCGCTTGTCACGATATCATTGCAGATCTGGCGTGTGCCCTGAAACCGGAGCTGATCGGCCGCTGCGCCGCCGACAATGGGCACACCTGCGCCAAGGGCGTTTTGCAGCCCACCGACAAGGTCATGGATGTTCGTGCCCAGACCTTCCAGCATGGCGATGCCAAGGTTTATGTCCTTGTCTGATCCGGCGCGTGCCATGGCAACGGCATCGGCGGTGGATTGGGCAGGCTCTGCAATGGCATTGCGCCCGATCCCCACGGAAAATTCCAGGCTGTCTGACGCAAAGAGCATGATGACAAGGCTGTCTTCCAAAAACCCTTCACCGCCAGCGATTTCGCCATCGGTTGTGCCGCCTGCCACCAAGATATCAGGATAGCGCGTGCGCAATGTTGTCCCGATCACGGAAAGGTCCTGATCAACCGCCGCGTAGACCAGGGCGGCTTTCGGGACATGGCCGTCCAATATTGAGACGGCCATGTCGAGGGCCTCTTGGACTGCAGTTGTACTCTCAGGGTCGTCAGACCAACCAGTTGCAACTTTCAGCATAGAGCCCCTTCTCATTCATTTCTTTCTCAGCCGTGTGTCAGCCCATGTAACCGTAGCACATCGTTCACGGCTGTTTTAGCCGCCGTTTTGAAGGCAGCGACAACTTGGGGGAGGTAGTTCCCCTCCGCTGTCGCAGACACCCAAGGATCCTGTGTGGTTGAGATCAGGAAAGAGATCGCGGTTCCTTGCGTGTGGTCCAACCCGGCGCGTGCCCCATAAGCATCCACAAAACTTTGTCCATAACTTGGCACATCGAAGGCAGAAGAGGTCACAAACATCGGATTTTTTGGAACGGTGCCACCGTTGAAGGTACTGATCGACAGGGCCTTGTAGATAGCAGTGTTGACAGCGTTCATCAGTGTGACATCCGTGTTCCAGCCATCTGTGGTTTTGAAATTGACCGCATAGGTGACAATATTCTGATCGGAGCCTAGTTCCTTGAACAAATCCAGCGCTTTTTGATCATTTAGCATGAATTCTACCAGATCATTGTTCTCGCGGGGTACGAAATTCTCGCGGATGTAGGCGACCTCTTCGGCACGCGCGTGATCGCCCTTGCCGGCCTTTTCACAGGGCAGCCGCTGGAAAGGGACCACCTTGATGTAATCGTCCGTGCCATCAAGCGAGACGAGCTCGGCATAAAGCCGTTTGGAGTTGAAGATACATTTACCCAGCAGTTTCCCATAGCCTGACTTATCCGGTCTGATCATGGCGTGGGAGAGATAAACACCGGCCGCCGCGGCTCCGGGTTTGGAGCCTTCGATTCCGTAAACGCCGACCGTGGGATCAACACCGCCGTGATAGACCACAGGCGCTGTAAAGGTGATCATGTCGCGCATCGCCCCGTTGCGATAGCAAAGCGCACCGGCGGGGTAGGGGATAAAGCCGGCCTTATGCGGATCAACGGTTTGCGTATCAGCGTGCGGAAAGGCGCGGTACTGGCGCATGACATAATCGCTCATGATCATGGCAGGCGTCTGTTCGAGAGCGCCGCCCTGATCGGGATCAATCGGTTCTTTGCTGTCGCGCAGCATCGAGGCAAAGTACCCGCCCCATGCCCCGTCAACGTGAAGCGAGAATTCCAGCCCCTTTCTGCGGAATTCATCGCGCAGTTCCACAATATCGGCCAGCGGATCTACGGCACTCTCTTCGGTTGAGCCGATGACGGCGACCACTTCGAGGATCGGGCGCTTGTTGTCCAGGCAGTCCTGCAAGGTTTCGCGCAGGTGATCCATGCGCATACGTCCGTCCTCATCGACGTGGATCCGCCACAATTGGTTGGCGCCCAGCCCGATCAGCGCCGCACTTTTGGGCCATGAGTAATGCGCAGTTGAAGGTGCAAGAACGACTGGCAGGTGTTGCGTGTCTCTTGCGATGAACCGTCGCTGGTACTCTGCCAGGCCCAGGTTCTGGACAGAGTATTTGTCCAAGGCTGCCTTGATCGCCTCGGGTGTGATCCCGAAATCCGATTGCAGGCGCGGTGACAGCGCGATGACATCGTCAATTGCGACGTTCAGCAATTCCCAAGAGTCCAGATCAAGCAGTTTGACCGAACGTCCATCGGCGAGTTTCACTTTGACGTCCTTGCCACCTGCCATGTCGGGTTCATGGCGGATCGCTTCGGCCATGGTGATGGGCATGTATTTAAGGTTGCGCGCCGCCCACATGGATTCGCCATTCGCGACAGATCCGTCACAGGTGATATGCGCCCATGGTGTCAGCGCACCTTGGGCTGTCTCCGCGTCGCTGGGTACGTGATAGCCCAGCATGCGCGCCAGATCCTTGCCAACCTCGATTTCAAGCAGGGTGGTGACAGGTGACGCTTCGGCGGCGACGTTGTTCTGGTTATAGAGCATCGCCGCAAAGTACCCGATGGCGCCGGGCATCGTGATATCCCAATACATATGCGACTGGTTGCGATAGCTCGACAGCGGGATGGAGCCGTGCAGCGCGCCCAGCAGATCCTCCAACTTGGTGTCCAATGTGGCGATGGTTTTGCGATAGTCGTCAGAGGCCTTGATTTCAGACGTCACGAACGGCGGATCACGAAACTGCGCACCATATTCGCGCCGTGCATCGCAATGCGCCGCAATTGCCTTGGTGATGGATCGATCCAGCACCTCTTGGTTTTCAGCCAATGGGCCCAGAAACCAGCCAGCGAGCGATGTTGAGCCCTTGCTATTGTCCAGATCCATGCGCCCTTCGTCTTTTTCGCGGGCGTGAAAATCTGAGAGCGTGCTGACGATATGACGGTTTCTTTGATGACGTTCCATGGGAATTCCCTTTTTGATCAGTGTTTTGGAAAGGCGCGGCACACGGCCCCTGAAACAAAGGGACCTCCGCTTAAACGGTCCCGGCACTCAATCATCTGCACAGATGGTTCGATGTGCGCCAGCGCACTTCAAAGCTAGTCTTCGGTATCCAGCAAAGCATCGACATCGTTGATCGTGATCACACCGCGTTTCGACGTGATAACGCCGTCGCGGTTCAGTTGGGCAACAACGCGGCTGACGGCCTCGCGGTTGGCACCGATGAAATTCGAGATCACTTCGTGGGTTGGGGCATTGGTGATCACTCCGCCGTTAACCAGCTGTTCCTGTTCTTGGGCCAGTTGCATCAGCTTGACGCGTACCCGCGTTTCGACGTTATGGACCACGAGTCCGAACACCCGGTCGTTCATGCGCCGCAGGCGTGTGCCAAGATCTGTGGCCAGATTGATCGCCAGTTGGGGGTACTTGCGCAAAAGCGCAAGGAAATCTGCGCCCTGAAGTCGACCCAACACGCAGTCTGAATGCGCCGAAATTGTAATTGATCGGGCATGACCGTCCAAGGACGCCAGTTCTCCGAAATATCCCCCCTGTGCAATTTCGGTAAACAGGATTTCGCGTCCGCTCGCTGCCACGAGCTGTCCGATGACAGTTCCGGCGAGCAGGAAATATGTTTCGGTTGTCTCGTCGCCATGCATCATGATCAGCTTGCCACGAGGGATGTGCAAAACGGCCATTTTCTGGGCGACCGCATCCAACGTACGCTGATCTAGGTCGCGCAGCAGGCCACAGTTTTTCAATGAGTGTCGGGTTGCTTCGTCTACGGACATCTTTGCCCCAAGTTTATCGTGCCGGAACCCTAGCCTTACATTTCACGATAGCCAACCAGCAAAAGAGGGCCAAGTTTTTGGGAAATGTGTTCCTGCGCACAGCAGTGTGGGCGACCACAGCCTAAAACCGAGGGGCCGACGGGCAGGTCAAACGGCCCTTGGCGCAAGCAATTTTGAAAACAGAAAGGATTTGAGCATGTGTGTTAAAGTTGGTTTTACAGCAGGTTGTACGTTTGCTGACGTCGCAGAGGCGACCAAAGCAGCAGCCGCAGCAGCCCCGGTAGGGGCGTCAGCTGACTGTGTCAGCGTGGCCTTTACCGCCGGCTGCACCTTCAGCGATATCGCCGAAGCACAGGCCGCTGCAAAGCCGCATCTTGACGCGTTCGGCAGCACAGAACTCGGCTGCGGCAATGTGCTGTTCACAGCAGTTTGTAGCGTTTGAATTAGGAGGCAGCGTACCCTGCGCTGCCTTCAACAAGACTTTTCAGTACTTTCAGTGAGGGACCCGTGGAACCTATCGCACGCAACATTATCCAGACGCTTCGTGCGCGAGGATTGGTGTTGCAACGTGATCTTGTCGATGGCTCAAGTGTGTTGTTTATGGGCCGCCAACGTAATCGTTTCTTTGTCTTCAAGCAGCTCCACGGTCCCTCATTATTTATTAAACAAGCGCATGAAAACGAGCCTGGAACGGTCCAGTCGGTGGCCCTTGAAGCGCAAATTTATCAAGCGGTCGCACGTACCGATGCATTCCGGCATTTGCAGAGCGTGATGCCGCAGCTTTTGCATTTTGACCCTGATAGCGCGACGATGACCCTTGCGTTGATCAAGGATGCCGAAGACCTTGGTGCGCGCGCGCGGCGTATGTGCCACAACTCACCTGTCCACGCGGCACAAATGGGCCGGATTGCGGCGCAATACCATGCACTGCCAGGTCAGGCGCTTGACGCACTCGATGTCGCGTTTGACCGCAAGCCGCATTGGATTTTCCGGCTCGAGGAAGACCCAAGTCCCCTGTCATCCTTGCGCGGTCGCAGCCCCGCCAGTGCCGCATTGATTGATGCGATCCGTGCGATCCCGGACTTCAACGAAACCTTGGCATGGTGCCGCAAGCATTGGGAAACAGATGCTCTGATCCACGGTGATTTCAAGCTTGAGAATTTTCTGGTTGCTGCCAGCGATGCAAATCAAAAGCTGCATTTGATTGATTGGGAGCGTGCCGATCTGGGCGATCCTGCCTGGGATGTGGGGTGCGGGCTTGGCGCCTTTGTGATCCACTATACCATGCAGCAAAATCCGGATGCCCTGGATGCCGCCTTGCCCGAGATGCGCGCGTTTTGGGCCGCTTACAGTGCGGCTTCTGAGAGGCACGATGCCGCCTTTCTTGATAAATGCATCGCGATGATGGCGGCCCGCCTTTTGGTGGCGGGCTATGAATATTGCTTTGCGCAGGACAGCTTGCCTGACATGTCGCAGACCCTGATGCAGATTGCGCGGCGCATGACGACGCGGGAAGGACAAAGAAAAGTCTGCGCCGGTCTGGCTGCGCCGTGCATGCAGGCCGTGTCATGAAACCCCTTTTGGATTTTGTGGCAAAGGTGGCGATTGATGCGCAGGATCAGATCACCTTTCGCGGGTGGCCCGCGCAGCCGCCCAGCCAGCCGGATGCGCCGTTCGCGCAACAGTTGACCGAGTTTGTTTACAAGTATTTCTATACGCACCCCGGCGGCAATATCGGCGAGGCATTCGGTGATGGCGCACCAAGTGCGGCGCTGATCGCTGACATCTCTGCCGCAAATGATACCACAGCCAAGGTAGAGGACGGGTGGGTCGTGCGCAGCCTGCTGTCCGAAGGAGCGGTCATCGCGGAACGTTATGGCAAGGTCTGCAAGTTCATATCCGGCCAGTTTCTGGCGGCCCCTGATGCGGCCCCTGTGCGGCCCGGATCCGAGATTGTGGTGACCCATCTGGCCGGGTCCAAAACCGTGCAGCCGGGTTTTTTTCACATCTTCGGTCAGTCACAGTTGGATGCCGCCGAAGAGGTCAAGAATATCCGCCTTTATTTCAATTTGATCGGGCCCGGCGCTGCTGCACCTGTTGCCGGTCTGGTTTCGCAAGTGCTGAACCGCTATCTGGTGCCGTTCAGGTACAAGACAGCGACGCGGATTTGCGATTATTCACGGGCGGACACGGCCGTGCTCTATATTCCAGAGCGGGCATTCACGGTGGCTGCCATGGCGCTGGCCACGCAATTGCCGCAACTTGCGCTTTACCTTGATGATGCGGTTCCGGCTTTTACCTTGCGGGTTGGTAACGGGCTCGGACTGGCTGAAGATATGCCGGATGCCGGCAGCTTTGGCGCAGCACGCTGCAAATTGGTTGCGCAGGCGATGATGCAGGCGCGCGCGGAAAACCAGATCGTTCCAGAGACGTTCCAGGCGGCATTTGAGGCCGTTTGCAGATCGGAAAATCTGGATATTGACAGGTTGCACCTGAATGCTGGGTCTGTCGCCTGCTATCGGCTTTGCGCGCAACCTGCGGCCCATGCAGCATGACTGACGCGCAGCTAAAGGACATGGCATTGCAGATCGGTCGCATGCTGGCGCGCGATGCGATTTGGGACGACAGGCGGTGCAATTGGCTTGGCCCTGCCAATGACATTTTTTGGGGAACCACGATGGCGGGTTATGGCATGCTTGGCTCCAGCGTTTATGACGGAACAGCGGGCATCGCACTGTTTCTGGCGCATCTGGGAAAGCTGACCGATGACACGGTGGTGCAGCAAACGGCGCTTGGCGCGATCAATCATTCAGTGTCGCGATACAGGGATTGCCCTGCCAGTGTTTCGCTCTCGTTTTACACCGGACACGTCGGGATCGGCTATGCCGCCATCGTGATTGGGCAGATGACAGGGGCGCCGTCTTTAATCACCCAAGGCAAGGAGATCCTGCTGGACGCACTTCACGCTCATACTGCGGGCAGATGTATTCTGGATGTGATGCTTGGCGTCGCTGCGTCTATCCCCGCAATCATCGCGGTGCAGGATGTGCTAGGCCGCGACCGCATTGAGAAGCCGCTGTTGGTGTGGGGTGGAAAAATCCTCGGACATGCTGTTGAGGGCAAGCGTGGTCTGTCATGGGATACCACCGCTGAAATGCGCACCAATGCAGGTGAGGCCGCTTGGCTGCAACCAGACGCGCCCGTGCAGCCAAACCTTCTGGGTTATGGTCATGGGGCAAGCGGGATCGGACTGGCACTGATGGCGCTTGGCACAGCCTTTGATCAGGATCAGTTTACGGTGGCAGGAAAACGGGCGTTTGCCTATGAGGAGGCCTGGTTTGACCCCATCTGCGGGTGCTGGCCCGATTTGCGCTATCATGGGCAGGCAGAGGCAAAGGGCCGAACCGAAGTTGCGTGGTGCCACGGGGCAACCGGCATCGGCCTTGCACGGCTGCGCGCGCATGCGCTGACCGGTGATCCTGCTTTCTTGGAACAGGCCAGAACCGCCGCTGAACTCACAAAAAAGACGCTGCTGACCCGGCTAACACCTCAGACAAACCTGTGCCTGTGTCATGGTGTTGGCAGCGATATCGAGCTCATGTTGCACCCGAAGACGGCGGAAACCGTCGAGAGTAGTGACATTTTGCATGCGGTGCAGGCGTTCATTCAGGTGTCCTATCTGGAGGTCGGGCGGCCGCTGCCATACGGCGGCGGCGACAAACACCAGCCACCGGGCCTGATGCTGGGATTAGCAGGGACGGGATATGCCCTGCTGCGTTGCATGAAGGTTGACCAGCCGCCTTCATTGGTTTGCGTCGGGGCAGGCTGACGATATTGATGCCGGGCATTTGACTAAAATCTGAAACACTCATTGCTTTCAAAGCGTTGGGTCTATCCCGTATGAACATGCCACAAAAGCGGATGGAGAACGCGCAGTTATGGGGCATCCTATGCGTATTTGCGTGGTTGATGACGCGATGGTCAGCCTGAACGTGATCAGTGCAGTCCTGAAGCGCGCTGAGGACCATCAGATAGAGAGCTATTCATCAGCAGTGCGCGCGCTTGCGCGATTCGATGAGACGAGCTTTGATTTGGTTCTGGTTGACTATCAGATGCCGGAAATCAACGGCGTAGTGCTTGTCGAACGACTTCGGCGCTTGCCGGGTTATAAGGCCGTTCCGGTCATAATGCTGACAGCCGATGAAGACCGTGCTTTGCGGCTGGAAGCCGTCAAGGCGGGGGTCACCGATTTCGTCAATAAGCCCTTTGATCCGGAAGAGCTTCGGGTGCGCGTGAAGAACCTACTTGCATTGCGGAAAGCACAGCTTGCGCTCTTGGAGCGTGCAGAAAGTCTTGATCTTGAAGTGCAACGTGCAACGCGACACCTGAGAGTTCGCGAGGAAGAACTGATCTGGCGGCTGTCGCGCGCAATTGAAATGCGCGATGGATCAACCGGCGGACATATATCCCGGGTCGCCACCTGTGCCAGACTCATCGCGGAACAGATGGGCCTGAGTGACCACTTTTGCAGAACAGTTTATCTGGCCGCGCCGCTTCATGACGCAGGCAAGATAGGCATCATTGATGCCATCCTTCATAAGTCTGCCAAGCTGACGCCCCAAGAACGTGCCATCATACAAACCCACACCAAGATCGGCGCCGAAATCCTCTCAGATGGCGACAGCGACCTTATAAAAATGGCGCACGAAATAGCGCTCTATCATCACGAGAAGTGGGATGGGTCGGGCTATGCCCAAGGGCTGTCTGGTGAAGACATTCCCTTGTCGGCAAGGATTGTTGCCATTGCAGATGTTTTCGACGCCTTGTGTACCGAGCGGAGCTACAAACCGGCGTGGGACTTTGATGACGCGCTTGATGAAATCTTAAGACAATCCGGTCACCATTTTGACCCAAGCTGTGTAAGCGCGTTTGTGGCAGTCAGCGACAAAGTCAGAAACGCCTATTCGGAAAACAACGGTACACAATTTGTGGCCTGAAACATGAAGGGATTTGTCTGATGAGAGGTCTTTTATTGATGGTGATCTGTCTGTTTGCGTCGCTTGCGCATGCGGACGGCCTCGCCGAGCCCAAGGGGCCGGTGATATTGACCATATCGGGTGCCATTACGCAGACAAACGGGCCAAATGTGGCGCGTTTTGATCGTGAAATGCTTGAAGCGTTAGAGCGGCGCATCATTACAGCGAACACACCGTGGTTCGATGCAAAACATGATTTTGAAGGCCCGCTTGCCGCCGCTGTTCTGGATGCTGTTGGTGCCCAAGGGTCGACCATGCGGGTGTTTGCCCTGAATGACTATGCGTCCGATGTGCCTGTGGCTGACGTACGCGAGTTTCCTGTGATCTTTGCTACGCATCTGGACGGTGAAATGATGTCAGTGCGCGAGAAAGGTCCTTTGTTCCTGATCTATCCGTTCGACGAGTTCCCGGCATTGTTTAACGAAGTCTATTTTGGCAGATCGGTTTGGCAGATCGCGCGGATTGAGGTGATCGAATAGTGTGACTCTGCACCCGTTCATGCGTGTTCCCCCGCATATCATTCGGGCGGCGACATCTGTGCTGATTGGGCTTGGTATCGTCTTGATCGCAATGACGATCTATCTATTTGCGCACCTTCGCGACCGGCAGGAGGCGGTTTTGGCCAGTGTGCGCGAAGACGCCATGTGGGCTGTGTTCCAGACACACCGCGAGGCAACCCGTTTTATCGAGGCAATCCTGATCGCACAAAAGGCAGGCACACCCCAAGCTATCGACAGGGTCTACCTGACATTCGATCTGGTTTATAGCCGGATGACCTTGCTGGACGCGGGGTTCTTTTCAGAGCGGTTTAGTAATTCCCAGATCCTTGCCGAAATGGCATTGGCGCTTCAGGCTGACATCCAGTCCCTTGCGGACCGTATTGATGCAACGGCAGACAATCCTTCTGTTTTGGTCAATTCACTCAATTCGTTTCTGGATGACGCCCGTGCGTTGCAACAGCAAAGCAATGAGCTTGTGATTGCCACGAACGATGTATTGGGAACAGCGCGGGTGGTTGCGCGCGCGCAAACATCTGCCGATTACGGGCGTCTTGCAATCGTCGTCGCCCTCACAGGACTGGTGTTCATTTGCACGATCATCCTTCAATTCGTACAACTGCAGCTCATTGCAAATGCGCAGCGCCAGCTTAGGGAGTTGTCTTTGCGCAATGCCGAAAGCGCAAAAGCAGCGCAGGCCGCCACACATGCAAAATCGATGTTTCTTGCCACCATGAGCCATGAGATACGGACGCCTCTGAATGGCATCATTGGCGCGGTCGATCTGTTGGATGACACCCATCTTGACCCGGTGCAGGCGCGGCTCACTTTGACCATCAGGCGCTCTGGCCACATCTTGCTTGATGTCATCAACGACATCCTGGATTTTTCGAACTTAGACGCAAACGGGTTGACCTATCAGGTGGCACCCGTTTCTTTGCCCGACCTCGCCGACATTCTGCACGATATTTTTGAACAACGACTGCATGACGCGGGCTTGACACTTACGTTCGAGGTACAGCCTCTTTTCGTGGCAACGGATGACGTCCGCTTGCGACAGGTCCTGATAAATCTGATCGGGAACGCGATCAAATTCACGCCGTCAGGCACCATAAATGTCCGTTTTTTGATGCCGGAGGATACAAGGCTACGGATCGAGGTCATGGACTCCGGCATTGGTATTCCGCAGGCCGATCTTCCAAAACTGTTTCAAAATTTCAGCCAGATCGAAAACTCATCATCGCGCCGGTTCGGCGGAACCGGTTTGGGGCTGGCGATATCCAAGCGGATCGTCGAAGGCTTGGGGGGATCAATCGGCGTGATCAGCGCCGAGGGGCAAGGAAGTACGTTTTGGTTGGAGCTGCCGGTTGAGATCATCGGCCCGGCCGCAACCGTGGCCGTTAAAGCGTTGGAAGATCGAAAAGAGTGCACGTTGGTTTACAACAGCAATGTCCTGTTGGTGGAAGACCACCCGATCAATCAAGAAGTCGCAAGGGCTTTGTTCGAAAGCTTCGGTGCGACCGTTGTCACTGCCGATAACGGCCAATCTGCAATCGAGCATTGCACCAAAACGACCTTTGATTTTGTTGTAATGGACCTGCAAATGCCTTTGATGGACGGCATTACAGCAACACGTAAACTGCGTGATCTAGGTTTTACAGCACCGATTATCGGCTTAACAGCAAACGCATTTGCAGAAGACCGGCAGCGTTGCTTGGATTCCGGAATGGATGATTTTCTGGCCAAACCGGTCACGCGTTCCAAGATTTCATATATCTTTGAGACCTATGCGACCCCGGCAGAGCCCGCGCACGCAGAGACATTGCTCGATAGACAACAGTTGGATGCGATAAGGGACGAATTGGGAACGCCGCTTCTTCTGGAACTCTTGGGGCAAGTTTCCAGTGATGGTTTGAAATTGCGGTCGATCGTTGCGGTTGAACAGCGTGAAAGCGATGACGGTTGTATCGATGCCGCACTGCATAGTCTGAAAGGTGCAGCATCGACTTTGGGATTGGCTGAGGTTGCAAAGCGTGCGCAAGAAATGCGTCATCTTGAGCGGCTTGAGCATCAAAGCGTTGAAGACCTCATTGATCTCATCAGCAAAAGTATTGCGCAGGTGCAAGCGGTTAGCATGCCGGGCCGTTGACTGACCTGCTCCGCTTGGAGTCCGTAAATTTAGGTGAACTCTGTGCGGGTTTTCGAGCAGAGGCTCGCTCAACGTCAGCTTAGGCCCGAAGAGGTCACGCGCCTTCAAAGACTGGCCGGGGCGTGCCATTTTCGTCCAAGGCGACAAAGACGAAATCAGCATCAGTTACCTTTTCAGCTTTCTCCGAATATCTTGGCCGTGCCCACGCATCCACATGAATACGCATCGATGTGCGTCCAACCTCGCGCAAAGTTGCATAGAGCGTCACTTCATCGCCGACTTTGACAGGGCGCAGGAATTGCATGGCTTCCACAGAAACGGTAGCGCCGCGCCCCTGTGACACGCGACCAGCCATGTTGCCTGCTGCAAGATCCATCTGAGACATTAACCAGCCACCAAAGATATCACCTGACGGATTGGTATCTGCAGGCATCGCAATGGTACGGATCACCAAGACGCCTTCATCTTGTTGCCGACCGTGCGATCCGCGCTGTTGCCCACGGGCCAAGGTGTTTTCCGTATGATCACTCATTGAGACTTCTTCCATGGTAGACCGGGACAAGCCACGGGATGTTGTGAGGAACCCAGTCACCTTATTCCCCCCAATTACGAGGTCAACGCGCCAGTCTCGGTGCGGCACCTAATCAGAGAGACATATCTTGTTTCCATCCAGATCGCGGATATAGGCAGAGAACCTGGGCCCACGCTGGTATGGCGCTCCCTCGCAGGTGCCTCCTATCTCAATGGCCAAAGCGTACAGTCTCCTGACATCCTCTTCCCCGCCAACACAAAATCCAACCATTGTTCCGTTGCCATTGGTGGCAGGTTTTGCATCAAAGGGTATGGCCGCTGCGAAGGCAAAATCCGGACCAAGCCAATAGGTCATTCTGTCTGAGGGTGACATGCTTTCAAGGCCCGACTGTGCAAAGAGCGCGTCATAGAAGGTTTTTGCGGCGGCCATGTCGTTTGTACCGACAACAAAGTAGTTCATTTTCATCGTTTCATCTCCTGTGTTCCGGTCACTTAAGCCCGGCGTTGTTTCTGTGATTTACGATGTATCGACGAATATGACATTTTATGTCTTATTTGGTTCATGGCACGGGCAAACGCGCAAGGCAGGCTGAGACGATTGGAAATGCTGGCAGTTCAGCTCAAGCAGGACGCCCATTGTACGGTCAGCGATCTGGCACGACAGCATGGTGTCAGCGCACGCACGATAGCGCGCGATCTTGTGCTTATGCGGGACCAAGGCATGCAGATCGACGCCGATCGCGGACGCGGGGGCGGTGTACGTCTTGACCGAAACTGGGGTGTTGGTCGCCTGAACTTGACATATCCTGAGGCGGTCGATCTTCTTATCAGCATCGCCGTGGCAGAGCAGATGAAATCACCGATGTTGCTCGCGAATCTCGCGTCGGTAAGGCGGCAGCTGGTCGCTTCGTTCTCGCCTGAGAAACGCACCAAGGTGAACCGGCTCAAGTCCCGTATTCTGATAGGTATCACGGCATCAACTTATGTTCAGGCCAGTGCCAAGGTCCCACCCCCAAGGATAGTGCAAGCTGTGCATCAGGCCTTTATCGATCAGAAGGTGTTGGCGCTTCGCTATCAACGAGAAGACGGTGTTATCTCCGAGCGGCAAATCGAGCCGCATTATCTGTTGTTGAAATATCCTGTTTGGTATGTCGTTGCGATCGATCATCTGACAGGCGAACCAAGGACATTTCGCTGCGACCGCATGCTTGGGGCCGCTATGGGTGAAGCGCGCTTCAAGCTTTTGTCGAAAGAAGCGTTCCAGCCCTCTTTGGTCGTTGATGATCAGTCGCTGTGATCGATCCGTGGCTGGTCATTGGCGGACAGGCATTCAATAGAAAAACGGTCCCGCGAAGCAGCCCGCCAACGCGTTCGTTGGAATGACCGCTATCACGCAAAATGCCGGCAAGCGGGCGAGCGCATCAACAGGGTGCCGTCGTTACAGACTGTCGGCCTGCGGCATTCCCAGCACATGATAGCCGCCATCGACGCGAATGATCTCGCCTGTGGTGCAGGCCCCTGCGTCGGAGGCAAGGTAAACGGCCGTGCCGCCGACAGCCTCAAGCGTGGCGTTGCTGCGCAGAGGGGCGTTCTGGTCGGTGTGTTTGTAGGTCTTGCGCGCGCCGCCGATGGCCGCACCTGCAAGGGTCTTCATCGGGCCGGGGCTGATGGCGTTGACGCGGATCCCTTGGGGGCCAAGGTCGTTGGCAAGGTAGCGCGTCGCGGATTCCAGCGCCGCTTTCGCCACGCCCATGACGTTGTAGAAAGGGGTCACGCGGTTGGACCCCTGATAGGTCAGTGTCAGCAAGGTCCCGCCATCGGGCATCATCTCGGAGGCCCGCTTGGCCACGTCGATGAAGGAATAGCACGAAATCGCCAGCGAGTTTTTGAAGTTGTCGCGGCTGGTGTTGATAAAGCGGCCTGTCAGCTCGTTCTTGTCGGAGAATGCAATCGCATGGACCACGAAATCAAGCGTGCCCCAGCGGTCTTTGAGCGTCTGGAATGCCAGATCCATGCTGGCATCGTCGTTCACATCCACATCGACCATAATGTCCGACCCGACAGAGGCGGCAAGTGGTTCAAGCCGTTTGCCAAAAGCCTCGCCCTGATAGGTAAAGGCCAGTTCGGCGCCTGCGTCGGCCATGGCTTTCGCGATGCCCCAGGCGATGGAGCGTTCATTCGCTACGCCCATGATCAGCCCGCGTTTGCCCTGCATGGAAATTGTCATTGGCCTATCCTTTGAATTTGGAAAGCAGCATGGAACCGTTGGTGCCGCCGAACCCGAATGAGTTGGTCATCACCGTATCAAGACCTGCGTTTTCGACCAGCGTGGTCGCAATTTCCGCCGGATCAAGCGCGGGGTCGAGGGTTTCGACATTGATCGAGGGCGCAATAAAGTCGTGCTCGAGCATCAGCAAACAATAGACAGCCTCTTGCGCACCTGTGGCACCTTGGCTGTGGCCGGTCATGGATTTGGTCGAGCTGATCGGTGGCGTGGTGCCTTTGCCAAAGACGCGGCGGACAGCCTCGACTTCGCCGACGTCGCCCACAGGGGTCGATGTGCCATGCGCGTTGATGTAGCTGACCTTGCGGTCCTCGGGCAGGGTGACCAATGCGCCGCGCATCGCGCGTTCGCCGCCTTCGCCCGAAGGGGCCACCATGTCGGCCCCGTCTGATGTTGCGGCAAAGCCTGTCACTTCAGCATAGATTTTCGCACCGCGCGCCTGCGCGCTCTCCAGCGTTTCCAGTACGACCATTGCACCGCCGCCTGCGATCACGAAACCGTCGCGGTCGGCGTCAAAGGCGCGGCTGGCGCGTTCGGGGGTGTCGTTGTATTTCGACGACATCGCGCCCATCGCATCAAAGAGGCACGACAGCGTCCAGTCGAGCTCTTCGCCTCCGCCCGCGAACATGATGTCCTGCGTGCCGAGTGCCACCTGCTGGGCGGCCATGCCGATGCAGTGCAACGAGGTGGAACAAGCAGAGGTGATCGAGAAATTCATGCCCTTGATTTTATAGGCTGTCGCAAGGTTCGCGCTGACCGTCGAGGACATCGCCTTTGGTACGGCGAAAGGCCCTATGCGTTTGGTAGCACCTGTCGATCTGACAACGTCATGCGCTGCGAGAATGGCCGAGGTTGAAGGGCCGCCAGACCCCGCGATCAGGCCCGTCATCGGGTTGACGACCTGCTCTTCGGTCAAGCCCGCGTCAAAAATCGCCTGTCCCATGGCGATGTGCGCATAGGCCGCACCCGGACCCATGAAGCGCAGGGTGCGCTTATCGACGTGTTCGGTGATGTCGATCTTGAGAGTGCCCGCGATCTGGCTGCGGAAACCGTGTTCGGCCATCTCGGGCGATGCTTCGATCCCGGATTTTCCGGCCTTGAGTGCGGCAAGCACTTCTTCGGCATTGTTCCCGATCGGTGATACGATCCCGAGACCTGTGACAACAACGCGGCGCATGGGCACCTCTCCTTTTGAACGATGATAGATGTGCGAGGGCGAAGCTCTCGACTAGCTTTCAGACAGGGCGACTTTCATATCGGTGACTTGATAGATGACCTCGCCATCCGCCTCAACAATTCCGTTGGCCACGCCCATTGTCAGGCGACGGGTCTGGATGGCTTTGGTGAAATCTACCTTATAAGTCAGCATCTTGCGGTCGGGGCGCACCATGCCGGTCAGTTTGACTTCGCCGACACCGAGCGCGTAACCGCGCCCTTGCCAACCGCGCCAGCCAAGGTTGAAACCGGTCAATTGCCACAGACCGTCAAGGCCAAGGCAGCCAGGCATGATCGGGTTGTTGGGGAAATGGCAGTCAAAGAACCACAGATCAGGTGTGATATCGAATTCAGCGACAACATGGCCTTTGCCATGTGCGCCAGCATCGCCCGATATGTCGGTGATCCGGTCCATCATCAACATCGGAGGTGCCGGTAGCTGGGCGTTGCCTTCGCCGAAAAGCTCGCCACGGGCGCAAGCCAGCAGGGCGTCTTTGTCGAAATAAGTTGGGTAATCGGCCATGTCTTTGGTCTCGTTCTTCTTTACTGCGTCGCAAGACCTCTATCACTCAGCGGTTTATGAGAGCAAGTCTGCGCTTCTCTGACGGTTTTCATTTGATCCGGGGGATATTCTTCCCATATACTTGAGAATAATTGTCATAAAGGGCGACCATGTCAGATATAGCGACACAGCGCAGCACAAACTGGTTGGCAGGAGCGGGGCTTCGGCCGACGCGTCAGCGCGTGACCTTGGCGTCTTTGCTGGTGGGTGACGGGCAGGACCGCCATGTGACGGCTGAAAGCCTGTTTGAAGCAGCCTCTGATGCTGATGAGAAAGTATCGCTGGCTACTGTCTATAATACGCTGCGCGCGTTCTGCGATGCGGGGTTGGTGCGCGAGATTACAGTGGACGGATCGAAAAGCTACTTCGATACCAATATGACCGACCACCCACATTTCTATTGGGAAGACAGCGCGACCTTGACCGATGCGCCCGCGGAAGAGTTGGAAATTCGCAACTTGCCCGATGCGCCCGCCGGGGCAGAGATTGCGTCAGTGGATGTTGTCATCCGGTTGCGCCGCAAGTGACGGGTTAGGTGGATCATGATCCACCTTACTTTTTGCACAGTTTCATAATTCATTAACCGATATTTGCGACGGTCATCGCATGGCTCATTACCGTCGTCTCTACGTGCCGGGTGGCACCTATTTCTTTACCCTGCGCTTGCAGGATCACCGGTCCGATCTCTTGATATCCCAGATTGACCTGTTGCGTGACGCGATGCGTCTTTGCCGTAAGCGCTGGCCATTTGAGATTGAGGCCGCAGTGATCCTGCCCAACAAGCTGCATATGATCTGGACATTGCCGGACGGTGACGCTGATTTTTCGAAACGCTGGCGGCTGATTAAGACAAGCTTTTCTCGCCACGCGCCTGCGCCCGCCTATATCCCCGAAAGCCATTTGAAACGCGGAGAAAAGGGCATTTGGCAGCGCCGGTTCTGGGAACATCTGATCCGCGACGCGGATGATTTCGCACTGCATATGCACCTGATCCGGTCCGCGCCTATTCATGCCGGTCTGGTCAAACGGCCGCGTGATTGGCCTTATTCATCACTGCATTATCCAAAGAAGCAGCTTAGAACCATTGCCCCGGTTCCATCAGCCCCAAATCCAGAAGCTGTTGTGAATGCCAGTTGAAGCGCTGGGATTGTGGCCAGTGAAACGTTGTGATCGCGGCACGGCTGCCCGGGTTGCGCCGGAGGGCTTTTGCCGTCCGGAACGATCCGATCGCAGCAGACAAGTTGTTGTGCCACGGACAGGAATAGGTGTTGTACTCGGCGATATTGAACGCCCGATCCGCCTGCAGCTCAAGACCGGGCTGTGCGCGGAAAAATGAAATCCGGTCGGTCCGTTGGCGCAGTTTTGGGATATGTTCTTCAAACCGCCAGCGCAGCCCACCAAAGACATTGATCTGCCGGTCCAATGTTTCGCCATCATCGGTCTCGCGGGCCAGCGCGTAATAGCCGGATTTGTCAAAATGGGCGCCGTCATGATCAACACCGTCCGGATGGGTTGTGAGGTCTTTGGCATAGAGATCGACAATCGTGCCCATCACCGTGTCGCGCCGTTCCTCGCGCATGAATGTCAGCATCTCGCCCACGCTGCGGGTCTCGCAAAACGGATAGAAAAGATATTCGGCATTATAGCAATAATAGAGCCACTGGTCCGGCAGCACCTTGATCATCGCATTGACGATCACCTGTAAGGCATCCTCTGCGCTGACGTCAAAATCAACGCGGTCTACGGTGTCTGGCAGGTTGGTGGGCAAGGTCTGATCGGGGGCGCAAAAGATCAGGATGCGGGCAAAACCTGCGTTGGTGTGGTGGGCAATTGTACGTGCCACCGCCACATCGTCCTCGATCAGGATCAAGGCAACGGGCCCTTTGGGCGGGGTGCGCCGAAAATCGCCCGAGAGTGCGGAAATGGAAAGATAATGCATAAAACTCGTTTCGTCGAAAGGCAGGGTGCAAAATCGGTGATATCGGGCCGCATTGCAAGCATTCCGCCAAGTCGCTAGAAGACCCGAGTTATCCTAACCCGAGAGCAGCCCCCATGTCCGCGCCAAAGAAGCTTTATATTAAGACCTATGGTTGTCAGATGAACGTCTACGACAGCGAACGCATGGCCGAGGCGCTGGGCGGAAAGGGCTATGTGGAAACCGCTACGCCGGATGATGCGGATATGATTCTGCTCAATACCTGCCACATTCGCGAAAAGGCCGCAGAAAAGGTGTATTCCGAACTGGGCCGGTTCAAAGGGCTCAAAGCGGCGAACCCTGATCTGAAAATCGGTGTCGCCGGTTGCGTGGCACAGGCCGAAGGCGAGGAGATCATCCGCCGCCAGCCGATGGTTGATCTGGTGGTGGGTCCGCAAAGTTATCACCGCTTGCCTGCGATGGAAGAGGCGGTTCAGACGGGGGCCAAGGCGCTGGACACCGATTTTCCTGACGATGACAAGTTTGATACGCTGAAAACACGTGCCAAGGCCAAGCGCGGGCCGACCGCTTTCCTGACCGTGCAGGAAGGTTGCGACAAATTCTGCGCGTTTTGTGTCGTGCCCTATACGCGCGGCGCCGAGGTGTCGCGCCCGGCGGATCGGATTATTCGCGAGGCGCAGGAACTGGTAGAAAGCGGTGTGAAGGAAATCACGCTCCTGGGCCAGAATGTGAACGCCTATCATGGCCATGAAGGCGGTTTGGCGGGGCTGATCTGGGCGCTGGACAAGGTGGACGGGTTGGAGCGCATCCGTTTCACCACATCCCACCCCAACGACATGGATGATGCGCTGATTGACGCGCATGGCACCTGCGACAAGTTGATGCCGTACCTGCATCTGCCGGTGCAATCGGGGTCGGACCGGATTTTGAAAGCGATGAACCGCAAACATACCGCTGCGGGCTATCTGCGCTTGATCGAGCGTATTCGCGCGGCGCGGCCTGACCTGCTGTTGTCGGGTGACTTCATCGTGGGCTTTCCGGGCGAGACCGAGCAGGACTTTGAAGACACCATGCAGCTGGTGCGCGATGTGCATTACGGGCAGGCCTATTCGTTCAAATACTCCACGCGCCCCGGCACGCCTGCCGCTGAAAAGCCGCAGCTGCCCGAGGATGTGATGCATGACCGGTTACAGCGGCTACAGGCGCTCTTGCGTGAACAACAGCAGGCGACGCAGGCTGCAATGGTAGGGCGCGACGTGAAGGTATTGTTTGAAAAGGCAGGCCGTGAAGCGGGCCAGATGATCGGCAAGTCCGAGTATCTGCACGCGGTTTATGCCGATGCGCCTGCGGACGTGCTGGGGCAGGTGGTGCCCGTGCGGATCATTGAGGACAGCCCGAATTCGCTCAAGGGTATTTTGGTATAAGGTGGATTGAAATCCACCTTACGTGCGGAACAGTCCCAGCTTCCTGAACATCCAGACCAGTCCCGCACCCAACACAACCAGAGCTAGACAGACGACCCAGAATGCGCGGGGATCGTCAACGCCGGGCATGCCGCCGACGTTGATGCCCAGCAATCCGGTCAACAACCCCAAGGGCAGGAAGATCGCCGAGACGATCGACAGCAAAAGCATCCGCTGGTTCATCGCTTCGGCGCGGTTGTCCATAATCTGGTCATGCACGATCTGCGCACGGTCTCGGATCGCATCGAGTTCTTCGCCAAAGCGCTGCACCCGTTCCGCCGCCTCCCGCAGGCGCGTGCGGTCGTGCGCATCCAGCCAGCCAAGATCCTCGATTTCTAGCGTGGTCAGCGCGTCGCGTTGTGGTACGAAATAGCGCCGGAGCACGATGGCTTTGCGCCGCAAGCCACCAAGGCGCGACCGTGACACATGGCCCTTGGGATCTATGACCGCCTCTTCCAGCGTGTCGATTTCCTCGTTCAGGGTTGCCACGACCGGTTCGGCCCGATCTGTCAGGCGTAACGCCAGTTTCGCCACGAAATCGCCGGGTGATCGCGGGGCCTCGCCGCGTGTCACTGTTTCCGCAAGATCCTGCACCGCAAAAAGAGGACGCCCCCAAACCCCGATCACCCGCTGATGTTCCAGCCAGAGCCGGACCGACACCATGTCTTCGGGTTCTGCATCCGGGTTCAGGTTTACACCGCGCAGGTTCAAGAGCACGCCGTTGCCATGCACTGTGCAGCGCGGGCGGGTTTCGTCAGCAGTGAGCGCGGCGATGACGAACTGATCAAGCCCCGCCTCGGCCAGCAACGCGGGCGTCGCTGCATTCGCTCTGTTCAGGTGCAGCCAGCCAAAGCCGGGTGGAGCGAGCGTCGCGATGGTTGCGACAAACTCTGCGGGGGTGACCGGCGTGCCACTGCCTGATCCGGAGAAGACAAAGCTTATCGAATCTCTCGTCACCATGGCTGTGCTCTCCTCTTGGGGCAGATCCACCTATCCGGCAGTTGCCTTGGCCCTTTTCGCAGCAGTTTGCGCAAGTTTATAGCATTTGGCAATTTGCGTCTAAGGCAGGGTGTTTTGTCGGCGCATCAAAGGTTTAACGTGGAAGAATGCTGCGCCGCATCTACGTCGTACGAAACAGGGTGCTATCAAAACCCGCTCTTTACGCAAAGAGCCTTGCGCCTTGTGTCTGCACTTGCCACGATACCTATATATAGACAAAGAGGAGAGCTGATTGGCCACCGGTGCCCTGACCCCACCCGCTGACGTTGCAACAGAATCCCTGTTGGAATTCCCTGACAATTTTTTGCTGATCGATCTTTGCGGCGAATATGACCGCAACCTGACCACAATCGAAGAAAAGCTGGACGTGCAGATTTTGCGCCGTGGCAACCAATTGGCTGTGATCGGTGACAAGGACGCCCGTGCCGAGGCCAGCCAAGTACTTGGCGCGCTTTACAGCCGGCTTGAGGCGGGCCGTTCGTTGGAGCCGGGCGATCTGGACCGCGAATTGCGTATGGGGGCGGCACCCATGTTCGATCCTGCCCGCAGTGGTGACCAGATCGAGCTGTTCAAGGGCGAAACAGAGCGTGTCGAGATCAAGACCCGCAAGAAGCTGGTCGAGCCGCGCACCGATGCGCAAAAGGCCTATGTGAAGGCGCTTTTTTCCAATGAGCTTGCCTTTGGTATCGGGCCTGCGGGGACGGGTAAGACCTATCTGGCCGTGGCCGTGGGCGTGAACATGCTGATTTCCGGCCATGTGGACAAGATCATCCTGTCGCGCCCTGCGGTCGAGGCGGGCGAAAAGCTGGGCTATCTGCCCGGTGATATGAAGGACAAGGTTGATCCATATATGCAGCCGCTCTATGACGCGCTGAATGATTTTCTGCCGGGCAAACAATCGGCCAAGATGATTGAGGAAAAGGTGATTGAGATCGCACCTTTGGCCTTTATGCGGGGGCGTACCCTGTCCAATGCCTTTGTTGTGCTGGATGAAGCGCAGAACGCGACCACAATGCAGATGAAGATGTTCCTGACCCGTCTGGGTGAAGGTTCGCGCATGGTGATCACCGGCGACCGCACGCAGATCGACCTGCCGCGCGGTGTGAATTCAGGGCTTTGGGATGCCGAGCGTTTGCTCAAGAATATTCCCAAGATCAGCTTCAACTACTTCACCTCTAAAGATGTCGTGCGCCACCCGCTGGTTGCCGCGATCATCGAAGCCTATGAGGCGGATGACCCAAGGTGAGCGTTGATTGCGTGGTCGAGGATGAGCGCTGGGGCGATATTGACGCCCTGGCGCAATTGGCTTGCGATGCGGCACTTGAACGGCTGGGGTTGGAACCTTCGGTGTTTGAAATCAGCGTACTGGCCTGTGATGATGCGCGGATCGCCGCGCTGAATGCCGATTTCCGTGACAAGCCCGCGCCCACCAATGTGCTGAGCTGGCCGTCTGAGGAACGCGGCGCCGCGATAGATGGTGAAATGCCTCTTCCGCCGCAGCCCGTGCCGGACCCGGAATTGGGCGATATTGCGATTGCCTTTGACACCTGCGCGCGCGAAGCCGCCGCAGCGGGCAAACCTTTGCGCGATCACACGCTTCATTTACTTGTTCATGGCACCCTGCATTTATTGGGTTTTGATCACGAACGTGACCGTGATGCCACCTTAATGGAAGGCTTGGAAACAGAGATACTTGGCAAACTGGGTGTTCCTGACCCATATAGGGAGTAATCGGGTCACCTGACCCACATAGGTAAGGATAAAATGGGCGACACAGACGAAGGACCGTCTAGCGCTGCGCAGAGCGCGCAGCAGGATGAGACGGAGACCTCTCCCGGGCTATTTTCACGTTTGGTGAACGTGTTTACCGCGCCCGTGACATCAGAAGAAAACCACGAGACACCACGCGAAAACGTGAATGCAGCAGGCGCGATGTTGGGGATGCTAAATTTGCGCCGGATGCGCGTCGAAGACGTGTCGATTCCCAAGCCTGATATTGTGGCTGTTCCTGTCACCATTACAAAGGATGAACTGGTTGAGGTGTTCCGGACCAGCGGCCTGACCCGTTTGCCGGTGTATGACGGAACGCTGGATACGCCCATCGGGATTGCCAACCTCAAGGATTTTGCGCTGCGCCACGGTTTTAACGGCAATCGTCAGGAACTGGATTTGCGCGAGATGGTGCGGCCCTTGATTTTTGTTCCCCCTTCAATGCCACTGGGTGTGCTGCTGCAAAAGATGCAGGCCGAACGTATCCACATGGCACTGGTCATTGATGAATACGGTGGCACAGACGGGTTGGTCACGATCGAGGACGTTATTGAGCAGGTCGTCGGCGAGATTGAGGACGAGCACGATATCGAAGAAGCCAAAAGCTGGGTGCTTGAAAAACCCGGCTGCTATCTGGCGCAGGCCCGCACGGATCTGGATGATTTCGAGGCCGAGATCGGTTTCAACCTGACCGAGGCCGAGGAAATCGACGAGGAAGAAATCGACACGCTGGGCGGGTTGGTGACAATGCTTGCGGGCCATTTGCCTGCGCGCGGTGAGGTCATCGTGCATCCCGCCGGTCCCGAATTCGAAGTCGTGGATGCAGACCCGCGCCGGATCAAACGGTTGCGCGTCCGCCTGACACCGGCCAGCAATGGCTAACATCGGCGCGCAGTTTGCTGCGCGTGGGCCGGTCTTGCGGCTTGTCGTGTTTGCGGCCTTAGGGGCCGTGGCGGGCTTGGGCCAAGCGCCGTTTGACCTTTGGCCTGCGACGATCCTTGCGCTGGGCGTGGTGTTTGCCCTGTATCCGCATGCACTGTCGCGCCGTCAGGCTGTGTTTCACGCTTGGGCCTTCGGGTTCGGCTATTTCGCCTTTAGCCTGCGCTGGATTGTCGAACCATTCCTTGTTGATATCGAGCGTCATGGCTGGATGGCCCCCTTTGCGCTGTTTTTGATGGCGGCGGGGGGCGCAATTTTCTGGGCGCTGGCGGCTTGGGTGGCAACACGGCTCGCGCCACGCAGCCCGATGATGTTTGCCCTCGCGCTGGTCGGCTCAGAGCTGCTGCGTTCCCTGATTCTGACAGGGTTCCCTTGGGCTTTGCTGGGCCATGTCTGGGTGACAACAGGCTTGGCGCAGGCGGCGGCCTACGGCGGGCCCCACTTGCTCACGCTTCTGATGGTGCTTTGCGGGCTAGCTATCGCAGCCCTGCTGGGGCCCGCGCGGATTGTAGGGCTTGTGGTTCTGGGGCTGGTGCTGGCGCTGTCCTTTGTCCTCCGCCCCGGACCGGCGGGGCTGCCGTCCGGTGATCTGCCAATCGTGCGTCTGGTGCAGCCCAATGCCCCGCAAGAGCAGAAATGGGACCCTGCCTTCACGGATGTTTTTTTGCGCCGTCTGACCACCTATAGCGCCGAGGGTCCTGTGCCTGATCTGGTGGTCTGGCCTGAAACAGCCGTTCCCTATCTGTTGAACCGCATCGATGATGATCTGGGCTTTCTGGCCGATTCCGCGCGTGGTGCGCCGCTTGTTTTCGGAATCCAGCGGCGCGATGCTGACGCACGGGCCTATAACAGTCTGGTCGTTGTTGGCCCAGGCGGGGCGCTGCAAAGCATCTATGACAAGCGGCATCTTGTTCCCTTTGGAGAGTATATTCCTGGTGCGCGGTTTCTGGGGCAGTTGGGGGCGACGGGGCTTGCCCGTAATCTTGGCGTTGGCTTCACGCCGGGTGCGACGCCCGGGCCAGTTGATCTGCCCGGCATTGGCGCTGCAGTGCCCTTGATTTGCTATGAGGGGATTTTTGCCGAGGAAATCACCTATAGCGATACCCGCCCGAGGTTGCTGTTGTTGATCACGAATGATGCATGGTTCGGCGAGGCGGCGGGTCCGCATCAGCACCTAGCACAAGCGCGGTTGCGCGCAATCGAGCAGGGTTTGCCGATGGTGCGTGTTGCCAACACCGGCATCAGCGCGATGATTGATCCCAAAGGACGCATCACTGCGGCATTGCCGCTGGGTGTTGATGGCGCGATTGATGCGCCTCTGCCTGCGGCCCTTGGGGCGACTCCCTATAGTCAATGGGGCGAGCTGCCGGTTGTCCTGTTGGTGCTTTTGTTCATCTTTGGCGGTTATTTCAGGGCCAGACGCGATAGCGATTGACCTAGCAGCGGGCACACCATATCGGGGTGTTCGATTCTGTCACAACGGCTTCCTGACGTGGCGGTATAACTTAATGGAGCACATTCCCATGGCGCGTAACAATTACATCTTCACCTCTGAATCCGTTTCAGAGGGGCATCCTGATAAGGTCTGCGACCGCATTTCCGACAGCATTCTGGACGCATTCCTGACCGAAGAACCCGAAGCGCGTGTCGCTTGCGAGACTTTCGCCACGACAAACCGCGTGGTGATCGGTGGCGAAGTGGGGCTGTCTGACCAGTCGAAACTGAAGGACCATATGGCGCGGATCGAGGATATCGCGCGCGCCTGTATCAAAGACATCGGCTATGAGCAGGACAAGTTCCATCACGCAACCTGCGAGATTACGAACCTGCTGCATGAGCAATCCGCGCATATCGCCCAAGGTGTGGATGCATCTGACACGAAAGAGGAAGGTGCCGGCGATCAGGGGATCATGTTTGGCTATGCCACAACGGAAACCGATGCGCTGATGCCGGCCCCGATCCAATATGCCCACGCGATCCTGCGCCGTCTGGCAGAGGTGCGCAAATCCGGCGAAGAACCAACGCTGCGCCCTGATGCCAAAAGCCAGGTGTCGCTGCGCTACGAAAACGGCAAGCCGGTTGAGGCGATGTCGATTGTGCTCTCGACCCAACACAGCGACGAGAACCAGACCAGCGCGGATATCCGTGCGATTGTTGAGCCTTACATCCGCGAAGTGATGCCGGAGGGCCTGATCACCGCGCGGACCGAATGGTGGGTAAACCCGACAGGCACATTCGTGATCGGTGGTCCTGATGGTGATGCCGGTCTGACGGGACGCAAGATTATCGTGGATACCTACGGTGGCGCGGCCCCGCATGGTGGTGGGGCTTTCTCGGGTAAAGACCCGACCAAGGTGGACCGGTCTGCCGCTTATGCATCGCGCTATCTGGCCAAGAATGTGGTGGCGGCTGGCATGGCCGAGCGTTGCACGATCCAGTTGAGCTATGCCATTGGTGTGGCCAAACCTTTGTCGATCTATGCCGATACCCATGGCACAGGCGAAGTCGATCCGGCTGCGATCGAGCGTGCGATTGCGCAGGTCATGGATCTGACGCCGCGCGGCATCCGCGAGCATCTGGGCCTGAACAGGCCGATTTACGAGCGGACGGCAGCCTACGGTCACTTTGGTCGTGCGCCGGATGCGGATGGCGGGTTCAGCTGGGAGCGGACCGATCTGGTTGAGGCGCTCAAGCGCGCTGTCTGATCAAGGTAGGGTGGGTCAAGACCCACCTTACAGTTTGCACGGTATGTAGGGTGGATCTTGATCCACCCTGCTGATTGCGAAAGCTGCGCACCCTTGCTAAAGCCCCGCCTATGAGCAAAACCAATCATCCCTCGGGCGCGCCATGGCGCAATTTCTATGGCCGCTTTCGTGGCAAGACGATCCGTGCCGCCCAGCACGACTATCTTGAGAACGATCTTGCGCCGCTATCGCCCGGACCGATCAGTTGGGAAGAAAATCCCGACAGGACGCCGCTTGCGCTGGATGGTGTTTTTGGTGGCAAGGACATCTGGTTGGAAATCGGCTTTGGCGGCGGTGAACATCTGGTGCATATGGCACAGACCTATCCCGACTTTGGTCTGATCGGCTGTGAGCCGTTTATCAATGGTGTCGCCATGCTTCTGGGCAAGATCCGCAAGGCCGATGTGGACAATCTGCGGGTTCACCCGGGCGATGTGCGCGATCTGTTTGATGTTTTACCCGATGCGACGCTGTCAAAAGTCTTTCTGAACTATCCCGATCCCTGGCCCAAGAAGCGCCATCACCGCCGCCGGTTTGTCACACCGGAGCATCTTGCCCCCCTACACCGTGTCATGAAACCGGGGGCCGAGTTGCGCGTTGCGACAGACATCAAGGACTATGTCCGCCAGACACTGGAGCAGGTGCCTTCGCATGGATTTGAATGGCTGGCTGAGGGGCCCCACGATTGGCGCACGCCATGGGCGGATTGGGTGTCGACACGCTATGAGCAGAAGGCGCTCCGTGAAGGCCGGACACCGCATTATCTGACCTTCCGCCGGGTGTGAGCGTCGGACCCTCCGGGGGGAGTATTTCGGGCAAGATGATAAGACAGGTGATAGACCCGGCGAACGCGCTGCGCTATCAACCGCGCGAGTTAAGAAGGAAGATTGCCAATGTCCGGTCACGGCACCCCGATCCCCATGATATCGCACCCCTGTGGCCCTTTGGTGGGTGAAGCGCATGTGCCCGGCGACAAGTCGATTTCGCACCGGTCGCTGATTTTGGGGGCGATGTGTATTGGCGAGACGCGGATCACCGGCCTTCTGGAAGGTGAGGACGTGCTGGATACCGCCAAGGCGATGCAGGCCTTCGGCGCGACGGTGACCAATCATGGTGACGGTGGGTGGACTGTCAGTGGTGTGGGTGTTGGCGGGTTCGCCGAGCCTGACCACGTAATTGATTGTGGCAATTCCGGCACGGGTGTCCGCTTGATCATGGGGGCTGCGGCGACCTCGCCTATTACCGTGACCTATACGGGCGATGCGTCGCTGAACGGGCGGCCGATGGGGCGGGTGACTGATCCGCTCGCACTTTTCGGGGCGCAAGCCGTGGGGCGTGCCGGTGGGCGTTTGCCGATGACCATTGTGGGTGCGCGCGCCCCTGTGCCGGTCCGCTATGTTGTGCCGGTGCCTTCTGCGCAGGTAAAGTCGGCTGTTCTGCTGGCCGGTTTGAATGCGCCGGGTCAGACCGTCGTCATCGAGAAAGAAGCAACCCGCGACCATACCGAGCGGATGTTGCAGGGCTTTGGTGCGACGTTAAGTGTTGAAGAGACTGACGAAGGCCGCGTGATTACGCTTGATGGACAGCCTGAACTGGTCCCCCAGACAATCATTGTGCCGCGCGATCCGTCGTCGGCGGCCTTTCCGGTCTGTGCCGCCATTATCACGCCGGGGTCGGATGTACTGGTGCCCAATATCGGGCTGAACCCCACGCGTGCCGGCCTATTTACCACATTGCAGGAAATGGGGGCCGATCTGGTTTATGAGAACATGCGCGAGGAGGGGGGCGAGCCTGTCGCCGACCTGCGCGCAAGGTTTTCACCTGATTTGAAGGGGATTGCAGTGCCACCCGCGCGGGCAGCGAGCATGATTGACGAATATCCGGTGCTCTCTGTTGTTGCGGCCTTTGCGGCGGGTGTGACGGACATGCAGGGTGTTAAGGAATTGCGCGTCAAGGAAAGCGACCGCATCGATGCAATGGCCAAGGGGCTGCGCGCGGCAGGTGTTACTGTAGATGAAGGGCCGGATTGGTGGAAAATCACCGGTCTGGGCCATGGCAAAGTGCCCGGCGGTGTGACTGTCGCAAGCCAGCTGGATCACCGGATTGCAATGGCCTTTATGGTCATGGGCATGGCCACACAAAAACCGATGCGCATTGATGACGGCAGCCCGATCGCGACCTCTTTCCCTATTTTTGAGGATCTGATGGGACAATTGGGCGCGCAGATCGTGCGTGAAAACGCATGAGCTTTGTCGTTGCCATTGATGGTCCAGCCGCCGCAGGCAAAGGGACGATTTCCAAGGCGGTTGCCGCGCATTTCGGTTTTGCGCATCTTGATACGGGGCTGCTTTATCGTGCGGTCGGGGCCAAAGTGATTGCAGGAGCGGAACCGATTGTGGCCGCACGTGCGCTTGATCCTGTTGATCTTGAAAATGAGCGTCTCCGCACCCCCGCCGTGGCCCAAGCCGCAAGCGAGGTGGCTGTGATCGAAGAGGTGCGCGCCGCACTTGTGGCTTTCCAGCGCAGTTTTGCAGCCCGCGCAGATGGTGCCGTGCTGGACGGACGCGATATCGGGACCGTGATTTGCCCAGAAGCTGACGTGAAGCTTTTCGTCACCGCCAGCGCCGAATGCCGTGCCGAACGGCGCTTTCAGGAGCTTTCGGACAAAGGGACCGACACCACCTTTGAGACGGTGCTGGCGGATGTGAAACAACGTGATGCGCGCGATCAAAGCCGCGCTGCGTCTCCTTTGATCCCCGCTGATGACGCCATTTTGCTTGATACCTCGGATTTAACGGCGGCTGAGGCAGTTGCCGCTGCGATCAAGGTCGTCGAGGCGGCGCGCAGTTAGGACGGCACCATGTTTCAATGGTTCACCAATGGTTGCTTTGCCGGTGTGTGAAAGGGTGGTCTAGGTTCATGGGATAAGGAGTTGCCCATGATCCGTATCCTCATTGCTATTGCATTTTTCTTGCCTGCTGCTGCGCAATCGCAAGAAGCTGAACCTCATATGACGCTGCCGCGCATGGCCGAGATTGTACTTGCGCTTGATCCAGAAGCTGAACTTGTGGGGGCGGGATTTTCGCTGACCATTGATGACATCCCTGTCTTGATTGTCACGGATGTGGCCGCAAACAGGATGCGTGCGATGGTACCGATACGGTCGGCCGAAACGATGACATCCGAGGAGATGCGCCGTGTCATGCAGGCAAACTTCGATAGCGCCCTTGATGCCCGCTATGCGGTGGCCGGCGGGCAGCTATGGGGCGTGTTCCTGCATCCTTTCAAGGAACTTGAGCGTAACCAGTTTATCTCTGGTGTGGCGCAGACGGTGAATGTGGCCAAGACCTATGGCTCTCTCTACAGCAGTGGGGCCGGACAGTTCGGGGCCGGTGACAGCGGTGATCTGCAGCGTGAACTGATCGAAAGGCTGCTGGAAAAGGGTCAGGACATCTGACAACACTTGGCGTATGACCTATACGCTTGTTGACCTTCAAACCTGGCCCCGTAGCGCGCAATTCCGGCTTTTCCGGACCTACCAGCAGCCGCATTACGCAACGACCACGCGCATGAATGTTACACATCTGATGCAGCGCAAGGCCGATGGGATTTCACCCTACCGTGCATGTCTTTATGCAATCGGGGCTGGTTTGCATACTGTACCGGAACTTTGCATGCGTTTCCGCGGAGATACTGTGGTTGCCCATGATATGGTGACGTTATCCATGACAGTGCCGACGGATGCGGGCAGTTTCGGCTATGCCTATGTACCCTATGTTGCCGATTTTGGTGCGTTTGAGGCGCAGGCGGCGGCGTTGATCGGTAAGGTGGCGAAGGGCGGTGTGCTGCAAGCCAACAGCGGAGAGCGCGATGATCTTGCCTATCTGTCGTGTATGCCGTGGCTGGATTACACGGCGATCAACAATGCTTTGCCCGGGCCAGACGACTGCATTCCGCGGGTGACATGGGGAAAATTTGTTGAGCGGGACGGACGCTGGGACATGGCCATGACGCTTGAGGTGCATCACGCGCTGGTCGACGGGGCGCAAGTAGGCGCGTATTTCGCGGCGGTGCAGGCCGCATTGGACCAGCTTTAATAAACCACTTTATTAATTAACTGTTTGGTTTATTAAAGGGTGTATGGAAACTTCCGCATCCCTTGACGCCGCATTCGCAGCGCTTGCACATCCGACACGTCGGGCAATTCTTGCGCGCCTTGCGCAAGGCGAGGCAACAGTCAACGAACTGGCGGCCCCCTTTGCAATGAGCCTGCCTGCGATTTCCAAACATATCCGCGTGCTTGAAACGGCCAATCTGATCAGCCGTGGCCGTCGCGCGCAGTATCGTCCTTGCCAGATCAATGCAGCGCCCTTGGCGGAGATCGCTGCATGGACCGACGCCTATCGCCATATCTGGGATGCCCGATTTGATGCGATGGATGCCGCACTCAAAGACATGATACCTACAGAAGAGGAAGACGATGACCGAATGGATTAAGATCACGCGCACGTTTGATGCACCGATTGAAGAGGTTTGGGCCATGTGGGCCGACGCTGCGAACTTTCAAAAATGGTATGGCCCCAGAGGCTTTTCCGTCCCAGTGGCCGAAATGGACGTGACCGTTGGCGGAACGCGCAAGATCAACATGGAAATGAAAACTCCTGACCGGACAATGTCGATGTGGTTTACGGGGCAATACAAAGAGGTCAGCGCGCCACACAAACTGGTCTACACCGAGAGCATGTGCGACCCGGATGGCAACCTGATTTCGCCCAGTGCGATGGGCATGCCCGAAGGGACCCCTGAAGTGACCGAAATTACGGTGGAACTGACCGAGGAAGACGGCAAAACACTCATGGTCATGACACACGCCGGTATCCCCGCAGGCACACCGGGCGAAGGCGGCTGGATGCAGGCATTCGACAAGATGGGCGAAGTTCTGGGGTAGTGTGCCGTGCTTTGGACCTGATACGTCAAGGCATTGTTGATTGGTGAAACCCCTTGCCTTGCTGGCAAAATCGCCCTATACGCCGCCCTGTCGAAGTGTCGAAACAGGCGCGGACGTGAGACTTGAGCGGGGTCGGTAGTAACCGGCCCTGTTGTTTTATGTTCCGCAAAGGATGCAAGTGACCAACCGAAACCCAAAAGACCGGCGGAGACAACCGCACGGCCCGTATAAAACCAAACGTTAGGAAAACGACGCCACATGGCTAATTCAATGGAAGAGTTTGAAGCACTCTTGAACGAAAGCTTCGAAATGGACACGCCCGCCGAAGGGTCTGTTGTCAAAGGCAAGGTGATCGCAATCGAAGCGGGCCAAGCCATCATCGACGTAGGCTACAAGATGGAAGGCCGCGTTGATCTGAAAGAATTCGCAAACCCCGGGGAAGAGGCTGAAATTGCCGTTGGAGACACTGTCGAAGTGTTCCTGCGTCAGGTTGAAAACGCCCGCGGCGAAGCTGTTATCTCGCGTGAGATGGCGCGCCGTGAAGAGGCCTGGGATCGTCTGGAAAAAGCCTATGCTGACGAAGAGCGCGTTGATGGCGCAATCTTTGGCCGCGTCAAAGGTGGTTTCACTGTCGACCTTGGCGGCGCTGTTGCGTTCCTGCCGGGCTCTCAGGTTGATGTCCGCCCTGTGCGTGACGCAGGCCCGTTGATGGGTCTCAAGCAGCCATTCCAGATTTTGAAAATGGACCGTCGCCGTGGCAACATCGTTGTATCGCGTCGTGCAATCCTTGAAGAATCACGTGCCGAGCAGCGTGCCGAAGTCATCGGCAACCTGACCGAAGGCCAGGAAGTTGACGGCGTCGTCAAGAACATCACCGAATACGGTGCGTTCGTTGATCTGGGCGGTGTTGACGGTCTGTTGCACGTCACAGACATGGCATGGCGCCGTGTGAACCACCCATCCGAAATCCTCACAATTGGTGAGACGATCAAGGTGCAGGTCATCAAGATCAACAAAGAAACCCACCGTATCAGCCTTGGCATGAAGCAGCTGCAGGACGATCCATGGGATGCTGTCGAAGCGAAATTCTCGCTTGGTTCCGTACATCAGGGGCGTGTGACCAACATCACTGATTACGGCGCATTTGTTGAGCTGGAAGCCGGTGTTGAAGGTCTGGTTCACGTGTCCGAGATGTCCTGGACCAAAAAGAACGTACACCCCGGCAAGATCGTGTCTACTTCGCAGGAAGTGGAAGTCATGGTTCTGGAAATCGATTCTGCGAAGCGTCGCGTTTCCCTTGGCCTCAAGCAGACACAGCGTAACCCATGGGAAGTCTTTGCTGAGACACATCCTGAGGGCACCGAAGTGGAAGGCGAAGTCAAGAACATCACCGAATTCGGTCTGTTTGTTGGCCTCGAAGGCGACATCGACGGCATGGTTCACCTGTCTGACCTGACATGGGAAGGCCGTGGCGAGGACGTCATCGGTGATTTCCGCAAGGGCGACATGGTCCGTGCGAAAGTGGCCGAAGTCGACGTCGAGAAAGAGCGTATCTCGCTCTCGATCAAGGCACTCGACGGTGATCCGTTCGCAGAAGCCGTTGGCGGCGTGAAGCGTGGTTCGGTCATCACGGTTGAAGTGACCAAGATCGAAGACGGCGGCATTGAAGTTGACTATGAAGGTGCAAAATCCTTTATCCGTCGTTCCGATCTGTCCCGTGACCGTGCCGAGCAGCGCCCAGAGCGTTTCGGCGTTGGCGACAAGGTTGACGTCCGTGTGACCAACATCGACAGCAAGACCCGCAAGCTGGGTCTGTCGATCAAGGCACGCGAGATTGCAGAAGAGAAGGAAGCGGTTGAGCAGTATGGTTCATCTGATTCCGGCGCATCCTTGGGTGATATCCTTGGTGCAGCTCTGAAGGGCGACGAATAAGCCTTCAGCTTTTGCTTGGAAGAATTGGGCCCCCGCCGCAGGAGACTGCGGCGGGGGTTCTTCGTTGTGCCGGGGAGCTCTAGACGATCTGTGCCCATTGCGCACAGCGGCCTTCACATACTTTGTTCATCCAACACCAGATGCGCTGAAAATCGGGCGGACCAATTGCGAATCGGTGGGCGCGCGCTGGTGGTCCATCGTGCTGCTGGGGCTGAAGAGTGCGGCAGTAAAGCTCCTAATCTGGGTGCTTGGCGCGGCCTTGGTGACGTAAATAGGCGAAAACGCCGCAATCGCGGTATTTCTTCAAAGCCATAAAATGCCTATAGTCGTTTGAAAAGCGGGGACAAACCTGCTGCCATGTGTTCGCTTACTGGTTGGGAGGCCAAATTATGATCCGTTCCGAACTGATCCAGAAACTCGCCGACGAGAACCCGCATCTTTATCAACGCGATGTCGAAAAGATTGTGAATACGATTTTTGAAGAGATCATCGAAGCGATGGCGCGTGGTGACCGGGTTGAGCTGCGCGGGTTCGGCGCATTTTCTGTCAAGAAACGTGACCAACGGATTGGCCGCAATCCCCGGACCGGTGAAGCGGTCGAAGTCGAAGAAAAGCATGTGCCCTTTTTCAAGACAGGCAAGCTGCTGCGCGACCGGCTGAACGGCAACTAGACCCTCACAGGGCTTTTACAGAATTGAAACGCGTGGCGCGGAATTGCAGTTCACCGCGCCGCTGAACTGCGGTATGCTTTCTTCATGAAAACCATTCGCTATGCATTCTGGGCCATCGTCGGCCTTTGTCTTATCCTGATTGGGCTTGCCAATCGTGATGTCGTCACCCTGCGCGCCATGCCTGAGGCGGTCGGTGACTTGCTGGGTCTGGCGCCTGATATCCAGCTGCCTTTGTTCGTCGTGATCTTTATTGCAGTGGGTGCCGGTCTGATGATCGGGTTCCTGTGGGAATGGGTGCGCGAATATCGCATCCGGTCTGATGCGCGCGGCAAAGCGCGTGAAGTCGAAGCGCTCAAGCGTGAGGTGGCACAGCTGCGCGGCGCTGCGGGAACCGGCAAAGACGGCGATGACGTTCTGGCATTGCTTGAAAAGACAGGCTGATGCCGCGCCAGACGCGGGTCAAAATCTGCGGGCTTCGTGATGTTGCCGCGCTCCAAGCGGCTGTGGATGCCGGGGCTGCTTATGTGGGTCTCGTGTTCTTTCCGAAATCACCACGCAATGTGACGATCGCAGAGGCGGCGACACTTGCGCTGGCTGTGCCGGCCGGTGTGGCCAAGGTCGCGCTGGTGGTTGATGCGGATAACGCGCTGCTTGATGAGATCACGGCACATGTCCCGCTGGATATCCTGCAATTGCATGGACATGAAACACCCGAGCGGGTGTCAGAAATTCGGGCCCGATATGGGCTGCCTGTGATGAAGGCGGTTGGTGTCGCTGATGAAAGCGATCTGGCGGCATTGGATAGCTATGCCCGTGTTGCGGATCAGATCCTTGTCGATGCCAAGCCGCCTAAGGACGCGGATCTGCCGGGCGGGAACGGTTTGTCCTTTGACTGGCGTTTGATTGCGGGGCGCCGCTGGCCTGTGCCATGGATGCTGGCCGGTGGTTTGACGCCGCAGACGGTCGGTGAGGCGATTGCGCTGACAGGGGCCACGCAGGTTGATGTGTCGTCAGGAGTCGAATCCACGCCGGGCGTCAAAGATGCTGCGCTGATTGCTGCGTTTTGTACGGCAGCGCAGGCGGATTAAGGCGGTATTTACCAAAAGGACGGATGCTGCGGGCATGCAGCACGCGATTCTTCCCCTCTCGCCCGAAGCATGGTTTCGGCATCTGTTTTCGTCTCAATCGGCGCGCGATGGTGGCGTGGTCCGGCGCAAGGTGCGCGATATGGAACGGATGGTAGGGCGCGACGCGTTCGCAGCGGAAATCAGACGTCGTGGATATTCCGCCGTTGAAAACGCAGGACAGATTATCGTGTTCTGCAATGCTGAACCTGTGAAAGTTGTGGTTGGATAGCCAATTCCTGTGTCAGGAATTGTGGGCAAATCCTTATGAAGGATTTGTTTTCAGACTTTCGATGAAAGTCTGCGACCTGATGGTCGCTTTACCATTCTGAGAAGAATCGTTAGGTCTGGCGGGCACAAATAAAGCAGGTGTCCTATGGCCAACGATCTTTTCAACAGCTTCATGACGGGTCCCGACGAAAAGGGCCGTTTCGGCGATTTCGGCGGACGTTTCGTGTCCGAGACGCTGATGCCGCTGATCCTCGAATTGGAAGCGCAGTACGAGCACGCCAAAACTGATGAGACGTTCTGGGCCGAAATGCACGATCTCTGGACCCATTATGTTGGTCGTCCCAGTCCGCTTTACCACGCCGAGCGCCTGACTGCGCATCTCGGTGGTGCGAAGATCTACATGAAGCGCGACGAGTTGAACCACACGGGCGCGCATAAAATCAACAATGTGCTGGGCCAGATCATTCTGGCCCGCCGCATGGGCAAGACCCGCATCATTGCCGAGACAGGTGCAGGCCAGCACGGTGTTGCAACGGCCACGGTCTGTGCGAAATTCGGTCTGAAATGTGTGGTCTATATGGGCGCACATGATGTCGAGCGTCAGGCCCCCAACGTGTTCCGTATGCGCCTTCTTGGCGCAGAGGTTGTGGCCGTGACATCCGGTCGTGGCACCCTGAAAGATGCAATGAATGATGCGCTGCGCGACTGGGTGACCAACGTGCGCGACACCTTCTATTGTATTGGCACGGTGGCCGGCCCGCACCCGTACCCTGCGATGGTCCGCGATTTTCAGGCGATTATTGGTCAGGAAACCAAAGAGCAGATGCAGGCCGCCGAGGGCCGTCTGCCTGACACCCTGATTGCGGCAATCGGTGGTGGCTCGAATGCGATGGGCCTGTTTTACCCGTTCCTTGACGACAAAGAAGTCAACATCATCGGCGTCGAGGCCGGTGGCAAAGGTGTGAACGCCAAAATGGAGCACTGTGCCTCTTTGACGGGCGGGCGCCCGGGGGTCTTGCATGGCAACCGCACTTATCTTTTGCAGGATGATGTGGGGCAAATCCTTGAGGGCTTCAGCATCTCGGCCGGTCTTGATTACCCCGGCATCGGTCCGGAACATGCCTGGCTGCATGATATCGGCCGCGCGCAATATGTGGCCATCACTGATTCTGAGGCATTGGAGGCATTCCAGCTTTGCTGTGCGCTGGAGGGCATCATTCCGGCGTTGGAGCCGTCCCACGCCCTTGCCCATGTGATGAAGATTGCACCCGACCTGCCCAAAGACCACCTGCTGGTGATGAATATGTGCGGGCGCGGGGATAAAGATATCTTTACCGTAGCCAAACACCTTGGCTTTGACATGAAGGCCTAGGTTATAAGCGCCTAAACTTTGGTTTAGGCGCTCTTTGCCATGTCTGCTGTATTCAAAGTAAACGCTTTATCAATATGCCCGACTCGTTTGGCAGGCTATGCTTATCCTGCGAACCGGTGTTCCGATATTGGATATGCGCTGGTGGTCGATGGTGAGGTTGGCAATGTCGCACGAAAAACAGATGTTCGGACGTGAATGGGGGCATTCCGCATGTTGAGGAAGATCGTTATTTGCCTTGCGCTTGCGGGGACACCCCAACTCGCAGCGGCGCAGTCCGTACAGGATCAGATCGTATCGCAACTGCGCAATCAAGGGTTTTCAGAAATCACATTGCAACGCACATGGCTTGGCCGTGTGCGCGTGACCGCAATACGTGACGATCTGCGCCGTGAGCTTGTCTTCAACCCGCAAACCGGGGAAATCCTGCGCGACTACTGGCGCGACGAGGATGACGAGGGTCCGCGGCTTTTCAATCCCGACAGTTCGGCCAGTGGGGGTTCGGGCACGAACGACGATGACGATGATGACGACGATGATGACGATGACGATGATGATGACGACGACGACGATGACGACGATGACGATGATGACGACGACGACGATGATGACGATGACGACGATGATGACGATGATGACGATGATGACGATGATGACGACTAGTCTGCTCTGAGCAAAGGAAGCGCATTTGCTAAAAGGTCAGGTGGCCATTGTCATGATCGTAATGGTGCAGTTCCTCTGCGCTATTTTCTTTGTGTCGCGCATCCTTGCATCAATCCTCGGGATCAGCCCGCTGAGTTGGCAACTTTATGAACTGGTGGAACTCGGCGCAGCGCTGGGTCTTTTGCTCGGGGTTGGTTTTGGCTGGTTCACCTTGCGGCGGACGATGGAACGCAATGCTGTTGTTGAAGATCAGCTTCGTTTGGCGTCGGGCGCCTTTATGGATGTTCTGGAAGAACGCTTTAGCGCGTGGGAATTGACCCCGGCGGAACGGGATGTGGCACTCTTTGCCCTAAAGGGCATGTCGACCCAAGAGATCGCAGGCCTGCGCGCGGTCAGCGAGGGTACCATCAAGGCCCAGACAAACGCCATTTACCGCAAGGCCGGTGTCAGCGGGCGCACCCAGCTTATGAGCCTCTTTATTGATGATCTGATGGCCAAGGCCTGATCAGGTTTTCTGATCGGGGGTCGCATTCGCGTGCAGAACGTCGATTGGTACGATTTCGAGAGCCCGCACATGGGTCGCATGCAGGTTCACTTGTGGCGCACAGCCTTCCTCATGGGCTTGTAGAAAGCGGCTGGCACAGAGGCACCACCCATCCCCTGCCTTCAGCCCCGGAAAGCCGAACTCTAGCCGCGGTGTGCTGAGGTCGTTGCCGACGTATTTGGAAAACGCAAGGAACTCATCCGTCATGACGGCGCAAACCGTGTGACTGCCGTGATCGGTGGCGCAGGTGTCGCAAGCCCCGTTGCGAAAGAACCCTGTCATCGGGTCGGTCGAACAGGGCGCGAGCGCACTTCCGAGAACATTGAAGGAGGGGTCTTTTTCCATGGGTACGCTGCCTTTCTGATCGTCTCACTAACTTAGTCGTTTCTGCGGCATTTGCCATGGGGTGCGGCGTCAGGTTGCGGTCCACTCCACCCAGCGTCCGTGAAAATCGGCACGGCCAAGGTGAAGCGTCACATCACCGGGCCAAATTCGCAGTGTCAGCGCTGCACCCTTTGTGCCGCCGTCGTTTTCCATGCTGAACCATGCCAAGGGCGTGTTTTGGGTCGCTGTTGCGCCGGCCGCTGCGATCAGATCGGTGCCGAGTGCCTGTTTTTCGGCCGGAAAGTACTGCCATGCGACCGTGCTGTAGATCAGATGCGTCTGACCGGGCACATGGGCAAGGCGTGGCGCAAGCCAATCAATCGCATCACCTTTATCGACTGGGGTCTGTGCTGCGCCGATTGCAGCACGTGTGAGGTCCAACCGTTCTGGTTGGTCCGCCCAGAGGTAGGCCTGCAGACGCAACGCATCTGCCGGACTGTGCGGATCAAGCGGGTTGATATCAACGCCGCCGCGTGAAGTGACATGTGGTTTTGCCGCAGGCGGAAGTGGCCCGTGCCACTCCGGTGAAAGCGTCAGTGCAGGGTCATCCGCACCGAACTTCTGATCCCGAATTGCGAGCGCGTAGGCATCCCAATGCAGGTTCAACCCGCCGCTTGCCCCCAGTTCGGATGTGCGCAGTGGCAGGCCGAAACGCTCTGCCAGAAGATGACCGACGGCTATCAGCGTCGTCGCGCGCCGCACCTCGTTGGTTTGTGGTGCGCCATCAAGCCATGTGTTGATATGCGCAGCCTCGGACACCAGCGCAGTACTGACGGCATTCCAAAGGGCGGCATCGGTGGCGTCTTGCGGTGGGTAAACCGTACCAAGCCCCGCGTGCCCCTGCAAATGCAGGGCGTGCAGCGCACCGGCAAGACGCAGCGGTACGGATTGCCCGCGCGGGCTGATATCGCCCTGCCATGCAAAAATGCGGTCGGTGACCAACCCTGCAGGCCAGTCCATCGCGGCACAAAGCGCCATCAGCCGCCCCATAAAAGGTGAGCCGAGGCTGATGCAGGCCTTTGACTGATATAGAAATGCCTCTTGGATCGCGGCGGGTGTCACCGAAAGCGATCCACAAGCTTTTGCATGGCCGAGCGGTTGTCGGGTGCGGGCTCTGGTTCGGGGCTGGGCTTGGCCGTCTTTGGTGTCGATTTCGAGGATCGCGGCGGGGCCACGCGTAAGGCGATGGCATTGAGGAACTTGCCACCATCGCCCGCGATCAATTCCGCGATCCCGTCACTGATCCCGCGCAATTCGTCATCAAGCCATTCTGCATCGGCCTTGGGGAAATCACGTAGCACATAGCCGGCCACGGCGTCTTTGTGTCCCGGATGCCCGATGCCCATGCGCACACGGTCATAGTCCGGTCCGATATGGCCATGGATCGACCGCAGGCCGTTGTGCCCCGCATGGCCACCACCGGTTTTTAACCGAACCTTGCCGGGGGCCAGATCGAGCTCGTCGTGAAAGACGATAATGTCATCGGGGGCGAGCTTGAGATAGCGCATCGCCTCGCCCACGGATTGCCCCGAAAGGTTCATGAATGTCTCGGGCTTGAGCAGCGTAACCTTTTCGGACCCAAGACGGCCTTCGCAGGTCTGGCCCTGAAATTTTGACCGCCAGCTGCTGAAACCGTGATCGGTGGCAATGCGGTCCATCGCCATAAACCCAATATTATGACGGTTCTGGGCGTATTTCGCGCCGGGATTTCCAAGGCCAACAAGCAATTTCATAGGCCCAACTTACAGTATGCCGCAGTGCAGCGCCAGAGTGTCCTGACCTTGCACGCAAAAACCAAAAAGGGCACCCCGTTTGGGATGCCCTTATCGCACGAGCGATTGTTCGCTGTGGCTTATTACTCTGCGTCGTCAGACGTTGTCGGCACTTCGTCCGCTGCAACTTCTTCATCGTCGCCGTCGTCTGCCAGCAGGGCACGTGGTGCTGATACGTTGGCAATCACGAAGTCACGATCTGTGATTGCAGGTGTTGCACCTTCAGGCAGTGTCACGTTGCTGATCGAAATGGTGTCACCGATTTGTACGTCGGCCAGATCAACTGTGATGTGCTCGGGGATATCGCCGGCCAGAACGTCAAGTTCGACTTCGTTGCGCACAACTGTCAGAACGCCACCTTTTTTCACGCCGGGGCATGTATCCGCGTTGATGAACTCAACAGGGATAAAGATCTTCACACGGCTTGTGCGCTTGAGGCGCATCAGGTCGATGTGTGTTGGCAGGTCCTTGACCACGTCGCGCTGAACGCCACGGCAAATGACGCGCACGTCATCCTGACCTTCGATCTTGAGGTTGTGCAGCGTGGACATAAAGCCACCCTTGCGCAGTTTTGTCAGAAGGTAGTTGAAAGGGATGCTGATGGATTGGGGCTCTGCGCCACCACCATAAACAATGCCAGGTACGTCGCCATCACGGCGAGCTTGGCGGGCGGCCCCCTTGCCTGTCCCCGCGCGTACCTTGGCGTTAAGATCTTGGACCTTAGCAGCCATAGTAATTCTCCAATAATGTAGGGGCCCGCCTCCAAGGGTGTCCGAGCCCGATGAAGCCCGCCGTATAGAAGGGATTCGCCCGTTTGGAAAGGTACTTTTTGCGCGCGTGTCTACTTTGAAACTTGCTTTGGTTTGGTTTGCAATGCAGGCATGGCGCCATGTCGATTTTGAACGCCCTGTCCCTGTCCCGCCGCCCTGCCACCGCCTTTGTCGTCATCGGCATGTTCTGGGGCTGTTTCGCCGCCTATGTTCCGGTGATCAAAGCGCAATTGGGGGCATCTGACGCGCTATTCGGTGCTTTGCTTTTGGGCTCGGCTACGGGGCTGGTATCGTCCATGTGGCTGGCCCCGCGTGCGGACCGGATCTTGGGGTCGCGCGCCATGCAGGTAGGGGCGGCCCTGTTGGCCTTCGCTTGGCTTTTCCCCGGTCAGGTTACTGTGCCTTTGGTGTTTGCGCTTTCGATGGCGCTGGTTGGTTTAGCCTCGGGGCTGCTTGATGTGGTGATGAACGCGCGGGTCAGTGAACTTGAAGCGCGCCATAACCGGCCTTTGATGAACGCCAACCATGCGATGTTTTCTGTGGCTTACGCGGTGGGCGCATTGATCGTTGGTGCGACCCGCGAAGCCGGGTTGCCACCGGCACCCGTGTTTGCAGGGTTCGGTGTCATTGCCATCCTTCTGCTGCCGATGATGCGGATGGATGTGACCTATGTGGACGCGGAAGAGGGTTATGCGGGGGCCTATCCGCTCTGGCCGATTATCTTGTGCGGCGCGATTGTGCTGGTGGCCTTCATGTCCGAGGCCACGGTTGAGGCGTGGTCGGCGCTGCATGTTGAACGCACGCTGGGTGGTGGTGCGGCCGAAGGCGCATTGGGTCCTGCAATGTTGGGGATCACCATGGCGATCGGGCGATTTTCCGGACAAGTCGTGGCCGAGCGGTTGCGCGAAATTCCGGTCGTCATCGGGGCGGCTGCAATCTCGGCAATTGGCGCTGTTGTCGCGGCTTTGGCACCGACGCCGTTCGTGGCCTATATCGGCTTTGGTGTTCTGGGTCTTGGCGTATCGGTCATCGGGCCGATGGGCCTCGCATTGGTGGGTAAACTGGTCGCGCCGCATCTGCGCACCGAAGCGATCAGCCGGACAGCCGTGATCGGGTTTTCGGGGTTCTTCTTTGCCCCGGTGCTCATGGGATTGCTCTCTGATGCCTTTGGGCTGCGAGTGGCCTTTGTGGCAGTTGCGGTTTTGCTGCTGTCAGTGGTTCCCATCGCCATCTTTGCCAAAAGGCTTCCGGTCAGATGATCGTAATCGTTTGGAAGGCTTTGACAGCCATCCAGGAATAAAACAGGCCGACATCCTTTCAGGAGTGCCGGCCGTTTATGGCTATCTTTACGCGCTCGCGGCGTCGGACAGCATGGTCATCCTGCACAGAGTGCAGGCATCACCCGGGCTGCTGCGGTTCTTTTTCCAGTCTGGGTTCTTCCTCACTGTCATCATCGTCAATCGTCGCGGCGATCAAAAGCAACGCAACCACGCCCAACAAAATATAGGTCGGGCTAATGGAAGACGCGGCGGGCGCCGGTTCGGCTGGTGCCGCTTCGGTGATTTCGGGTGAGAGGCCGCCAGCAAAAGCCGTGGAGGCGCAGAGGGCAGTTGCAGCTGCGAGAGCTGTCATTTTCTTTAACATCAGGTGTTCCTAACTCGTTAACACTTCCTAACGCAGCAAAATACGACACTCCGCTGCGCTTGCGAGACGCTAGCACCGCGCGTAACCGAATCCTAGGTGTCTGGTGGGGAATTTCTCTAACCGGCATGATTTAAAGTTGGCTGTTACCGCACAGCGGGCGCTGCCAGTGAGCGCCTTCTTGGCCAACGGCGGCTGCAATCAGAAGCGCGGCCAGAATACCACCGGCCACATAGGTCGTGTTGCCGCGCTCACAGGGTTGGGTTCCATCCTGAAAATAGATAACATTTCCATAGTCTTGTGACATATTACGCGCAGCTGGATTCAACGCCTTCCCATGTGGGATTTGTGGCTGATATCATTCGCCTTACCGCCAACGCCCTTCAAAATCCTGCGGTATCAGCAGGATATCCTTGTCGAGCGTATTCACATCGCGCCGACCGCAAAGCGCCATCGTCAGATCAAGCTCTTTGTGGATCACTTCCAGCGCGCTGGTCACACCTTTTTCGCCCATCGCCCCCAGTCCGTTGACGAAGGCGCGCCCGATATAGGTGCCCTTGGCCCCCATCGCGAGCGCCTTCAGAACGTCTTGGCCTGATCGGATGCCGCTATCGAGATGCACTTCAACCTTGTCACCCACCGCATCCATGATCGCAGGCAAGGCGCGGATGGACGACAATGCGCCATCCAACTGACGACCACCGTGATTGGAAACAATGATCGCATCTGCGCCTAATTCGGCCGCTTTGCGCGCGTCATCGGCATCCATAATCCCTTTCAAAATCACGGGACCATCCCACATCTTCATCAGTTGCGCGACGCGGTCCCAGTCCAAGGCGTGATCAAAGGCCTCTGCAATCCAGGATGCAAGCGATGAGGGGTCTGTGACCCCCTGAGCGTGTCCGACGATGTTGCCAAAGAAGCGGCGTTTGGTTTGCAGCATCTCGATGCCCCAACCCCATTTTGTGGCAAGATCGGCGATGCTGGCGGCGGTGAATTTAGGGGGTGCGGAGAGACCGTTTTTCAGGTCCTTGTGGCGCTGGCCCATAATCTGCAGGTCCAGCGTAATCACGATGGCCGAACATTTGGCGGCACGTGCGCGGTCAAAGAGACGCTTCATAAAGTCATCGTCTTTGAGCGTGTAGACCTGAAACCAGAACGGGTTGGTGGTGTTTTCCGCCACATCCTCGATCGAGCAAATCGACATGGTGGACAGCGTGAACGGGACGCCGAATTTTCCGGCCGCGCGGGCGGCTTTGATCTCGCCGTCTGCACATTGCATGCCCGTCAGTCCAACAGGGGCGAGCGCCACTGGCATCGCAACATCCTGACCGATCATCTGGCTGGCTGTGTTGCGATTGGTCATATCCACCGCCACCCGTTGCTTGAACCTGATCTGATCGAAATCGGATGTGTTTTCGCGGAACGTCTGTTCGGTCCAACTGCCGCTTTCGGCGTAGTCGTAGAACATCTTGGGTGTGCGGCGTTTATGCAGCCGCTTCAGGTCCGCGATGGTTGTGATGACAGGCATGCCGAATTCCTTAAATTGGTAATTATTTGTTACCGATTTAAGGCGTTCACGCAAGGGGCATCGTTGATGTGGATCAAAGCGCGCCTAACCGCGGTGCGCGCCATCCGCCAGCGATTTCACAAAGGCAAGAACGTCAGCCACGCTTTTACCCGCCGCGATCTTTTCAACGATGGCTGAGCCGACAACAGCACCATCCGCGATGCTGGCGATGGCTTCGGCAGCGTCCGGCGTTTTGATGCCGAAGCCCACGATCACAGGCAGGTCGGTCTGAGATTTAATGCGCGCTACCTCGGGGCCGACTTCATCAGCTTGTGCGGCGGCAGCGCCGGTGATGCCAGTGACCGAAACATAATAGACAAAGCCCGAGGTATTCTCGAGCACCTTGGGCAGGCGTTTGTTATCTGTTGTTGGGGTGGCCAGACGGATGAAGTTGATCCCCATCTTTTGCGCAGGGATGCACAATTCGTCATCTTCTTCGGGGGGCAGATCAACGATGATCAGCCCGTCAATGCCGGCTGCCTTGGCGTCCGCCAAGAACGTATCAACACCGCGCGAATAGATCGGGTTGTAATAGCCCATCATCACAATCGGGGTTGTGTCGTCTGTCTTACGCAGTTCGCGGGCGTATTGCAGCGTTTTTTCAAGCGTCTGCCCGCCTTCAAGCGCGCGCTGACCGGCCAGCTGGATCGTGGGGCCATCAGCCATCGGATCGGTAAAGGGCATGCCCAGTTCGATGATATCTACACCCGCAGCAGGCAGGCCTTTGACGACCTCAAGACCGGTGTCATAGTCAGGATCACCCGCCATCACATAAGCCACGAAAGCTTTTTTGTTCTCTGCACGCAACTGCGCGAATTTGGCGTCGATTCTGCTCATCGTTGTCCCCGGTCTGCAAACTTGGCTTGGTTTGCTTGATGGGGGGCGGAAAATCAATGGCTGAGTGACGATCCCATGTGGCTTGCGCAGAGGACGCGCGCCGCCTAGAAGCGCCATAACGTTCAAAGGAGAGCCGTGATGGGTTTCAAGATGGGTATTGTGGGTTTGCCGAATGTGGGCAAATCGACCTTGTTTAATGCGCTGACCAAGACAGCGGCGGCGCAGGCGGCCAATTTCCCGTTCTGTACGATTGAACCCAATGTCGGCGATGTGGCGGTGCCTGATGCACGGCTGGACAAGCTGGCGGCGATTGCCTCGTCCAAGCAGATCATTCCGACGCGCATGACATTCGTGGATATCGCGGGTCTTGTGAAAGGTGCCAGCAAGGGCGAGGGTCTGGGCAACCAGTTTCTGGCCAATATCCGTGAGTGTGATGCCATCGCCCATGTGCTGCGCTGTTTCGAGGATGACGATATCACCCACGTCGAGGGCCGGGTTGACCCTGTCGAAGATGCCGAGGTGATCGAAACCGAATTGATGCTCGCTGATCTGGAGAGCATTGAGAAGCGTTTGCAGAACCTCGTGCGCAAAGTACGTGGCGGCGACAAAGAGGCGGTCCAGCAGGTGCGCTTGCTGGAAATGGCGCAGGCGGCGTTGGAGGATGGCAAACCGGCCCGCACCGTTGATGTGGACCCCGATGACGCCAAGCAATGGAAAATGCTGCAACTACTGACGACCAAGCCGGTGCTTTATGTCTGCAACGTCGAAGAAGACAGCGCAGGCAAAGGCAACAGCCAGTCCGCCCGCGTGGCCGAAATGGCCGCAGCACAGGGCAACTCCCATGTGGTGATCTCGGCCCGTATCGAGGAAGAGATCAGCCAGCTTGAGGCTGAAGAAGCCGCTATGTTCCTAGAGGAAATGGGGCTGGAAGAAGCAGGGTTGGATCGGTTGATCCGTGCCGGCTATGAACTCTTGCATCTGCAAACATATTTCACTGTCGGCCCGAAAGAGGCCCGCGCTTGGACGATCAAGGAAGGTACCTCGGCCCCGCAAGCCGCCGGTGTCATCCATGGCGACTTTGAACGCGGGTTTATCCGTGCCGAAACCATCGCCTATGATGACTTTGTGACGTTGGGTGGTGAACAGGCGGCCAAAGAGGCGGGCAAGATGCGCGCCGAGGGCAAGGCCTATATCGTCAAGGATGGCGATGTGATGCACTTCCTGTTCAACACCTAATCCCCGCCGCGCAACTGCCGTTTGATCTTGGCCACCCGTTCGGGAGGCAAGGTGGGGGCGGCATCGCGCATTTGCTGCACTTTCGCTTCGGCCCCTGCAATCAGATCGTGGATATGCTGCGCCTCTGGCAGGTTTTTCCAGTATTTCTTGGGCATTTCCGACGTCATCGCGCTGACCTTCAGGCGTGCGGGATTGAAGATATTGCAGAAATAGGTGCCCCATAGCGCCTCGGTCGCATCCTCGGGCAGGTCGGGTTTTGGCTGGCCGGGGTGAAAGGTCAGGTTGCCGTCGATGAACTGCGCGGTCACATCGGGTGTGGCGATCATCCAGTCCATATCGGCAAAGCGGCGTGCAAAGAACGGGGCTGTCGGTTCCACCGTATGGTGGGTGGGTTCGAACCATGCGGCAAAACTGCGTCTGTCGCCGCCCTGCCGTAAATCGCGAAAGCGCACAAAGGCTTTCATCTTGTGTTTGCAGCGATGCACGCCCTTTTCCATCTGGCGCAATTTGGCCAAGTCTGCATCGGCGCGGTCCTGCATCAGGCCCGGCTGATGGCGCAGCCGCCAAAGCATCGCATAGAGACGCGCGAAACGCTGCGGGTCTTTGTGCCAGACCACCCAGTTGGCCATCTCGACAAAGCTTTGCGGGGCCTTGATCCGCCGTGTCACGGGCGGCAAGGGCGTGTCGATGGCGAATAGCTCACCCATTTCATTGTCGAAGTCCCACAGGATATCCTCGGGCGACACGCCCGCGCCAATCAGGCGTTTGGCGGCGTCGCGCCATGCAATATCGGTGCCGATGCGGGGCAGGGGAACGGTATACATCAAAAAAGGCTCAACTGTTCGGGGGGTGGGGCGAAACGCGCGCGCAAATTGGCGCTGTCGGTCAGACCGCCCGGTGTCCAATCATGCGCTGTGATAAAGGCCTGTGCTTTCTTCAACGACGCCCCCATCCGTAACAGATCATCATAGCGCAGGCTGCGGTGCCGTCGCGTGGACAAGATCCGGCCCACAGTGCGGGTGCCAAAACCAGGCACACGCAGCAGCATTTCTTTGCTGGCGCGGTTCACATTCACCGGAAACAGCGCGCGGTTTTGTAGGGCCCAAGCCAGCTTGGGATCAATATCCAGATCAAGATTGCCATCGGGGCGCGCGGCGGTGATTTCATCCACCCCAAAGCCGTAAAACCGCAAGAGCCAATCGGCCTGATAAAGCCGGTGTTCGCGCGCAAGAGGCGGCTTGATCAGCGGCAGCTTGGCAGTGGCATCCGGGATCGGCGAAAAGGCTGAATAGTAAACGCGCTTGAGCTTGTAATCGCCGTATAGCCGCGTCGATTGCCCAAGGATCGTGGCATCGGTGGACCCATCTGCGCCCACGATCATCTGGGTCGATTGGCCCGCCGGCACAAAGCGTTTGCCGCGCTTGCCGGTATAGCTGCGCTCGCCCGCAACATCCTTGCGCGCTTTCACATCACCCATCGCTTTGCGGATCGTGGCGGGGTTTTTCTCAGGCGCGTAGGCCTGCACACTTTGATCGGTGGGCAGTTCGACGTTAATTGACAGACGGTCGGCATATAGCCCCGCCTCTTCGATCAGTTCCGGGGCTGCGTCGGGAATGGTTTTCAGGTGGATATAGCCGCGAAAATTCTCGACCTCGCGCAGGCGCTTGGCGATGCGCAGCATGTCTTCCATCGTCTTGTCGGGCGACTGGATGATGCCCGAGGACAAGAACAGCCCTTCGATATAATTGCGGCGATAGAATTCGATGGTCAGTTGCACCACCTCATCCGGCGAAAACCGCGCCCGTTGGACATTCGAGGACACCCGATTGACGCAATAGGCGCAATCATAGATGCAGAAATTCGTCATCAGGATTTTCAACAGGCTGATACAGCGCCCATCGGGGGCATAGGCATGGCAGATGCCTGACCCTTCAGTTGAGCCCAGCCCTTTGCCATCGCGGCTATCACGGCGCGTCGTTCCGCTGGACGCACAAGAGGCGTCATAACGGGCGGCATCACTGAGAATCGCGAGCTTTTGTGAGAGATCAAGACGGGACATATGTTCATGTTATGTTCTCATTTTGAGGGATGCAAGATGGCTTGGTCGCATTCCGACAGACGAGATAGGAGGCGCGCCGTTCAGCCGTGCTCAGAATTATTCCGCAGGGCTGCTGCGGTCCCAAGCTTTCGTCAAAAAGGGCGGTTCGCATCGTCTGCAGCACCCTGACCCCACTTTATGCAAATGCAGGAACGTAATGTAGTTTCGGTCTGCATAGGTGTCGTGACTTGCTTGTCCGGTCTGTTGATGAGGACCGTTGAAGGTCCCGAAAGCCGCTGGAAGGCAAAAGACGGAACCGTGTCACAGCCGCTTTATCGTTTCGATTTCGGGGCAACCGCTACCTACGATAACCCCAAGGGTTACACGACGCCGCACAACGACCCCAGAAAGGCCGCGATTGTGCACCGCTGGACAGAAAAGGGCCGGATCACGATTATGCCGTGAAAACCGTCTGAAGCTTCTGGCGAAGAGCATCGTCGGCAATCAAACCGGTTTCGTTGCTGTTTGTCCGGTCGAGCTTCCACGAATTTGAAACATTGCGGCAATGGATCATCTGAAATGCCCTTGAAACGGGTAAGAGCCGGCGACTGACCCGTTCTAGTCCATGGATGCCCCACGTCAGACGCCCCAAGCCATGCGCTGGTGCGGCACAATATTTTGGCGCGCAAGGCGGTGGATCTTGGGAAATCATCCAGTGGTCAACGTGGCGCACCGGCAGGTCGGTTGCCGCGGCAAAGCGCCACTCCCCATTCATGGCCACAAAACCGATGGGACCGGCAGCCTGATCGAAACAGCTGGCGGGTCCTTTCCGCAAGAAGAGTTCGTCGATATCGCAGTTCAAAACGGCGCGGGCTTTACGCAGAAAACGATCACGCATCGCATTCATCATTGCGGTTTGCAGGAATTTCGTGCGCCCGTGCCGCTTTGCTATCCCCTTGGTCGGTCCCCATGAGAACGGGACCTGCACAACGGCAACAGACTGCAGCCCAGAGACCGTTTGAAGCGTATTGAAAACATCCGAGGACCGGTAACGCGTGCTTGCATTGTCACAAAGCAAGACGGCAGTCGCACCTTGCTCTTGGACATGAAATGCGGCCCAATCACGTATCCATGCCAGATCCTGGTCTTTCTGCATCGAATAAAGACAGTTCTGTCCGGCGAAAAGCTCTGAGATTTCCGTCTGAAAAGGCAAGCTCAGTGTTGTATCACCCAATTGTATTTCAAGGCGCTGCGATGCTGTCGCCGCAGGAAATGTCAGACAGTCGAAAAGCCGTGCTCTTGAAATTCTGGGCGTTGCGCGTCGGTCATCGACACGGAATACGGCGCGCCGCAGCAGCGGCGCAAAATTCAGCATTTTGGGCAGGTAGGCGATGATTTTCTTGCGGTCAGGACTGTAAAAACAGTCATAAATCAGCGTGGTGTCATCATAACGTGGAAGTTGCGCTTCATCCGCAACTTCCACACCGCGCGGCAGGCCGCGCCGCTCTGAAAAGCTTTCGGGAATTCTAATCGACGACAGATCAAAAATCTGCCGCCGCGTTTCAGCCATTCAGATCAGTCCACTTCAGTTGCGTATTGCGAGCAACAGAACGGGTCAGCGTTTTGCCCACGACCTTGTCGAAATCATAGCCCGCAATTTCGCCTGAACCGGGGCGGCGGGCCCAGATATCGGCTTCTGTGATCATATGGCCTGCGGGCAGATCGCGGTCGGCAACGACAGAGGCACGGGCAAAACGGTAGACGTCTTCCTCGGCGCTGGTGCGTTGTTTGGGGTTATGCAGGGCGGTGTGGATTTCGCGGGACCGATCAATCAGATAGCGCAACTCGGCAGGGTCCATCGAGTTGATGATATCGGGGCCCTTGCGATAGCGCGTATCGGTGTAGTGCCGTTCCAGAATAGAGGCCCCCAAAGCGACCGATGCCAAAGCCATATCGGGACCGATGGAATGATCCGAGAAACCGACGACGGCCTTTGGAAAGGCCTCACGCAGGTCCGTCACACCTTGCAACGAAACAATTTCTGGCGGTGAGGGATAGAGGTTCGTGCACTCAAGCAGCGCATATTCGATCCCTGCATTATCCAATATCGCGACAGAGGCGCGGATGCTTTCGATGCTTTGCATGCCGGTTGACATGATCACCGGTTTGCCCATCCGTGCGATATGGCGGATCAGCGGCAGATTATCGGCCTCGCCCGATCCGATCTTGAAGGCGGGCACATCAAGGTCGTTCAGGAAATCCGCTGCCGCCCGTGAAAAGGGTGTCGAAATCCAGATCATCCCAAGGCTTTCGGTGTAGCGCTTGAGTTCAGCTTCCTCTTCGAGTGAAAGCGCGCAGGCCTCCATCACCTCCCAGATCGACACATCTGCGTTTGGCGGAAAGATCTGCTTCGCCTCTTCGGTCATTTCATCTTCGATGATATGGGTCTGGTGCTTGACCATTTCACAGCCTGCACCGGCTGCAAGGCGCACCATTTCCTTCGCGACGGCCAGATCGCCACCGTGGTTGATGCCGATCTCGGCAATCACAAGGGGGGGGTGCTCGGGTCCGATTTTGCGGCCTGCGATGTCCATGGTGCGGTCTCCTGCCTGAGTTGTTAAGGCGTGTTTATGGGGTTTCACCTTGCGGGGCAATTGGTGCGTGCCCATTGCAATATGGATGGTCATGGTCCAAGTGACACCGCAGAACCGCAACTGGGCCACCCATGATCCGCAAGATATTCAAAGCCTTGGACCAAAAAGAGCGCGATTTGCGCAAGTCATTCGGCCATGACATCACCGATCCGGACGAGCGAAAGAAATCCTATTGGCACGTCCGCTGGCTGGATCACGGCATTTTGCGCACCTTTTGGCATAACTTCGATCAGGTAAGCGAAGGTGTGTACCGTTCAAACCACCCCGACCACAAACGGTTTGAGGCCTATGCCGCCATGGGGATCAAAACGATCCTGAACTTGCGTGGTGTCGCCAAACAGCCGCATTATCTTTTCGAAGTGGAAAGCTGTGAACGCCTGGGGCTTGCACTGGTGACAATGCATATGTCGGCACGGGCTGCTCCGCGCCGTGAGCGCCTGTTGGCAATCATTGCCGCTTTTGAAGAGATGGAGCGTCCGTTCCTGATGCACTGTAAATCGGGTGCCGACCGGACCGGCCTTGTCGCCGCGCTTTATCTGATGGTCCATGATGGCAAATCTGTCGCCGAAGCGCGCAGACAGCTCAGCTTTCGGTATCTGCATATCCGCAAGACCTCGACCGGCATTCTGGATCATTTCTTGGACGTCTATGAGGCGCGCAACGCGCAAGAGCCGATCGCGATCGAAGAGTGGATCAGAACCGAATATGACTGCGATGCCTTGACCGAGAGTTTCGCGCAAAAGCAGGCCGCACAGAGGTTCTGGCAGGGCTGGCGTTAGAACGCCACGTTCACCTGTCCGCGAAACTGGCGTGCCTGCCAGGCTTCGGCGATCAGGTCGCAACTTTCTCGTACAGCGCTTAGGCGCGGCATCAGCGGATTGCCCGATGGGGCCTCTCCTTTGGCGATGGCAATGAAATCGGCCATCAGGCCCAGAAACATATCGTTGCGATCAAAATCGAATGCTGTCGTTTGCGGACCGGCACCTGTATCGCGCGTGTATGCGGGCGCCAGCAGGTCCAGATCAATGACCTGATCGGTGCCGCGCAATTGGCCTTTACGCAGACTGACGGGTGAGAGGTAGTCCATCGCGACCGTGCCCAGAGGGGCGGCGAGGATGATGCGTGTGGCGAAATCGACCTCTGCGAAATCAGGATGGTCGAGGCTCGCAGCGCCGCTCACCGTGGCCTTGGGAAACAGGCAATGCGCGATATCCAGTTCATGGCACAGGTCCAGAAGAACACCGCCGCCTGCCGGATCAGACGCATAGCTTTGCGCGAACGACCAGTTTTCGCGCCATTGCCGCACATCATGGCCGATCTCGAAAGCGAAACTGTAGATGTCTGACAGATCGAGCGCTGCCAGCGCGCGCACCGCGGGGTGATAGCGCATCATGAAGCCGACGATTGAACGGTCCGCGACAGGCGCGGCTGCCGCATAGATGTCGGCAATCTGGTCCCTGGTCCAGCCAAGCGGCTTTTCGACGTAGAAGGGCCAGTCTTGCGCTGCGCAAAGCTGGATCAGCGATAGCCGGATCGGGGTCGCCGTGGCGATGATGACGCCTGCGATATCGGTGCGTCGGGCCACGGCCGAGGCTTCGCATTCACGGTAGGGGATGAGCTCAACCTTCTGGCCCAAGGCAGCAAGATTACGGGCGTGGCGCTGCCCGATTGATCCCGCACCAATGACCAAAAATGTATCTGCTACCATCCGCTGAAGCCGCCATCGACGTTGACCAGCTGGCCGGTCATATAGCCCGACTGCGCGGAACACAGAAACAGCATCGCATCCGCGATTTCATCCGGCGCGGCCATCCGGCCCGCCATGATCAACTCGCCCACGCGGCGCTGGAATTCGTCGGAATGGCCGTTGAACACCGCACCGGGAGCGATGGTGTTCACGGTCGCATTGCGCTTGGCCCAATAGCCCGCAAGCCAAAGGGTGAGGCCGTGAATACCCGCTTTGGTCGCCGAATAGGCCGAGAAGGATTTGAACGGCATATCCTTGTAAATCTGGTGGTGCGGCCCGTTGAGCGCATACATCGACGCCACGTTGATTAGGGTCGCGGGATAGCGCCCCACGATATCGCGGTCCATCTGGCGGGCGATCATGAAGGCGCCGGTCATGTTGGTGCGCAGGGTTTTCTCCCAATCCTCGACGCTGGTGTTGGCGAAATCGGGAAAGGCCTTGCCCGCACCCATCAACAGCTCGCCGGTGATGGCGGCATTGTTCAGCACGACATTGGGCTCCCAGCCGTCTGCCATGATGCGCTGGAAGATCGCGACGACTTCGTCCTCTTGGCCCACATCCAGATCGTAGAAGCGGAAATTGGGGTTCTCGCCATGGCTTTCCACCAAAGCATCGGCACGGTGGCCTTTCAGGTCAGATGCGACAACCCGCGCACCAGCGGCCAACATCCGACGCACATAGGTGCTGCCCAAGACGCCACCTGAACCGGTGATAAAGATGGTCTTGTCTTTGAGTTGATCATGCATCGTTGCGGTCCTTCAATTGTTCGCCCATCAGGAAATCGACCAGCCGGAAATCAAAAGGGCTGTCGATGTCGACACAGGTTTCGGGGGCCATCATGTAGGGGATCACGCGTCCTTCAAAGAGGCTTGAAGCGCGGCGTAGATAATCCGGGGCGACGACATAGGTCGAGGCCGCGTGTTCGTAGACCGCAGGGGCCTGTTGGCGCGCGACGACACCGCCGGGCAGGGGTTTGCTCACATGCAGTGCGCCTGTTTCATCGGGTTCAACCAGATTGAAATAGGGGTTCTTGCGCGCCTCGCAGCAAGACATGACCATATCGGGCGTGTCGGTAAAGAACAGATCGAGCGCCTCGGGGATTGCGCTGTCGGGCCGCAACGGTGAGGTGCAGTCAAGATCAAGGAACGCCGATGCGGGGCCGGTCTGTTTCTCAACCTCACCCAGCGCGTGTTTCCACACATCCCATTTGCCCGCCGTATCCGTGGCCAGATGTGCGGGACGCAGACCGATGTCGAGACAGCCGCGTTTCAGGCTGTGTTCGTACATCTCCTGACTGTCTGTCGAGACGACCACATGATCCACGCGGTCGCTTTCCAGCAATTGATCCAGCGACCAATCCAGCAGTGGCTTGCCGTGCAACATGCGAAAGTTCTTGTTCGGAACGCCCTTGCTGCCCGCGCGCGCGCCAATATGGCCGATGATCATGGCTTACTCTCCTGCGTCGCGTGTGCCTGCAAAACGGGCCGCCCATTCTTCGCGCTCCTCATCCGTGATTTTACGGAAAAGGTTCTCGGGCACAGTGAAGGCGTGCCCCGCAGGCAGCGCGTTCAAGGCGGCGGCTACATCAGTCGGCCATGTGTCATCGTTGGTTTGCATCGCGTCGATCATGCTCTTGGATGCGTCAGGAATAAAGGCCGCTGACAGGACCGCGTAAATCCGGATCAGGTTCAGTGCGAGGCGGACCTGCATGGCGGCGGTTTCAGGATCGGTCTTGAAGGTTGTCCATGGCGCGTTGGCCTGCAGATATTCGTTGCCCAGCACCCAGATCGCCCGCAACTCTGCTGCAGATTTGCGCACTTCCATCGCATCCATGTGGCCTTCATAGGCGCGGATGCGTGTGGTCAAATCTGCAATCAACTGCTCTTCGGCGGGGCCGTAGGCGCCGCCTGCGGGAACCGCTTCGCTGAACTTTGACCGGCAAAACTTAGTGATACGGCTTACAAAGTTGCCCAAAACGTCGGCAAGGTCCTTGTTCGCGTCGGTTTGAAAGTTTTCCCAGGTAAATTCCGCGTCCGAGGATTCAGGCGCATGGGATAAAAGCCACCAACGCCAATAGTCTGACGGCAAAAGCTCAAGCGCTTGGTCCATGAACACACCGCGCCCGCGCGAGGTGCTGAACTGGCCGCCATCGTAGTTCAGATAGTTGAACGATTTGATATAATCGACAAGTTTCCAAGGCTCTTGCGTGCCCATGATCGTGGCAGGAAAGGACAGCGTATGGAACGGGACGTTATCCTTGCCCATGAACTGGGTGTAGGTGACATCATCCGCGCCCTTGTCGGTGCGCCACCAGCGCGCCCAGTCGGTGCCTTTGCCGGCGTCTTCCCATTCTTGCGCACAGGCGATGTATTCAATGGGCGCGTCGAACCACACGTAAAAGACCTTGCCTTCCATGCCGGGCCAGACGTCGTCGCCCTTCATCACAGGGATGCCCCAATCAAGGTCACGGGTGATGCCGCGGTCCTGCAACCCGTCACCATCGGTCAGCCACTTTTTGGCAATCGAGGTCGTCAGGATCGGCCAGTCTTTCTTGCTCTCGATCCATGCCGCCAAATCATCCTTCAGTTCCGATTGGCGCAGGTAGAGGTGTTTGGTCTCGCGCACTTCCAACTCGGTCGAACCCGAAATGGTGGAATGCGCGTCAATCAGATCGGTGGGATCAAGCTGCTTTGTGCAGTTGTCGCACTGATCGCCCCGCGCACTTTCAAACCCGCAGTTGGGGCATGTTCCCTCGATGTAACGATCCGGCAAGAACCGCCCGTCGGCCACGGAATAGACCTGCTCTTCTGTCACTTCCTTGATCAGCCCGACCTCGGCAAGCCGCGTGGCAAAGGCCTGTGTCAGCTTATGGTTCTGCGGGCTGGAGGAGCGGCCGAAGTGATCGAAGGACAAACCGAAGCCTTCGGCGATCTTTGCCTGTACGTCATGCATCTCGGCGCAATACTCCGCCACGGGTTTGCCCGCTTTGGCGGCGGCCAGTTCGGCAGGCGTGCCGTGTTCATCCGTGGCACAGAGAAACAGCACCTCATGTCCGCGCTGGCGCAGATAGCGGGCATAAAGATCGGCGGGCAGTTGGCTGCCCACAAGGTTTCCAAGGTGTTTGATCCCGTTGATATAGGGAATGGCAGATGTGATCAGATGGCGGGCCATGCGATGTGTCCTTCAGCGTTTGCGCCTATGTAGCGGGCCATGCGGCCAAGTGCCAGACGTTCTGCGCCTAGCGGTCGCGGTTACGGCCCAAAAGCCGCCCGATGCTGAATGTCGTGCGCGGCGCGTAGATATACGGTGTGCGTTGCTCTGGGATGCGGCGCACGCGCATCCGCGTCAGGCCAAAGATGATCAACAGGACATGTCCGGCGGAGATAAAGTAAAAAAGCGCCCCCGGACCATAAAGCCCGATCAGGACTGATGTGGTGTATGGGGCGGCAATTGCGCCCACGGCGTAAAAGAACATCAGCGCCGCCGAAAGCGCGACCCGCTGATCCGATGTGGCAAAGTCATGGGCGTGTGCGGTGGCCACTGAATAGATCGGAAAGGTCGTCAGGCCAAATAGGAACGCGGCGGTCATGATAATGGCGGTGCCTTGCCCTGATGTGGTGACGGTGAAGGCACAGGCGATCACGGCGGCGACCGAGAGCCAGATCATGACCCAGCGGCGGTCAAACTTATCGGCAAGCCAGCCCACAGGATACTGCGCAATCGCACCACCCGCGACGAAGGCCGCCAGAAATGAACCTATCTGGTTTGGGTTCAAGCCGACTTCTTGCCCGTACAAAGGCCCGACCATCCGGAAGGACGCGCTGGACAGGGCCGCAACCAAGACTGCGGCGACACCCAGTGGCGAACAGGCCCAGGCAAGGGCCGGGCGCAGGCGCGTGGCTCTGGGCGTTTCAGGCTGTTCGAGCCGGGTCAGCGCCAAGGGTAGCAAGGATGCACAGCACAGTATCGTCAGGATGTTGTAGGCGATATATGTCTCGACATCGGCCAGCGCGCCGATCATGAACTGCGCCACAAAGGACGCCCCCGTATCGGCCACACGGTAGCTCGCAATTGCGCGGCCGCGGGTTTCGTTGTTGACCTTGGCCTGCAACCACGCCTCGATGATCGTATAGCAGCCCGCGACGCAGATGCCCGATCCGATGCGGAAGAGTGCCCAGAAATAAGGGTCGGCCACGATCACATGCGCGGCCAGCCCGATCGCGCCCATCGCGGTGAAGGTCGCAAAGGCGCGGCTGTGCCCGACGCTGCCCATCAGGCGCGGTGCCCACCAGCAGCCGATGAAAAACCCCACAAAATGCGCCGACCCGAGAAAGCCGACCTCCGCTTGCGAAAAGCCCAGTTCGATCCCCGTCAGCGCATCCAGTGGCCCCACGCCGCCCGAAGACAGCTGCAAAAGCACCACCGAAAAAAACAAAGCCGCAAAGGAGATAAACATCCGCATGGTTTGACCTATGACGGTACGGCCCCCGCGGGGCTAGGCCATAATCGACAGTCAATGTCGCCTTTCTACCCTTGCTCTTGCCGGTCGGGGCTTTAGGGTCCGGCACGAAACCAAGAACAAGGCGAACAGTCATGAAACAACTCCCCCTTGGCCACAGCGGTATCATGGTCAGCGAATGGTGTCTGGGCACCATGACTTACGGCAATCAAACGCCGGAAGATGACGCGCACAATCAGATCGACATGGCGCTGGATGCCGGTATCAACTTTCTCGATACGGCTGAGATGTATCCTGTGAATCCGATCCGCGCCGAAACTGTAGGACTTTCAGAACAGATTATCGGCAACTGGATCGCCAAGACAGGCCGCCGCGATGAGATTGTTGTAGCGACCAAAGTATCGGGCAACAATCCCGGTTGGGTGCGCGAAGGGCGCGGCTATGACGGGGCAGTGATCCGCGAGGCGGTGGACACATCGCTCAGGCGGCTGCAGACGGATGTGATTGATCTCTACCAGATGCACTGGCCCGTGCGCGGCTCTTACATGTTCCGCCAGAACTGGACCTATGATCCGTCCGGCCAGAACCGTCAGCAGACGATGGACCACATGATGGATGTGCTCGAGGCGCTGGGCGATATGGTCAAAGCGGGCAAGATCCGTGCCATCGGCATGTCGAATGAAAGCGCGTGGGGGATGACCAAGTGGATCGATCAGGCCGAGGCTGCGGGACTGCCGCGCATGGCCTCTGTCCAGAACGAATATTCGCTGCTGTGCCGTCTCTATGACACCGATATGGCCGAGATGGCGGTGAATGAGGATGTGACATTGCTGTCGTTTTCGCCGCTTGCTTGCGGTGTGCTGACCGGCAAATATCAGAATGGCGCTGTGCCGGGAGGAAGCCGTTTGTCGCTCAACGGTGATCTGGGTGGGCGCGTGACCGAACGGTTGTGGCCCGCCGCGCAGGCCTATCTTGATCTGGCGGCGAAGCACGGGCTCGATCCGGTACATATGGCGATGGCATGGCAGCGCACACGGCCCTTTGCAGTCTCAGCGATATTCGGGGCGACGACCTCGGCGCAGTTACAGCAAATTCTTGATGGGAAGGATGTGGTTCTGTCGGATGAGGTGATTGCCGCGATTGACGCGGTCCATAAGGAGCACCCCATGCCCTATTAGGTAAGGTGGATTTCAATCCACCTTACGCAGACATCCGTTGCGGAAATTGATCGGCAGGGTGAACCCCCTGTCGATGGGAATTCTGCCTTGTGCGGTGCCCTGATATGGGCAAATGTCACGCAAACACCCGAGGGAGACCAGATATGCCGCTACAAATGAACAGAGAGGTGTTCATCACCTGCGCTGTGACGGGCTCTGGATCGACCCAGAATCGCAGCCCCCATGTTCCGCGCTCGCCCCGCCAGATCGCCGAAAGTGCGATTGACGCAGCCAAGGCGGGTGCTGCGGTGGTGCATTGTCATGTGCGTGATCCCGATACCGGTGCGCCATCGCGCGACCTTGCACTCTACCGCGAAGTCACTGACCGCATTCGCGAGGCGGAGGTCGATGTGGTCCTGAACCTGACCGCCGGCATGGGCGGGGATATGGTCTTTGGCGGGGTCGAGACCCCGCTGCCGACGATTGCAGGCACGGATATGGTGGGCGCCACCGAGCGCGTTGCCCACGTGGCGGAATGTCTGCCCGAGATTTGCACGCTTGATTGCGGTACGATGAATTTCGCCGAAGCCGATTACGTTATGACCAACACCCCCGGCATGTTGATTGCCATGGGGCGGATGATGACCGAACTGGGGGTAAAGCCCGAAATCGAGGCCTTTGATACCGGCCATCTTTGGTACGCCAAGCAACTGGTCAAAGATGGTGTGCTCGACAGCCCCGCGCTGGTGCAGCTTTGCATGGGGGTGCCTTGGGGCGCGCCGGATGATCTCAACACCTTCATGGCGATGGTCAACAATGTGCCCGACGACTGGACCTTCTCGGCCTTTGGGCTGGGGCGCAGCCAGATGCCTTATGTGGCGGCCTCGGTCCTGGCGGGGGGTAATGTGCGTGTCGGTCTGGAAGACAACCTGATGCTGGATCGCGGCGTTTTGGCGACCAATGCCCAACTGGTCGAACGCGCTGTGGGTATTATCGAAAATCTGGGCGCCAAGGTCATCGGCCCGGCCGAAGTCCGCGCCAAACTGGGCCTGACAAAACGCGCGCCGGTCGCGCAATGAGGGCTTTGGCACTGATCCTGCTCTTGGCGGGCTGTAGCACGCAGGGCAGTGGCGGCTTGTTCTCGGTCTACCGCGACACGGATGTGCCGATTGCATCGAAAGCGGTATTCGCGCCCGAACGCTATCTGGGCGTCTGGTATGAGGTGTCACGCTATCCTGTGCCATTTCAGTCGGGCTGTGTCGGCGTAACTGCGGAATACGGTTTGCGCGACGACGGGCTGTTGTCCGTTCTGAACATTTGCCGCGACACGGCTGGCCAAGAGACTGCGCGCATAGAAGGTACGGCAGAAATTGTCGGGCCGGGCCGGTTGAAGGTGCGGTTCCCCTCGGTGCCTTTCGTGGCCGCCGATTACTGGGTGCTTTGGACGGATGAGGATTACCGCACCGCCGTTGTCGGTGCCCCCAACGGGCGGTCGGGCTGGATTTTGAACCGCACCCCCGACATTCGCGCCGATCGTCTGCAGGCGGCGCGTGATGTTTTGCAATTCAATGGATATGATTTGAGCCGATTAGAGGAGTTTTGATGATGAAACGGTTGATTTTGGGCAGCGTGATTGCTTTGGCCGCCTGCGAGGGCGGCGGGATGACCACCGGCGGCGGTGGCGGCGGGATGCGTGAATTCATGGTAATTGGTGGGCGTATGACCTTTGAGGACTGCCGCGCGCGCGGTGGCCTGATCATCCGGGACAGCGAAACGGCAATGGTGGCCTGTGACCCAAGTATTCGCCGCGCTCCTGTGCCTGCGGATGAATTCGACCACCCTGACGATAAACCGGCAGGCTAGACAATGACACAAAAGACAGCGGCCATAATCGGCGGTGGCGTGATTGGTGGCGGCTGGGCTGCACGGTTCCTGCTGATGGGCTGGGACGTGCGCGTCTTTGACCCCGATCCAGAGGCTGCGCGCAAGATCGACGAAGTATTGAACAACGCGCGCCGGTCCTTGCCGGGGCTGTCGGATGTGGCTTTACCCGCCGAGGGGCAACTGAGTGTTCATGGCACCATGTCTGCCGCTGTGACTGGCGTGGACTGGGTGCAGGAAAGCGTGCCCGAGCGGTTGGAATTGAAGCGCAAGGTTTACCAGACCTTGCAGGAACACTGCCCCCATGATGCGGTGATCGGTTCGTCAACCAGCGGGTTCAAGCCGTCCGAATTGCAGGGCTGTGCCACGCGCCCTGAACAGATCGTCGTCGCCCATCCGTTCAATCCGGTTTACCTTTTACCACTGGTCGAACTGGTCCCGAGCGACAAGACCGCACCACAGATTATTCAGCGTGCAAAAGAGGTGCTGACCGAAATCGGCATGTATCCCTTGCATGTCCGGGCCGAGATTGACGCGCATATTGCCGACCGCTTCCTTGAGGCTGTCTGGCGCGAAGCGCTTTGGCTGATCAAGGACGGCGTCGCCACCACCGAGGAAATCGACAATGCGATCCGCTATGGCTTCGGCCTGCGCTGGGCGCAGATGGGCCTGTTTGAAACCTACCGGATTGCCGGTGGTGAAGCGGGGATGCGGCATTTTATCGAACAATTCGGACCATGTCTTGAATGGCCGTGGACCAAGCTGATGGATGTGCCCGAACTGACCGATGACTTGATTGATGCCGTGGCGGATCAATCCGATGCGCAATCGGGGATGTACACGATCCGCGAACTGGAACGCGCGCGCGATAATAACCTCGTTACAATCCTGCGAGGTCTAAAGGCGCAGGATTGGGGCGCAGGCAAGCTGTTGAACGCGCAGGACCGCCGCGTGGAAGGGGCCATTGGTCTGCCCGATGATCTGGGTCAGCCGATTGTAACCGTGGAACGCGCGGTGCCGCTCGATTGGACCGATTATAACGGCCACATGAACGAGGCACGCTATTTGCAGGCCTTTGGCGATGCGACCGACCGGATGATGGCGCTTGTCGGCTGTGATGCCGCCTATATCGCAACCGGCGGGAGCTACTTTACTGCGGAAACCCATATCCGGCATCTGGATGAGGTGCATGCGGGCGCTGTGATCCGGATCGAGACGCAAGTCCTGAACGGGGCGGGCAAAAAGATGCATGTGTTCCACCGGATGTATGAAGGCACGCGTGAACTGGCCACGGGCGAACATATGCTGATCCATGTCAGCCTCGAGACCCGCCGCGCGTGTGAACCTGCGCCCGCGCTGGCCGCGACTTTGGCGAAAGTGGCTGCCGCCCATGCAGCATTGCCGATGCCCGAGGGCGCAGGCAAAGCGGTGGGGGTCAAGGGCTAGTCCGCTCTGGTGAGGGTCAGAGATTGCTGGCATAGGGCCTAGATGGAACTCTGGATCCTTATCACCATTGGTGCCGCCACAGCGCAGACCCTGCGGTTTATGCTGCAAAAGCGCCTCAAAGGCATGGCGCTTTCGACCGCTGGCGCGACCTTTGCGCGGTTCATCTATTCCGCGCCCCTCGTTGCGGTGATCGCCTTTGTCTATGCGATGGCTTCGGGGCAAGGCACACCGCAAATACCACCCGAGTTCTGGCCCTATGCGCTGGCGGGTGGCACCTCGCAGATATTGGCGACGATGTGTGTGGTCGCGCTATTCAGTCATCGCAACTTTGCCGTCGGCATTACGTTCAAAAAGACCGAAGTCCTGCTGAGCGCGCTATTCGGTTTTCTCATTCTGGGTGACACGTTCACGCCACTGACCATCACCGCCATGTTGATTGGCCTTGGCGGGGTGCTTTTGCTGTCTGATCCGCCCGATGGTGTGGGCCCGTGGCGCAAACGCATTTTCAACCGCGCGACGGCTTTGGGACTTGGGGCCGGTGTGTTATTTGGCATTTCCGGCAATGGCTATCGCGGCGCTTCACTTTCCTTGGCCCAGGGCGATGTGTTTTACCGTGCAATTGTCACGCTGGCGCTGGTCACCGCCTTTCAGACCATTGCCATGGCGCTTTGGCTCGCTTGGCGGGAACGGGGCGAGATCATGCGCGTGCTCTCGGCGTGGCGGGTTGCGGGGCTCGTTGGGCTCACCAGCATGATTGGGTCAATCTGCTGGTTCACGGCCTTCACCTTGCAAAACGCAGCCTATGTGAACGCGGTTGGGCAGATCGAGCTTTTGTTCTCGTTGATGATCGGCGCATTTGTTTTTGGTGAGAAAGTCAGCCTGCGTGAATGGCAGGGTTTGGCGCTGCTAACGCTTAGCATCATCATGCTGGTGTTATTGCTCTAGCGGGCTTTGGCCGGCAAGGCGACTGACCAGATGTGCCTCATCATCATTGCGAAAGAAGGGCACGCTGACAGGCGTGCCGCCACGTGCGATATGGCTCGCCAACTCGGCCAGAACAACCTGTGTGATGAAAGGCAGGTTGAACCTGCGCGCATCGGCCAAGGGCACCCATTGCAGGTGCGCGAGTTCGTCCTCGGCGTTTGAGAAATCATCGGGATCCGTCTTCAAATGGTCCACATCCGCTAGAAAGAACCGCGCATCGAACCGCCGCGGGCGCCCCGCCGGTGTAACAGCACGGAAAAAGAATTGCAGGGCTGCGGCGTGGGGGACATGCCCGGTGGCGGCAAAACCGCGCCATCCCTGTGGTGGGTCGGACCACTGGCCCGGGTGGCCCAGAACCTGACCGGTTTCTTCCCAGAGCTCGCGGATGGCAGCGGCAGCAAGGGCCACGGGCGCACGGGTGCTTTCATTTGCAAGGCGCGCTTCATCCAGCGGGGACAGTGATGTGACGGGGACGGCTGCGTCGTTGTCATCGACAGCACCGCCGGGGAAGACAAATTTGCCGGGCATGAAGGCTGCACCGGCGCCGCGTTGCCCCATCAGAACCGATGGCCGGGCCTTGGCATCCCGAAGAACAATGATCGTTGCGGCATCTCTGATCGCGGATTTGTCGATGGGGGGCCTCTTATTCGTTGTGGCCAAATCCGTGCATCCGGCGTGACCACTGAATAGCAACAATCATGCCTTTCATACGCGGCAAAAGCGCCAGTGACAGCGCGACAGACCCGATTGTCAGGCCAGTCGCCATGACCCAAGGTTCAGGCCGATAATAGACCCACCAGAAGTGGATCACAAAACCGATGATATGGGCCACCAGCAAAATCGTCAGATAGGCGGGGCCGTCATCCGCGCGGTGATGCGAGAGCTCTTCGTGGCAGACAGGGCAGGTATCGGCCACCTTCAGGTAGCGCGCGAACAGCTTGCCTTCACCGCAGTTCGGGCATTTGCACCGCAGTCCGTTGAGAATGGCACGTTTGGTTGGGCGATCATCAAGGATCGTTTCCGCGTTCGACATAGGAAAAAACTCCGTCTTGCCCTTTTTCACATGGACTATTGCGATTGGTTTGAAAAGGGGGTGCGCTGATTTGTGACTTGCCGGACATTTGTTTGAAAAAACAGCGACGGAAGTATCGCGGCCCTGCGTTGAAGGAGCATCAGCAGCACAGACAGGCTGCGAGACTGTAAAAAGGACAACACGATGAAAACGAAGATTTTGACAGCAGCGCTGCTCTCCGGTTTGGTTTTGACAGCGGGTGCAGCACAGGCAGAGAACCACCGCGAACGGCCGGATTTTGCCACGCTTGATATCAATGGCGACGGTGCTTTGACCCTGGAAGAAATGCAGGCGCGCGGTGAAGCACGCTTTGCCGAGATCGACACCGATGGTGACGGAGCTCTGTCTGCTGCCGAGCTGGCGGCGTCTGGCACAGAGCGGGCCACAGAGCGGGCCACCCGCATGATTGCGCGTTTTGACGACAACGATGATGGTCTGCTGCAGCAGGACGAAATGCCCTCACGTGGTGAACGCCGCGCGGCTCAGATATTTGAGCGCGTCGATGCCGATAGTGACGGTGTGATTTCCGCAGAAGAGTTCGAGGCCGCCAAGGCGCGCATGGGTGAACGGCGCGGCGAAGGCCGCGGTGATCATCGTGGCGACGGCCCACGCGATCGCGGCTAAGGCGTGGCTGGCAGAGGGCGCCTCAGCCCTCTGCCAATTGCCACCCGGCATGAAGTTGGCTAGCAAACGGACAGATGAACGCATCGCCAGACCCCTTTGCGGGCGCCGAAGACGCGGCGCTCTTGGTAGCCTACGCCAATGGCGACGGGCAGGCTGCGCGGTATCTGACGGCGCGGCTGTTGCCACGCGTGCTGGCGCAGGCCACGCGCATGTTGGGCAATGGGTCCGAGGCCGAGGATGTGGCCCAGGACGCCATGATGCGCCTTTGGAAGGTCGCGCCGGACTGGCGGCAGGGCGAGGCACAGGTGAGTACGTGGCTCTACCGTGTTGTGGCGAATCTTTGTACCGACCGCTTGCGCAAGAGGCGCGGTGCCGTGCCGCTCGATCAGGTGGCCGAACCGCCCGATCCAAGCCCCAGTGCCGTCGCGCAAATGCAGACGCAGGCGCGTATGATGGCGCTGTCTGATGCGCTGGCGCAATTGCCGGAACGACAGGCGCAGGCGGTATCGCTCCGCCACCTCGAGGGGCTTGCGAACCCCGAAATTGCGCAGATCATGGACATCAGCGTGCGGTCCGTGGAAAGTCTGACAGCACGCGGGAAACGGGCCCTTGCCGATATCATGGCAGGGCGGAAGGCAGAACTGGGGTATGACGATGACGAACCCGAATGATGACATGCTGGATGATCTGTTCGCGCAGGCGCGCAGCACATCCCCAGTACCAAGCGATGCACTGATGGCACGTGTCATCGGCGACGCCGACGCCGTACAACCGCGCGCGGTTGCCACGCCTGTGGCGCGGCCCGGCCTGATGATGCGCATGCTGGATACAATCGGCGGCTGGCCTGCGGTCAGCGGGCTTGCCGTGGCGACGGTTGCCGGCATTTGGGTCGGGGTGGCCCCGCCTGCATCGGTGCAGGATGTGACCGCCGCGATGATGGGGGATGAGGTAAGTATCAACCTCTTTGCTACAGATTTGATGATCGACGCAGGAGCATTTGGTGATGGCTGAAGATAAAACACCCCAAGCGCGCCCCAGCCGCCTTTGGCGTGTTGTGCTCGTACTCTCGCTTGCGCTCAACCTTGCGGTGGTTGGGGTTATTGTCGGGTCAGCGGCTTCGGGTCGATGGAAAGACGGACCACCGCGCAGTTTCGATCTTGGGCTTGGGCCAATTGCGCGCGCGCTTGAACCGCAAGAGCGCCGGGCCATCGGTCGCCAATTGCGCAACGACCGGTCTTTGCGTGATTTTGATCTGCGTGATCGTGTCAATCGTGTCGTTGCCGCCTTGCAGGCCGATCCCTTTGATCCTGATGTCTTGCGGGCATTGCTTGCCGAACAAAGCGCACGGATGACGACTGTTCAGGCCACAGCACAAGAGGTGGTGGTGGAAGAGATCATTGCCATGACGCCCGAGCGTCGCCGTGCCTTTGCAGAGCGGGTGCTGGAAGAGATGTCGCGCGCCCGCAGCCTGCGCGAGCGATCCTCAGGCGGCTGATTTGCTGAAAGCGACCTGATCACGGCCAGCAGACTTGGCGGCATAAAGCGCTTTGTCCGCGCGGTCACAGATTTTGGTGATTGCGCTGCTTCCGGCGTTCAACTTTCCGCTGACTGCGACACCGACTGACACGGTCACCTTCAGCATCGGCAGCCCTTCGCCCAGATTGAACGGCGTGGCATGGACCAATTCGCAAAGCCTGGCTGCGGCCATGCGTGCATCCGCGACCGATGTGCCGGGCATGGCGACCAGAAACTCTTCGCCCCCCATCCGTGCCACCAGATCAATCGCGCGCAGGTTTTCACGCAGGCGGTTAGCAAGCGCGATCAGCACGGTGTCGCCCGCTGCATGCCCGTGGGTGTCATTCACAGATTTGAAGTGGTCGATATCGATCATCATCACGGCAAGTTCCCGACCGGATTTGCGCGAATCCTCGGCAAGGCGCGCCAGATGCGGTTCAACATAGCGCCGGTTGAACAGACCGGTCAGCGGATCAGTGACGGCGGCATTCAATCCGTTGCGCACCGTATCACGCAGCTTGTCATGTTGGCGTTTGCGCGCGATCAGGCGCGTCGCACGCATGCTGATTTCATCAGGACTGCTGGTTGATGGCACCACATCATCCGCGCCAAGATCAAGAAACATTGCAGCCACTTCCGGCGCCTCAGGTGGCACCACGACAAGCTGCATGGCAAGCCGCGTCTGGTTGCGCGCGCGCAGGTCGGACACCAACCCGAAAAGCCCGCTTGCGCCAGCCTCGGTTGTCGCCGCATTGATCACGAAAAGATCATACGCAGCGCTGCCGTCATCACCAAGCAGGGCATCATTGGGATGCAGCACCTGAATAGCGTTCCGCAGTCCTGCGTTCAGGCTGGACTTGAGAAGGGACGCGGCCCGCGACTCCTGGCTCAGGATTGCAAGACGTGCCGCACCGTCAAAGACCGCCTTGTTCTCCTCAAAGCCCAAAGCACGGCTGGTGGTTTCACGTAACATCAGTTCCTGACTGGTGCTGCGGACCCGCAACAGACTGCGGATGCGCGCCAGCAATAACACATCGTTCACAGGATGGGGCAGCACATCATCTGCACCCGCATCGAGGGCTGCAAACCGCGCCCTTGAGGTATCGGCGACACCGACCGCAATGATGGCAATTGATTTTGTCACAGTCGAGCGGCGCAGATCGCGGCAGAGGCTATGCTGATCATGGGTTGCATCAGACAGGTTGAGCAAGATCAGATCGGGGCGGTTTCGTTCGATCAACATGATCGCCTCAGCCTTGCTCTCGCAGGTATCGACTGCGAATTGTGCTGCCAGCATCTTGACTTTCAACACGATTCTATTCGTTGCTACAGTATCAATGATCAATATCCGTCCGGGCATTTTCCTGCACCTATCAAGAGCGTTCTGCTCAGTCCCGTGCAGATTGGGCGCGAATGGTTAAGAAAATGTTTCTGCGGAACGAGGGGCACGGGATGCAACACGAACAGGCCGAAGTGATCGCCTTGAAAGGGCTGACATGGCTGGCAGGAAACGACGAATTATGCGGGGTGTTTCTGGGCGCATCGGGTGGTTCGGTCGATGATCTGCGCGACCGTGCGACAGACCCTGCTTTTCTAGCTGCTGTGCTGGAGTTTATCACCATGGATGACACATGGGTCATCGATTTTTGTGACAGCACCGGATTGGGATACGATCAGCCGTTGCGCGCGCGCTACGCGCTTCCCGGCGCTGAAAGTGTGCATTGGACCTAAAGGTCGATTTTGAGCGTTCCGCCCGCCACTGCCGCGCGGCTTTGGCACAGGATCATCTGTGTTTCACGCTGGGTCTTGGAAAGCACGAAATCGCGGTGCTCGACAGCCCCTTCCAACACGCCGCATTTGCACACACCGCACAGACCGTCAGAGCATTTGACATCCACATGCACCCCTGCCGCGATCAGCGCATCTGACGCCGATTGATCCGCCGCAACAGCGACGGTACGCCCGTCTTTCAAGCGCAGCGCAAAGGGGTGATTTTCATAATCGGGCTGTTCCGGCACAGCGAAATATTCAAGATGCCGCGCCTCTTCGGGAAAACCGTTTTTCGCCGCGGCATCCAGAACCGCAGCCATATAGGCATCAGGTCCGCAGGTGTAGATATGCGCCCCGGTCTTGTAGCGGGTGAGGCTCGCAAGATCGGCGCGCGTGCCTTCATCCGACACATGGACCACCACCTTATCCGCCCATGGCACCGTCGCCAGATCATGCAGGAATCCGGCCTCTGCACGGCTCGGAATACTATAGTGCAGCGTGAACGCGGCACCGATGGCATGGAGCCTGTGGGCCATCGCGATCATCGGCGTTACACCAATCCCGCCGCCCATCAACAGGGTCTGAGAGGCGTCCTCGATCAGCGGGAAATGGTTGATCGGGGGCGAGATGAAGACGCGCCGCCCTTCCGTGAATATGCGGTGCATGAGTTTCGAGCCGCCACGGCCTGCATCTTCGCGCAGCACGGCAATCTGATATTTGCTACTATCGGCCGGATCACCGCTGAGCGAGTATTGACGGAAAAATTCAGGTGCCACGACCACATCAATATGCGCCCCTGCGGTCGCGGGCGGCAAAGGGCCGCCGTCGGCGCGGGTAAATTCATATTTCGTGACCTTGTCCGTCATCCTTTCGGCTTTGCTGACGACTGCCGCGATGACAGGTGTCGCGCCCTGAACGGGCGTGTAGACATGCTCGGGCGGCCGCCCTGCGGCACGGCGTGCGCGGTGTTCATCGGCCGTGATCATGGCCTGATAGGCGGCGATCCCTGCCTCGCGGTCCATCGGTGCGGGCCAAGGGTAGGGGGGCGGTGCGAGGGGCGCAGGATAGACGGCCAGCGTCTGGTCGCTGAATTTCAGGTCCAGTTCCGGCTGAAGGTCACGGGCGTTGACCGGATGGCGCGCGGGGCGATAGGCACCGTCGTCCTCCATCTCAAGATCCCACCACCATTTCTTGACGGGGTTGATTGCACCTTTCCCGAGCCGATCATCAAGTGCGGCAAGCGTCTTGGCGGCCTGTGGCACGGTCATCGCCAGCTTGCGAAAGGGGGCTTCGGCGAACAGGCCTTCAAGGTTCCACGGGCAGGTTTTCATACAGCGCCCGCACATCGCGCCGTTCTTTTGGCTGACGCGGTAGGTCGTGCATTTCTGGCTGTCGGATTTCCAGATTTCATAGCCGTTGAACATCAGCTTCGGCCCTGCGGTGATCGCACCTGACGGGCATTCGCGGGCACATTTGTTGCAGGCGTCACAGAATTTTTGCAGACCAAAGTCGATGGGTTTGTCATGGGCCATCGGCATGTTGGTGGTGACAACGCCGGATTTCAGACGCGGCCCAAGGAACGGGTTCAGGATCACCTCGCCAATCCGGCTGACCTCTCCCAAGCCTGAAAGCAACAAGAGCGGCGGGTGCAGCACCTCTTCGTCCATCACCGAATGGACGCGCGCGGTATAGCCCAGATTGCGCAAATGCTGGGCCAGCACACCGCCCAGAAGCGAGAACCGCAAATAGGCCCGCATGGATTGCGCGCAGGCAATCCAATCGTCACCAGATGCGCCCTCCATGGTTTCGTGGCCTTGGTCGATGATCATCGAAATGGCGTTTTCATGGTAGGGCGTGATGGGCGCGCCGGTGGTGTCGTGACTGTAATAGGTCCAGTCGGGGCAGGCCGACAGGCCCACGGCATCGACGCCCAAGAAGTAGAGCGCGGCTTTGATGTTGGCGGCGTTGTTTTCGGGCGTGTCCACGACAGGGTCGCCCACGGCCTCACCGTCCTGCAACAAGACAAAGGCCCCCAGCGATGGCCGGAACGCAAAGGCGGCTGCGGATTTGCGCACGTAATTGCCGTTCTTGGTGGCCTCTTGCACCTGCTTGCCCATATCGCCGAACAGCCCGCGCACGAACATATTCGCGCGTTTCGGCACCCGCGCGACATTCGGGCGGTCGATATAGGTGGTGGTGTCATCCACCCGTTTCAGCGTCTCGAAAGGATGCGGGCCAAGGGCGAAATCCCGCTTGGCAAAGGGATCGCGTGTCCGGGCAGTCTTGGCATGGGTGCCAAGGCCTGTTTGATAGCTGCGCGGCGCTTTTTGTCCCGGCGCAAGAGGTTTGTCCGCTGTCATGGCCAGCGTGGTCGTGACCGCAGCCAGCCCGTAGCGATCACCGGTGAACGGGTTAATCAGTGCGCCGTCCTCCTGCGCGACAAGGCCCGCTAGGGCCGCAAGAGCGCCCAGATGCACATCGGTGGCGGCCATCGAATGCGCGCGTGCCTCATGGCCCAGCGTGCGCAGATAGCTGGCCAGTGTGACGGCGGTCTCCATCCCGCGCAGGCAGGCGCGCTGCGGGAGCGCATCCTTGATCCAGTCGGTGCCTGTCTCTTCTGATCGGGGCGGACGGGGAAAGTCATAAAGAAACACGACTGCATGGGTATGGTGGCGGCAATCGGCGGGTGGCAAAGACATGCTTTCCCGCAGGCCTGCCATGATCACATCTATACCTGCTGCCAGCGATTTATGCTGCATGGTGCGTAGCTTAGAGGCGAGGCGATCCACATCTGCATTTGCAATTGGTGTCTGCAACCACGCGGCATCATGTATTTCGCAAACGCCAACCATGCTGGCATCGCAATAATAGCCGAAGGCTTTGAGATGATTGGCGCGTTCACTTAGGTCATCAGGGATTTCAGCCCTCTCGCGCTTGACCATACCATCGCGCGTGGCGTCCAGCATCGCCTGATAGTCCTGCATGGCACCGATGATGCTTTTGCGATCGTCCGGTCTGCGAAAAGACACCGGATGCATTGGCGGAAGCGCTGACAGATCAACATGATCCACACGCCGCAGGCTCTCGAGCGGGAAGCCCCCCAGATGCATTGGCCGTGTGCGGTAGGATCGAAGTTTCAACATAGGTTGACACCGTCGGGCGGGCAGGGTCCGCTGTCAATGGATGATGAAAGGGCACGCGGTGATCAAGGGTATCATTTTTGACAAGGACGGGACCTTGTTTGACTTCAACGCGACGTGGGGGGCGTGGACCCGTGGGATGCTGAAAGGGGAAGCGGGGCATGATCCGGCGCTCTTTGCGCGTCTGGCGGATGTGCTGGGATATGATGTCCCCGCAGCGACGTTCCGTCCCGAGAGCCTCGTCATCGCGTCCACGGCAGGCGAGGTGGCGGAGGTCATCAGGTCGGTCTTGCCTGATCTGGATGCCGACGCGCTTTTGTCACGGATGAATGCGGCGGCAGCGGCTGTGACGCAGGTCGAGGCGGTGCCGTTGCAAAGCTATTTCGCAGGTTTGCGTGAATTAGGTTTGCGTCTGGGCATCGCCACAAATGATGCCGAAGCCCCCGCGCGGGCGCATCTGGCGCGCGCAGGTGTGACGCAGCATTTCGATTTTATCGCAGGTTATGACAGTGGCCACGGTGGGAAACCCGCGCCGGGACAGCTTTTGGCTTTTTGTGCCGAAACAGGGCTGGGAGCAGAAAATTGCCTCATGGTCGGCGATAGCACCCATGATCTGCACGCGGGCCGTGCTGCAGGGATGCGTACGATTGGCGTGCTGACCGGCCCTGCGCCGCGGGAAGAATTGTCACCGCTGGCCGACGTGGTTTTGTCGTCCATCGGTGACATTCCGGGATGGCTGCAATCCGAGAAGCTATTGGCCGAGTAAGGTTGCGTTGAGGTAAGGTGGATCAAGACCCACCTTACGTGTTGGGCCCAAGGCAGCCTGCAAATTGCGCGGCGAGCCGCTCCAGCATTTGCCCGTAAAGCGCAGGTCCTGCCGCTAGGCCGGCCCCGACACCGTCGATCTCTGCCGTCTTGGCAGAGGTTCCCTCGATGATAACAGTCGCCCAACGGTCACCGATTTCCGCATCACTAAAGACGCAGACCACGTTCTGCGCGGCCATCTCCTCGCGCAAAGCGGCGATCTGCGCAGGCCCGGGTGTGCGCGCATCAATGCCGGAAATCGCCGCCTGTGCTGTCAGCCCGAACCGCGCCTCGAAATACTGATAGCCATCATGCGGCAGAATATACGCGCGCTCTGACAGGTCTGCCAATTGCGCGGTGAGGTCCGTTTCAAGTGCAGCGAGGGCGGCAATCGTGGCTTTCGCATTGGCGGCGTAGATTGGGGCATTGTCCGGGTCCAGCGCGCTCAACTCGCCCGCAATCGCGGAGACCCACGTTTGGGCGACAACCGGATCAAGCCAGGCGTGCGGGTCATAATCGCCGTGATCATGGGCGTGCTCATGCGCGTGTCCGTGGTCATGATCATCGTGCCCGTGATCGTCATGTCCGTGGTCGTCGTGTCCATCATCCTCATGCCCGTGATCTTCTTTCCCGCGCGCTTCCAGCTTTTCCCAGCCTTCCACCTCGAGCAATTCAAAACGGGGGGCTTGCGGGGCGAGTGTTTCAATCGGCTCTTCCAGCCATGGTGTCAGGCTTTCCCCGACCCAGATCACCAGATCGGCAGTGCTCAACCGCTCTGCATCGCTTGGGCGGAGCGCATAGTCGTGCGGGTCCGCACCGGGTGGCAAAAGAACGTCAGGCTGGCCAAGATCACCCATCACCTGTGCTGTCAGGCTGTGAATAGGGGCAATATCCGTCACCACACGCGGTACTTCGGCCAGCGCGACGGAAGGAAGAAGGGAAAATGCGGCAAGCAAACGAATCATGGTGCGGTCCTTGTTCTTTGAAATCGCCATCGCTATAATGCGTATGTTATAACATAACAAGAGACGATCATGCCACAAGATACGCTGGGTTTCGCCAGTCACGATCATAGCACCTGTGTCAGTTCCGCCTTGGCGGCGGCCGAGGCTGCCTGCAAAGAACGGGCTGTGCAATTGACGCCGGTCCGTCGCCGCGTGCTTGAGATTCTACTGGAAAGCCATGCCGCGATGGGGGCCTATGATGTGCTGGCGCGTCTGGATGCCGAAGGGCTCGGGTCCAAGCCGCCGGTCGCCTATCGTGCGCTTGCGTTTCTGGTCGAGCAGGGGTTTGTGCATCGCATCGAACGCCTGAATGCCTTTATTGCCTGCACCTATCCCGGGGCGGCCCATGATCCGGCGTTTATGATTTGTCGCGGCTGCGGCAAGGTGGCCGAGGCGCAGGCCAACGCGGCGATGGACCAGACCGCGGCCTTGAGCGGGTTTCAGGTTGAGCAGACCGTTTTTGAGGCCGAGGGGCTGTGCCCGACCTGCCAGACAAAGGACGCGGCATGAGCCTGATTGATGCGCGCCACATTGAATTTTCACATGGTGGCCAGAGGGTATTGCAAGGTGTGAGCCTTGCGCTGGATCCCGGCGAGATCGTCACCATTGTCGGACCAAACGGGTCGGGTAAATCAACGCTGCTGCGTGTCCTGATTGGCGCCCTGACCCCGCAGAAAGGCGCCGTGACACGGCAAGAGGGTTTGCGCATCGGCTATGTGCCACAAAAGCTGCATATTGATCCGACCCTGCCGATCACTGTGAACCGGTTTTTGAACCTGCCGCACCCGGTAGACCCTGACGCAGCAAAAGAGGCGTTGCGCACGGCGGGTGTTGCGGGCCTTGGTACGCAGCAGATGTCGCAACTATCGGGGGGGCAGTTCCAGCGTGTGCTCTTGGCGCGCGCGATCTTGGGCAAGCCGGATATCCTGATGCTGGACGAGGCGACACAGGGCCTCGATCAGCCGGGATCGGCGGCGTTCTACCGGCAGATCGAGGCGGTGCGGCGCGATATCGGTTGTGCTGTGCTGATGGTCAGCCATGAATTGCACGTCGTGATGAGCGCGTCCGACAGGGTGATTTGTCTCAACGGGCATATCTGCTGCGAAGGTACGCCCGAAGTGGTTTCGGCCGCGCCCGCATATCGCGAGTTGTTCGGGACAGGCACGGGCGGTGCGCTTGCGCTTTATCGCCATGACCATGATCACGGGCACGACCATGATCACCACCATCATCATGAGGCGGCGGAATAAATGCTGGATGATTTTCTGGTGCGCGCGGCACTTGCGGGCGTGGGAACTGCAATAGCGGCTGGCCTGCTGGGCTGTTTTGTTGTCTGGCGGCGTATGGCCTATTTCGGCGATGCCACAGCCCATGCCGCCGTTCTGGGCGTGGCGCTGGCGCTGCTTTTCGGCACTTCGATTACCTTGGGGGTGGGCGTTGTTGCCTTGGCAATGGCGGTCTTGATCCACGGGCTCAGCAACCAGGGTGCCGCCGTTGATACAATGCTGGGTGTCCTTGCGCATGCCGCTTTGGCCATAGGCTTGGTGGCTGTCACGCTGATCCCCGGCCAACGGGTTGATCTGGATGCCTATCTCTTCGGCGATGTCCTGAGCGTGACACGCGGCGATCTGGCTGTGATCTGGGGCGGCGGGGCGCTGGTTGTCGCCGCACTCTGGTGGCATTGGTCGGCGATGCTGACGGCGACGCTCAGCCCAGACCTGGCCTATGCGGCAGGTATCAATCCGCGCCGTGAGCAATTGGTGCTCACACTCTTGCTGGCGGCGGTTGTGGCTGTGGCGATCAAGGTTGTCGGCGCTTTGCTGATCACGGCGCTTTTGATCATTCCGGCAGCCGCTGCGCGCAACTATGCCAGCACACCGGAACGCATGGCATTTCTGTCGATGGGAATCGGCGTGCTCTCGGCCATTGCTGGATTGCGGCTTGCCGTGATCTTCGATACCTCGGTCGGCCCGATGATTATCTGCGTTGCGGCAACAATCTTTGCCATAAGCGCAATTAGTTTCCAATTGCGAAAGGTCGGCACGTAATCGCCGCTTCCGTGCCTTAGAGTCGCCTTTGCGTTGCCGCGTTGGGCTGTGACCCTTACGTTGACTTTATTCAATCGACGGGATCCAAATTATGACTCGCATTGCTCGCATGATAGCCGTGATGGCGCTCTCTTTTGTCGGCACTTCAGCGGCTGCCGCCGATTGTGTTGCCCCCCCGAATGTCAACGAACTGGCCACCCAGATCGCGGCTGGCCTGAACCAGAGCCGCCGCGCCAACGGCGAAGCGCCACTGCGTTTCAACCGCCAATTGGGGCAGGCTGCGATGGTTCATGCCTGTGACATGCTGGTCAACGACTTCTTCGATCACCGCGGGTCGGATGGCACCAACTCGCAGGCGCGGGTCAAGCAGGCAGGCTATAATGATTGCATCGTCGCCGAGAATATCGCCTGGGGCTATCCCCGCTCCGAGCAGATTGTGGATGGCTGGATGAACTCACCCGGTCACCGCCGCAACATGCTGCACCCCCGCATCGAGGAATTCGGGGTTGGCATCACACAAGGTCCGCGCGGCCCTTATTGGGTGCTGGTTGTCGGCAAGCAGTGCTAGGCTAAAGGTCCAGCAAGATTGTCACAGGCCCGTCATTTGTGAGGCTGACAGCCATATCAGCGCCGAACGATCCTGTCGCGGTCGTGATACCCAGCGCTGCCATATCTTCAATAAACTGCTCATAGAGCGCATGCCCGACATCGGGTTTTGCCGCCGCGGAAAATCCGGGGCGGTTGCCGCGTGATGTATCAGCCGCCAGCGTAAACTGGCTGACGATCAATGCCGCCCCGCCTGTATCCAGCAAGGATTTGTTCATCTTGCCCGCATCGTCGGAGAAAATGCGCAATTTACTGATTTTTGAAGCCAGTGCTTGTGATGTCGCCGCGTCATCGCCTTCCATTGCACAGATCAGGATCAGTAGTCCCGGTCCGATCGCCCCGATCTCGGCACCATCCACATGGACTGCGGCTTGGGTGACGCGCTGGATCAGTGCCCTCACAGCTCGGACGTCCAGGGTGGGTTTGCGCCTGCGCGGCTGACGGTGATCGCGGCCACTTTGGCCCCGAACGCGGCGGCGGCGCGCAAATCGTCTTCGCTGGCGGCTGTAATCCCTGCTTTCGTCAGGTGGCCGCTTTTGTGCAGTTGTGCCAGAAAGCCCGCGCTGAATGTATCGCCAGCGCCCACAGTATCGACGACGGTCGCTTTCTCGGCGGGCACATCAAACGTGCCATTCCTGGTCACGATGCTGACGCCTTCGCCGCCACGTGTCAGCAGGATGACCCGCGCGCCGGTTTGTGCGAGAAAGCCGTCTGCATCGGCCGTCCCCATGATCCACGCCAAGTCCTCGTCCGAGGTTTTGATGATGTCTGCCACCCCCATCATCCGCGAAATACGTGCGCGATAGGTGGCCTCATCCGTGATGAACGAAGGCCGGATATTGGGGTCGATCATCGTCAGCTTCGTTGGGGCCTCGCGTAGCATCAGCGCCTCATAGGCCGCACCGCAGGGTTCCACCACAAGGCTGATCCCACCAAAGAACAATGCATCTGCCGTGACATCGGGCAAATCGTCATTGGTCAACATCCGGCCAGCGGTGTTTTCGTCATAAAAGGCGTAGGAGGCATGGCCATCTGTCAGTTTGACAAAAGCAAGGGTGGTGGGGCGGCTTGATACGGCGGCGGGGCTGGCATCAACCTGTGAGGCGGCAAGTCCCGACCGGAGGACATCGCCAAAAAGGTCGGACGAGAGCCCGGAAAAGAACTGCACAGGGGCATCCAGACGCCCCAGCGCGATGGCCGTATTAAAGACAGAACCGCCAGCATGAGGCGCGAAGGCGCTCTCGCCCTGCGCCGTTTCGCGTGGCAACATGTCAATAAGCGCTTCTCCACAGCACAGGATCATCACGGAGGCTCCCTCTTTTATTGACTGTTAGCGATAACAAATCCTGCGATAAGCGCAAGGATAAGTCCCACAACGACCGCAAAACCGATCTTCCATGCGGAATAGGGCCGCTCACCCTGTACGCGCCCTGTGCGGCCGTTGACCACAAACCGATAGGTTTGCCCGCGGTATTTATACGCAGCCAGCCAGACTGGCAGCAGGACATGTTTGAAGGTCACATCATTAACGACCGTGTTCACGGTGGTGACACGCTGGGCATCGCCGCCGATATCATATTTCACATCGCGGTGGATCATCCGGTCCATATAGGCGCGGGCCTCGGTGAACCCGTCTGTCAGTTCCACCTGATAGCCCTCGGCGCGGAAACCGGCCAGATATTCGGGGTTATAGGGTTCCAAGGCCGAGAGATCCCAAGGCTCCAACCCATCCGTGTATTTCTTGGGGAGCGACCGGGACGCCAGCACCAGAACATCATCAAAGAACCGCGCCACGCGCCCCGAGGTAGGCCGCCAGCGTGTTTTGCGTACGCGCACCTGTCGGCGCTTGCCATCGCGCATCACGGTGCGGGTTTCATAATAATGGGTGCCGCGCTGGCCGGTATATTGGCTTTTCGTGTCAGCATCGAAGGTCCAGTAGGGCACATAGATGCCATTCATCTTGCGCCCCTTGCGGGCATAATCCGTTAGGCCATTTGGCGCAAACCAGAGGCTACCGAGCCATTTAATCAGGGCGTCGCGCGCGGCCCCCTCGGCCAGCGCGAATGGTAGCAGGCCACGTGGTTTGATATGTCTGTGGGTGCCGGTGTCAGTGACCACAGGGGTGGCGCAGAACGGGCACTCGGCGGCGTGGATATCGGAGTCAAACTCGGTCTGGGCGCCGCAGTTGGGGCATTCATTGACACGGGTTTCCTCGATATCGGCATCGTCGAGCCGATGCTGCACCGCGCGCTGGAAATCCAGCTCGACAATCGCGCCTGTCCAAGGCCCCGCGCTCTCGATCGGTTGCACATTGCCGCAGTGATCGCATTTGAGTTGATGATCCGCAGGATCAAACCGCAGGTCCGACCCGCAGCTTTCGCAGGGAAAGCGGTGTTCGTCCACAGGTGCCTGTCCGTCAGTCATCACAGTATCTTATGCATAAAGCGTGGTGTCATCACGCGCAGCGCACCATCGAAGAGCACGTTGTGCCGCCAGAAGTGGAACAGCCCGTGCAGGGCCCCCGCGCCGAGTAAAACGAGAAGCGCCACCCAGCCCGTATCATGGGGCATCCAGCCCAGAAGGGCGGCTGCGTTCAGGGCGACAGTCACCGCCAGTACCGCATACATACCGCGATGCATCCACGGGTAGACCGTGCGCAGCGGTCCTTGTAGCTTGGGCCCCGGTTTGCACATCATGCCTTTGATCAAGGCCATTACGACCCAAAGACCGCCGCCGATCACAAAGGCCCAGCGGACCCAAGGTTCCGACGTGCCGCCTTTGACCATGACAAGCACCAGCATCAAGGTGCTCCAGTGCAGGATAATTGTGAGTCTGCGCCGTGTCATAGGAACCTGTGCAAGGCTTTGGGCGCCATGATCCGTAACGCGTTGTCGCGCAAGCGATAGTGGCGCCAGAGGTGGAACAGCACGTGAAGCCCCGCGATCACAGCCAGTGTGTAGAACTGTACCTCATGCACCATGCCGATGAAATCATTCGCCTGCGGCATATTCAGGGGCGGTGCAATCGGCACGATCCCCCCCGCCCAGAGCAGAACGGCCGACGTCAGCCCCAGACCAAAACCTGTGAGCGCCACACAGAACACACCCCAGATCAGCACCTTATGCAGAAGCTGATGCAGCGGTCGCGCCTTGGCGGGCAGTTTCGGTCCCGGACGGCTGGCCAGACCTTTGCGCATATAATCGACGGTCCAGAACAACGCCAAGCTGACAAACAGCAGCCCCATCACGGAATGGAACTGGACCGCAGCAGGGCCGATACGTTGCACATCGATCGGCTGAACCACGATGAACCAGACAAACAACGGCACCATCAGCCAGTGCATCCACTTCAGGTAGACGCGCCGATGCGGCACTTTGGCCTTTATGGTCGCAAGCGCGGTGATGGCTTTACGCCCCCGGAGGTGGCGGTGGCATAATGGTGAAAAGCTGGGCCAGTTCCATGACCTCGCCCGCTTCCATCCAGCCGTCCTGACCTTGGGTCCACACCATGCTGTCGCGGCTGAGTTTGCCTTCGGTGACCATGCGGCCCATCGCGGCCTTGGAGAAAGGACCGGACACCTCGCCGCCCTTGGCGATGTGCCAGACATGTTCGACCGGCGGGGGTGGGGGCGGGGCCGCAGCAGGGCTCGCCCCCCACGGGCCACCTTGGGCCATCTGGCCTGCCATCGCCATGCCCATGCCGGCCCCGAGACCTGCGGCCATGCCGCCGCCCGCAGGATTATTCGCAGCGGACGTCATCGCTTCGGCGGCGGAATATTGGGTGAATTTACCCAGATCACCCGCCAGACCCATCGAGGTCCGCTTGTCCAGCGCCTCTTCCACGGCGGCGGGCAGGCTGATGTTCTCGATGTAAAGTTCGGGGATGGTCAGGCCGTATTGCTTCATCGTGGGGTCGATAGCTGCGGCAATCAGCTTGCCCAGATCGGCGGTATTTGCGGCCATATCCAGCACCGGAATGCCTGATTGCGCGATCACGCGTGAAAATTCCTGCACGATGATGTTGCGGATTTGATAACTGATCTCGTCCATGGTGAATTCACCGTCGGTACCGACGATTTCACGCAGGAAGAGGGCGGGATCCGCAACCTTGACGGTGTAGGTCCCAAAAGCGCGCAGGCGGGTCGGGCCGAACTCAGGATCGCGCACCATGATCGGGTTCTTCGTACCCCATTTGAGGTTCGAGAAACGGGTGGTGTTGACGTAGTAAATCTCGGACTTGAAGGGGCTTTTGAAGCCATGATCCCAGTGTTGCAGGGTCGTCATGATCGGCATGTTGTTGCTTTCCAACATATAAAGGCCGGGGGTGAAGACATCGGCTAACTGGCCTTCGTGGACGAAGACCGCCGCCTGACCCTCGCGCACCGTCAGCTTGGCACCGTATTTGATTTCATGGCCCTCACGCTCGAACCGCCAGACCATGGTGTCGCGGGTGTTGTCGGTCCAATGGATGACGTCGATGAATTCACCAGTCAGAAAATCGAAAATGCCCATGGTATGGTCTCCGTCGTTAGGTGGTTGGGACGCGGCGCATCCGGTCAGCTTTGTCCAGGTGAGAGGTATTCACGCGCAATCACGCGCGCAAGTGGGGCGGCTGTCGCAGGGTCCATGCCCGCTTCCAGCCGTGGATCATAGAGCATCCGCAGCAACAGTTCGTCATGCGCGGTCAGTAGCGCGAATTCTTCGTCGTCATTAAAAATCGACGGGCGCGCCTGCGGGCTATCGTTGGCAAGGCCCATACCTTGGGCCAGTTCCTCATGGATACAGGCACTGCGCATCAGGCTGGGGTGTTCGGCGCGGATCATGGCGACGGCTTTGGTATAGCTCGACCGGCCGGGCGTAAAAGTGCCGATCACAACGCAAAGCTGGTCGCGGGGCAGGTTGACAAAGGTGCGGACGGTCGCGTCCGAGATATTGGGAATGAGGGCGCGCAAGCGTGGTCCGTAAGCGCGGCGGTCATCCTCGCCCAGAAACAGCACGCGGAAATTGGGGTTGCTGTCGGTGATCTCGATCGGCACGCCCGTGACACGCGAAAGACGCGCGGCATAGGCGCTGACACTGGCCAGATCCGCGTCGCGCTGGGCAAGGGGGACGGTATTACCGAATTCCACCGACATGCGGATCGGGGACGTCCAGCGGCGCAGTTTGGAAATGGTCGCTTGCGGCGTGCGAAAATCACTGTCGTCACGGTATTCGTTGAATAGCGCGATGCGCACAAAATTGCGCGCGAGTTGCGTATCTGTAAACGGCGTGTCTGGTCCGCCACCATCGCCCCGCATCAGGCCCTGGGCCAGAAGGTCATTCTGCAGACGGCCGTAATAGACCGCCAGATCCCGGCTTGCCTGACTGGGTGGTGTCACAACGGGGGTCGGGTCTGGCACCGGGGCCGGCACCGACGGCGGGGGGGCGGGCGATGTGACCGGAGGTGTCATCAACTGGCACCCCATGACACCCGTCGCAACGACGAGCATCGCAAGACGCCGTGTGATACCCCCGATCATCATAGTCTTTTAACTGCCTGTCGCTGTGCCGATGGTGTCGCCGGTGCCGGTCTTGCGCGCTTTGGCAGAGGCAAGTGTTTCTTTCAACTCCTGCTCCATCTTTTGCAACTCGACCTCGGCCTCGGCGCGCTTGCGCTTGCCTTCGTCGGCGATCTCGAGACTTTCATTGATCGTGGCAATCAGGTTGGCATTGGCCTCTTTCACCGCGTTGATGTCAAACACACCGCGTTCCATTTCCTCGCGGATGGTGCGGTTGGCCTGACGCAGGTTTTCGGCGTTGGCTTTCAGCAATTCATTGGTCAGATCATTGGCGTCACGCACCGCCTCTGCTGCTTCTGAAGAGCGCTGGATCGTCACCGCCTGCGCCAGCTGTGTTTCCCACAGTGGCACCGTGTTCACCAAGGTCGAGTTGATCTTGGTCACCAGCGATTTGTCGTTTTCCTGCACCAAACGGATGGACGGGAGCGACTGCATCGTCACCTGTCGGGTCAGTTTCAGGTCATGCACACGGCGTTCCAGATCATCACGGGCAGACCGCAGATCGCGCAGTTCCTGCGCCTTCATCACGGCCTGATCTTCGGCAGCGGCCTGCACCTCGGCCTCTTTTGCGGGGATCGTTGTGGCGTCAAGATCGGCGATTTTTGCTTCACCGGCGGCGATATAAAGGCCGAGTTCATCATAGAATTGCAGCGTCTTGTCATAAAGCACATCAAGGCTCTCGATGTCTTTCAGCAGCACATGCTCGTGCTTGAGAAGGTCATCGGTGATGTGGTCAATTTGGCCTTGTACTTCTTCAAAACGCGCGGCGAATTTCGCCATGGGTGCCGCACGCCCCAAGAGCTTTTCCCACCAGCTGCGCTTGCGCCGCACATCCAGTTCCGAGATCGAAAAACCACGGATTGTGGTGACGATATTGCGCAGACTGTCACCTGCGGGGCCTACGTCCTTGTTGCGCACACCTGCCAGCATGGATTGGCTGATTTCCTGCAATTCCGCCTGCGCGGAGGAGCCGAAAGACACGATGGAATTGGTGTCTGCGATATTGATCTCGGCCACACGTTTCTGAATTTCAGCGCTGGTGGGCGCGTCTGCGGCCTCAAGCGTGATCAACTCGTTCTTGGGTTCAGGCAGAACAACAGCGGTGATTTTTTCAACTTCGGCAAGCGTCGCTTCAGCCTTTTGGCGGATCGTTTCAGACATTATTCGTTCCCTTTCGTTTTCAAATTGACGCCCTCACGCTGGAGGCGGTCACGCAGTACATTAATTTCAATATCCATATCGCTGCGGTCATCGAGCATCATCTTGTCGGTGCGTGCAGCAAAATTCTGTTCAAGGTCGTCAAGCAGCGCCTCGTAGGCGGCGCGCGCATCAGCGTCTTTACGACGGTTGTATAGATCGACAAATTTGAGCGTCGCATCCCGCGCGCCCATCAAATAAACGCCCAGAAATTTGCGCGCACCGGTCAGGTCACGCGGGTCTTCCTCAACGGTGCGGATCATCCGGCGGGCGATCACCTGAAAATCCTCGACACGTTCTGTCAGGCGGCGGTCCGAGACAGTCTCGATCTGGCGTTTCATGACGTCCAGATGCGCCTCGGCCTGATCAACGACGCGGGCGACACGGTCTTGCTGAAAGCTGTCGATCCCTTCCATGCGCTTGTCTGTCATGGGGTCGATCCCGAAGGTCGCGGTATGCAGACCCGCCGCCGCGATCCCGTAGAGGACGGCGCCAATCGCGCCGCTGTCACCTGTATAGGCCGCAATGGTCACGCCCACGCCTGTCAGTGCCGTGGCGAGCATTTTGCGCGGCAGAGCGGGACGCCGCGCCACTTTGCGGGTGTCATAGGCTGCTTCGGCCGCGAGCCCCTCTTGCAGGAGCCACGCCGCGAGCGCCAGAACAGCCGCGCCAACAAGCGCAGTCACCAACGTGACCGGACCGTCATTCAGCGAGGTTGCCGCCAGAACAATGGCAGGCACATAGAGCAGTTTGACCCGTCCGTCCGCTGGCTTTGCGACAGCCCCTCGCGGGCTTGCCCCGGGCCTTCCCGCGTCTTGCTGCCCGTCAGGGCTGAATTTGCCACCAAAGCGCTTGGCCATCAGGTGCCCCCCAACCATCCGGTTGTGACCCCAAAGAGCAGGACAACCAGCAATGCATAGGTGACGCGTCGGAATTTCGCGGGCATCTTGTCAGGTTCCTTTGTAGCGCTCGTGCGGGCGACGGTTGTCATTGTTCCTATTAGGGCCGTGATTGCAATCGCAACCACCGCCACAAAGGCAACAATGAAGATCAATCGCAACATTTTCGCGTAACTCCGCCGATTTATTCATCTTCCAGATAGAGAGATTGAGTCAGGTTTACGAGTGTTTCGGAAAAGCCCCGCATCTGCCACCCGGTTCCGAAAGACGGCTTGTTGGCAGCACGCCAGCGGCCTTAACCGCCCGCAAAAAAACGCGGCCATACCTTCGGTCGCAAACACATCAGCCAAAGCACTCGTTCCTAGAAATAGTCTTAACACCCAGAATGCATAAGGGCGGACATCGCGACAAGGTTCAACTTGATCGCTTTTTCCCCCTTGTGGGGCGATTGACGGTTCTGCGGACAGGTTTTTTCTGTGCCGGTTGTTCGGCGAGCCCGAGCTGGTCGCGCAGAACCCGCTGTTTGACCTCTTCGACGTCGCCTTGCTTGAGCACGCCCAGTTGGAACGGTCCGTAACTCACACGGATCAGCCGGTTCACGGTCACGCCGATTTCACCCATCGCGCGGCGGATTTCGCGGTTCTTGCCCTCACGCAGGCTAACGGTCAGCCATGCGTTGGCCCCCTGTTGGCGGTCAAAGGTCACGACCATGGGTTGGTAGTGCACGCCGTCCACGGTGATGCCAGCGCGCAATTCGTCCAGTTTTGCCTCGCTGACCGATCCGTTGATCCGCACACGGTAGCGGCGCAGCCAGCCAGTCGCGGGCAGTTCGAGTTTGCGCTTGATCTCGCCGTCGTTAGTCAGCAGCAAGAGACCTTCGGAATTCAAATCAAGCCGCCCCACCGACATCACACGCGGCATCGTGTCGGGCAGCGATCCAAAGACCGTCGGGCGGTCTTTTTCATCGCGTTCGGTGGTCACAAGGCCTGCAGGTTTGTGATAGAGCCAGAGGCGTGCGGGCTCGGGTGCGCCCACCTGCTTGCCATCCACGACAATCCGGTCCGATGCGGTTATGTTCAGCGCGGGGCTTGTAATGGTTTTGCCATTCACGCTGACGCGGCCGTCTTCGATCATACGCTCGGCTTCGCGGCGGCTGGCGACACCTGCGCGGGACAGGACTTTGGCGATCCGGTCGCCGGGGGGAGGGGTATCTGTGCTCATATCCAATCCCTTAGCCGCTTTGATCGCCCCTTGCCAGAGATAGCCGCGCCAGTGCATCACAAGACATGGATTTTCGCTCTTATATGGATGTGGCCTTGGAAGAGGCCCGCGCCGCAGGTGGCCGTGGCGAGGTGCCCGTGGGGGCGGTGATCGTGGGGCCTGCGGGAGTGATCGCACAAGCAGGCAACCGGACACGGGAATTGCACGATCCCACCGCCCACGCCGAGATACTGGCCATCCGCGCGGCCTGTGCTGCCTTGGGGCAGGAACGGCTGACGGGTTATGATCTCTATGTCACGCTGGAGCCGTGCCCGATGTGCGCGGCTGCGATCAGCAACGCGCGGATTGCGCGGCTTTATTACGGGGCGGCTGACCCGAAGTCCGGTGGCGTCGCCCAAGGGCCGCGTATCTTCCAGCATGCGCAATGCCACCATGCCCCCGAAGTCTATGATGGCATTGCCGCGCAGCCCTCGGAAGCATTGCTCAAGGATTTCTTTGCCGCAAAGCGCTAGATTTCCACGGTTTCCATTACGGCCGGTGTGCGCACGTCCAAGTCCGGCAAAGCATCGACCAGCGGCTGGGCGCTTTGTGCCAGCAAGGGGAATGTCGCGTAATGGGCGGGGATCACGGTTTTGAAGTTGAAATAGCGTTTGGCTGCATAGGCCGCACCTTCCATCCCCATCGTGTAATGTCCGCCACAGCACAGGATACCGATATCGGGGTTATAGAAATCCCCCATCCAGTCCATATCGGCCATGATATCGGTGTCACCCGAGACATAGATCGTATGGCCCTCGCCCTTGATCATATAGCCGGCCTCGGTGCCGGCATAGGCCGCCCCGACCGAGGAGGAATGCGTCGCCTGCACCATCGACACCAGCGCACCGCCCAGATCAACCGTGCCGCCTTTGTTGAATTCCACTGTCTCGTGGGCATCAAAGATCGCGCAAAGTTCGGGGATGCCGACGACGAAAGCACCGGTTTCCTTGGCAATTGCATCCACCTCGGAGGTATGGTCGAAATGACCATGGGTCAGCAGGATATGGGTGGCACCCGCCAAAGCGGCGGCGCGGTGTTCATTGGGGAATGACGGATTGCCCTCAAGCCAAGGGTCAATCAGCAGCACCGCGCCTTCGATTTCGATCCGGAAACTTGCATGTCCCAGCCAAGTGATTTTCATATTGCTCTCCCTCGATTTGGCGTCAGGATAGGGGCAAAGAACGGAGGGGCCAAGGTGAATTGGTTTGAACAGATTGATGGCTATTGCGAGCGTACGGATTTTACCTATTGGTCCGAGCCGCTGAACGCGCTGACCAATCTTGCATTCATTATTGCGGCCCTGATCCTGTGGCGACGCAGCGCGGGCGTGCCGATGGCGCGGGTGCTTTGCGGCATTCTCTTTGCCATTGGTGTGGGCAGTTTCCTGTTTCACACCCATGCCACGATCTGGGCCATGCTGTTGGATGTGCTGCCGATTGGCGTTTTCATCCTGATCTATCTTTTCGTCGTGAACCGCGACATGGTGCCAATGGGGCATTGGTATGCGGTTTTCGCAACGGCCCTGTTCATTCCCTATGCCGCCGTGCTGGTGCCTGTACTGAACCAGTTTCCCTTTATCCGCATTTCCAACTTCTACTGGACCGTGCCGATCCTCTTGGCCATCTACGCCCTGATCCTGCGGCACAAACCGGGAATCGCCCGCGGGTTTTTGCAGGGGGCTGCACTTTTGTGCCTGTCTATCACCATCCGCTCGCTTGATGAAATCCTGTGCGATGCGATCCCGATTGGCACGCATTTCATGTGGCATGTCCTCAATGGGATCATGCTGGGTTTCATGATCCATGTTTACACCCGCCATATGCTTGCGACTGGCCGCACAGGGCGGTAAACGCAGCGGATAGATTTACCGGAGAGTTTCCCCATGTCGATTGACACCGAAACCGCCCGCCGCGTGGCCAAGCTGGCCCGCATCAAGGTGGAAGACGACGCCCTGCCAGCGCTGGCATCCGAATTCAGCGCAATTCTTGGGTTTATTGAGCAACTCAACGAAGTGGATGTGGAAGGTGTCGAACCGATGACATCCGTGACCCCCCAGCGCCTGAAGCGCCGCGAAGATGTCGTGACCGACGGCAACCAGCAAGCGGCGGTGTTGAAGAACGCGCCCGATGCGCGTGAGGGCTTTTTTGCTGTTCCAAAGGTGGTTGAATAATGGCTGATCTGACCAAACTGACCATCGCGCAGGCCCGTGACGCCATGCGCAAAGGCGACACCACCAGCGCCGAAATCACATCCGCCTGTCTGACCGCCATTGAAGGTGCAGACGCGTTGGGCGCTTTCGTGCACCACACACCCGAGATCGCAACGGCGCAGGCCGCAGCCGCCGATACGCGGATCAAGGCCGGTGACGCCCCCGATATGTGTGGCATCCCGCTGGGGATCAAAGACCTGTTTTGCACCAAAGGTGTGCCCTCACAGGCGGCTTCGCGCATTCTTGAAGGTTTCAAGCCCGAGTATGAGAGCACGATCACAAGCCAGCTGTTCGACGCAGGTGCGGTCATGTTGGGCAAGCTGAACATGGACGAGTTCGCCATGGGGTCGTCGAACGAGACGTCCGTTTATGGCAATGCGGTGAACCCGTGGAAACGTGCGGGCGACGATACAGCCCTGACGCCCGGTGGCTCATCTGGCGGGTCGGCCAGCGCTGTTGCCGCTGATCTGTGCCTTGCTGCAACGGGTACCGACACGGGCGGTTCCATCCGCCAGCCTGCGGCCTTTACCGGTATCACCGGTCTGAAGCCAACCTATGGTCGCGTGTCGCGCTGGGGCATCGTGGCTTTTGCTTCATCGCTGGATCAAGCAGGCCCGATGACCAAAGACGTGCGCGACGCCGCGATCATGCTGACCGCCATGGCGGGCCATGACCCGTTGGACAGCACCAGTGCGGATATCCCCGTGCCGGATTTCGAGGCTGCTTTGACAGGCGACATTCGTGGCAAGACGATTGGTATCCCCAAAGAATACCGCATGGACGGTATGCCCGCCGAAATCGAGAAGCTGTGGGAAGATGGCACCGCGATGCTGAAAGACGCAGGCGCGAAGATCGTCGATATCTCGCTACCGCATACGAAATACGCGCTGCCTGCCTATTATGTGATCGCGCCCGCCGAGGCCTCGTCGAACCTTGCCCGCTATGACGGTGTGCGCTTTGGCCACCGTGCCAAGCTTGGGCATGGGGACGGCATTACCGAGATGTATGAAAAGACCCGCGCCGAGGGCTTTGGCCCCGAAGTGCAGCGCCGCGTTATGGTCGGCACCTATGTGCTGTCAGCTGGTTTCTATGATGCCTACTACAACCGCGCCCGCCGCGTGCGCGCGTTGATCAAGCAGGACTTTGACAAGGTCTTTGCAGATGGCGTCGATGCAATCCTGACACCGGCCACACCTTCGGCGGCTTTCGGACTGGGCGAGATGACCAATGCTGATCCGATCCAGATGTACCTGAACGACGTCTTTACCGTGACGGTGAACCTTGCAGGCCTGCCGGGCATTGCGGTGCCTACCGGACAGAACGCGCAAGGTTTGCCAATGGGCCTGCAATTGATCGGACGGCCCTGGGAAGAGGGTGATTTGCTGAATGTGGCTTATCGTCTTGAGCAATCTGCAGGTTTTGTAGCCAAGCCGGCGAAGTGGTGGTAAACTCTCGTAAAACAAAGCGCAGTCTGACAGGTAAAACATGATGAAACCGGGCATCTTCATTGCACTGACATTGATCGGGCTAGGTGCCTGCACGCCACGAGAGGTGCCAACCGAACGTGGCGTGGGTTTTGGCGATTTTACCGAGTTCGAGCTGGAACGCGCGCGGCGCGAAGCGCAGCTCAGCGCACCGCGCGGGACTATTGTTCCCCCCGCACAGGTGAACACAATCCCATCGCAGCAACCTGTCAATCAGACCCAAGCGATCCCGTCCAGCGCGCTTGCGCAGGCTGGTATCGGTACGGCCGCATCACCTGCAGCAGCAAGCCCCGCGCCCGTCGCACCTGTGCAAACCCCGGGGAGGCTTGGCGCTGATCCATTGCGCACACAAGGCGTGCAGGCATCGCCCAGCAATCCTGCTCCTTCTTTGGTGACGGGCAATGTGGGCCTGTCGGATGAACAAAGCTTTGACGCGGTTGCAGGGCGCGAAACGATTGAAAGCGATGCGCAGCGGCGTGCGGCTCAAGCTGCGGCGCGCGAACAGATCGCACCGACGGCAGTACCCGACCGTCCGGCGAACACGGGTCCGAATATCGTGGAATACGCACTGAGTGCGCCCAACGTGAAGGGGCAAGAGTGGTACAGCCGGTCGCTGCTTTCGGGTGAAGGCCGCTTCCGCCGCAACTGTGCGACCTACGCGACCCCTGATGATGCGCAGCGCGATTTTCTGGCGCGTGGCGGGCCCGAGCGGGACCGGCGCGGTATTGACCCCGATGGTGACGGCTTTGCCTGTGGTTGGGATCCGGCGCCCTTTATCCAGGCGGTGCGGAACTGAGGCTGACAACACGGGCCTCGCCCAATTGCGGGCCGCGGCGCGATGGCGCGACACCTGACATCGTGGTGATCCACTATACCGCGATGACGTCGGCGCAAGCGGCGGCAGAGACATTATGCAATACCGAAACCGAGGTATCCGCGCATTACCTCATTGCCGAGGACGGTGAGGTAATATCGCTTGTCCCCGAGGCGCTGCGCGCGTGGCATGCAGGGGCGGGCGCCTGGGGATGTGTGACAGACGTTAATAGCCGCTCTATCGGGATTGAACTGGCCAACACGGGGTTCGCCCCTTTTGCGGCAGCACAAATGGATGTGCTGACAGCGCTCTTGCGCGGGATCAAGGCGCGTTGGGATATCCGGCCCGAACGGGTGATCGGACATTCGGATATGGCGCCGGGCCGCAAGATTGATCCGGGCGTGCGTTTCGACTGGCGCAGGCTGGCTGTCGAAGGGCTCTCTGTCTGGCCCTCATCAAGCGCTGGCGCGCATTCTTCGGAAGAGGGCCCGCAAGGGGCCGATGACGCGCGGTTTGCGGCGTTGATGGCCGCATTCGGTTATACAGCGACCACGGATCATGCGCTGCTCCTCAAAAGCTTCCGCATGCGCTTTCGTCCGCGCCACATAGGCCCATGCGATACCGTTGATCTTGCCATGATCACCGATCTGGTAAACCGCTTTCCCGTTGACGTGAACGCGGCTGTCGCCTAACTGCGGCGTTGCGCGGATGGCTGGATGGCTGCGGTCCCGGACTTGATCCGGGATCGAGGAAAGTCCGGACTCCAAAAAGCACGGTGCCGGGTAACGCCCGGCGGGGGTAACCCTAGGGAAAGCGCCACAGAGAACAGGTGGCCTGGCATGTACAGGTCAAAGTGAAACGGTGGGGTAAGAGCCCACCGCGCGAGCGGTAACGCAAGCGGCACGGCAAGCCCCACCGGGAGCAATGCCAAATAGGGACCTCGCGTCGCAAGACGGGGATGCTTGAGCCCCAGACGGTCCGGGTTGGCAGCTAGAGGGTGTCTGGTAACAGGCACTCCAGATGAATGGTCATCCATCCGTGGGCAACCGCGGGGGACAGAATCCGGCTTATAGGCCATCCGCGCATAAACAAACCATCAGAACACCTGTTTGCTGTTGACTCGGCCCAAGGCGCGGGTAAAAGGCACCTTCTATGAGATACACGCGATGTGCCGCGCGTCGGCCCGCAATCAGAGGATATGAGATATGGCGAAGCCTACCACAATCAAAATCCGCCTGAACTCCACTGCGGGGACCGGGCACTTCTACGTCACGAAAAAGAACGCACGTACAATGACCGAAAAAATGGTCATCAAAAAGTACGATCCCGTTGTGCGTAAGCACGTCGAGTACAAGGAAGGCAAGATCAAGTAATTGATCGCCTGACCTGACAATAATCTGGCCGCGCAGCTTGCGCGGCCTTTTTGTTTGTCAAAGCCCCAGAAGCGTCAGGGCAAGGATCAGGATCAACGCGATCTGTGCCGCCAGTGTCAACCACATGCCGAAAAACCGGAAACGCCAATGCGTGCCGTGGACCGCAAAGTAGACCCCGTGCAGGGCGCGCCCCACAATGAGCGCCAAGGCAGCGAGGATCAGGAGGGCTTGCGATGCACCCTGAACCTCGGCCAACGTCATCAGGATGAGGGCAATGGGAAGCTGCTCGACCGCGTTGGCATGGCCCCGGATAGCCTTGGCCAAGATGCGATCATCATTATCCCCCAAGACCACGCCGCCGCGTCTGCGTAACTGAATAACCTTGATCGTCAGCAAAAGGATCAGAAGCCCCGCCAAAATGGCGGTGACCGAGGTAATGGGCAGAGAAATCATGGGTGGCCTTCGCGCAAAGAAAAAGGGCTGATGTTGCCATCAGCCCTCAATTCATAACGATGTGCAACGCTTATTCGCGGTTACCGAACAGCTGCAGCAGGAACATGAACATGTTGATGAAGTCCAGATACAGGTTCAAAGCACCCATGATCGCAGACTTGGCCAGCCACTCCTGATCGCCATGCGCGGCATGTGCGATATAGTCATTCTTGATTTTTTGCGTGTCATAGGCTGTCAGGCCTGCAAAGATCAGCACACCAAGGATTGAGATCGCGAACATGATTGCAGGTGACTGCAGGAAGATGTTGACGATCATCGCCACGACCAGACCGATCACACCCATGATGAGGAATGCGCCCCAGCCGGAGATGTCTTTCTTCGTGGTATAGCCGTAAAGGCTCAGACCCGCGAAGGCGATCGACGTGATCAAAAAGACGTTTGCGATCGACAGGCCGGTGAAGGCCACAAAGATCCATGCCATCGACAGGCCCATAACGGCTGCAAAAGCGTAGAAGAATGTTTGTGCAGCGGCCGCTGAAAAGCGGTTGATCATGGCACCAAAGCCAAAGACCATCGCAAGCGGTGCGAACATCACGATCCAGCCAAGAATATTCGGCTGCAATGTGAAGGGATCACGGAAAATGCCAAGCAAGGCAGGCGATGTCCCTACGGCCCAAGCAACTGCAAATGTGATCAGCATGCCCACGGACATTGTGCCGTAGACTTTGTTCATGTGGGCGCGAAGACCCTCATCGATTGCGGCCGTGCGTACTCCGCCGGCCGTTCTAATTGTATCGTACTGAGCCATTTAGACCTCCAAATTAAACAGCGGCGCCGCAAAACGGCATCCTTGCTCTCGATATTGGCAGAGGCCCCTGCATTTTCAAGGCTTCACTGGGGCGTTTTGCGTATTTCTGACCAATTTGGGCGAGAATGTCGCAGGTCAGATGCGCACGTCTGCTAGTTGCGCCAGTGCAGCGGTGCATTCCAGACGGGTTTTTGAGCTTCTGCAACGGCCTCTGTGCGTGAAATCCCGATATCTGCAAGCATATGGTCATCCAATGCGCGCAACTGCCGGCGCTGGCGTGACAGCGCAATCATGTCGCGCAGGCTGTTCAGAATCGAACGTGTCTTGGGGTGTGTATTGATACTCAGGGCGCTTGTGCGGGTTGATAGTGTCATAACATTCTCTCTTGTGATGGTTTGTCTCGTTTGCATTCTATTGCTTGATATATGGGGGAGGTGAGGTCATAATGAAAATGAATACTTTTGAAGTGATGCATCAAGGATTGTGATATGGCGCGAAACCTCGACCTGACAGCTCTGCGCTCTTTCGTGGCCGTCTCGGACGCAGGCGGTGTGACGCGCGCGGCGGGGATGCTGAACCTGACTCAGTCCGCCGTTTCGATGCAGCTCAAGCGATTGGAAGAATCGCTGAATGTCGCGTTACTTGACCGGACTGCGCGGACCATTGCGCTGACGCCGGCGGGCGAGCAGCTTTTGGGCTATGCGCGGTCGATGCTGGCAACCAATGACGAGATACTGAACCGCCTGACTGCGACTGAATTTGAGGGGGAACTCAAACTCGGGGTGCCGCATGACATCATCTACCCCGTGATTCCCGCCGTGCTGAAACGCTTTGCCGCAGAATTCCCGCGTATGCAGGTGCGTCTGATTTCCGCGCCGACCCGCAAACTCTTGGCGATGCACGGGCGCGGCGAGGTTGACCTGATCCTGACGACCGAGGAAACCTGTGGTCCGGGGGGGCAGGTTCTGATCGCACTGCCGCTGATCTGGATCGGTGCAGAAGATGGCGTGGCGTGGCGCAGACGCCCGTTGCCCGTAGCCTTCTGCAAGAACTGTATTTTCCGCAGTGGTGTTTTGCAGGCGCTGAACGCCGATGGAATCGATTGGAACATGGCGGTTGATTCCGATCACGACAGTGCCGTTGAGGCCGCAGTCAGTGCCGATCTTGCCGTGCATGTGTCGCTGAAGGGGTGCTTGCCGCCGCATACCGTGCCGGTCGAGCACGGTGGCCTATTGCCCGCGCTGAAGCCTCAGAACATCAATCTTTACGTTCTCAAGCCCGAAGATCAGCCAAGTCAGGCGATGGCCCGGATTATCCAGCACTGCTATGATGCGCCGCGCCTCGCGCCGCAATTGCTTACGGCGTAACGACGACTTTGCCGGTGGATTTGCGGCTGCGCATCAACTCCAGCGCATCTGCGGCCTGATCAAGCGGTAGGGTATGGCTGATATGTGGTTTGAGTTTGCCTTTCGCGTGCCAGTCCATCAGTTCTGACAGGCTCTCGGTCAGGGCCTTTGGGTTGAAGGCAAGGTAGCCGCCCCAATAAAACCCGATCACCGAGATATTCTTCACCAGAATGATATTTGCGGGGATCTGTGGCACCTCGCCGCTGGCGAAACCGATGATGATCACGCGTGCTTCGCGGTTGCATGCGCCAAGTGCCGCCTTGAACGCAGCCCCGCCCACCGGATCGTAAACCACATCTGCACCGCCGAGTGCTTTGACGGCGGTCTTGATGTCGTCGGTGTCACTGTCAATCAGGTGGTCTGCACCGGCGGCCTTGGCGACAGCCAGTTTGTCCGCACCGCGGGCCACAGCAATCACCGTGGCCCCCATGGCTTTGCCGATCTCGACGGCTGTCAACCCGACACCGCCCGCGGCGCCCAGCACCAACAGTGTCTCACCTTCTTGCAGGCGGGCGCGGCGGGAAAGTGCCAGATGCGATGTGCCATAGGCCACCATAAAGCCTGCCGCGATCTCGTCCGGCATCGTGTCCGGCACCGGCCGGCAAAGGGCGGCGGGAAAAAGCCCCTTCTCGGCCAAGCCCCCCTGACCCCCAAAGACAGCGACCCGTGTGCCGACGCTTGGTGACGTCACATCGTCACCTGTCGCGATGACGGTGCCACAAACCTCCATACCCAAGGTGAAGGGTGTGGCGGGCGTATCCTGATAGGTGCCTTTCGCCATCAGCAGATCGGCGAAATTTAAACCGCACGCGGCAATGTCGAGCAAAACCTCGCCTGGTCCAGGTGTGGGGACGTCCAAATCCCGCAACGTAGGGGGCGCGTCGAATGAGGTTACTTGAAATGCGCGCATGGCATGCGATTCCTTCTGAATATTGGCTTGACGTAACTTATCGGTGCCGCGACCGCATTTGTAAAATAGCTCAGAAATACGGCTGAATGTCTAAAAGTGATCCCGCGAACCTGTCTTTAAGGTCAGGATGCGCCATGCAACCGTTGCGTGTTCTTGGGGAATGCTATTTTGCCGTTGATTAGAGATCGCTTGCAGTGCCATTATCCGCACTGCGGCGCGCAACCAGGGATTGTGGTGTACTGTTGCCATAATCCTTCGCAAAAGAGGTAGACAGCATGAAGCATCCCGTTGACGTTCATGTCGGAAAACGGATCCGCCATCGGCGCTGGATGAATGGCACAACACAACAACAGCTTGCAGAGGCGGTTGGTATCAAGTTCCAGCAAATCCAGAAATATGAAACAGGCATGAACCGCGTGAGTGCATCCCGCCTTTGGGATATTTCTAAAGTGTTGGGCGTCAATGTTTCTTTCTTCTTCGAGGGTCTCGAAGTTGATCATGATGCGGTGCCGAATGCATCGGATATGCCTGCTGACATCCTGACCGATAAAGAAGCGCTCGAATTGCTGCGCTCTTACTACGCGATCCCCGAGAACCAGCGCCGGCGCCTGTTTGATCTCGCCCGTGTGTTGAGTGAAGCGGCCTAGACCACGACTTGACCTGCCATACTGCGCCGCGATACCGCCAATGGGACAGCGGCGCAGATGAAGGGTCCATCCTGATGACAGTCTCAAAAACAACCCAAACGGAACTGATCCGTGTGGCCCATGCGCTTGCTGATGCCGCGCGGCCGGTCACATTGGCACATTTCCGCGCAACGGGTCTGGCGGCGGACAACAAGGACGCGGCGGGCTTTGATCCGGTGACAATCGCCGACCGCGGCGCGGAAGAGGCGATGCGGGCGGTCCTTGCCACGGTGCGCCCGGATGATGCGATTTTGGGGGAAGAGCACGGCTTCAAGGCTGGCACCTCAGGATTGACGTGGGTCCTTGATCCGATCGACGGGACACGCGGTTATATCAGCGGGACACCGACATGGGGTGTGCTGATCTCGGTCAGGGACGATAGCGGGCCTCTTTTTGGCGTGATCGACCAGCCCTATATCGGGGAACGCTTTGCCGGTGGGCTCGGTATTGCCGAAATGCATGGACCGCAAGGCGCGGCCGCACTGCAGTGCCGTGCGCCACGGCCACTGGCGCAGGCCACGGTGCTGACAACATTTCCCGAAGTCGGAACACCCGAAGAAGGGGCGGCCTTTCATGCTGTTGCCCGTCAGGCACAACTGACCCGCTATGGTATGGACTGCTATGCTTATGCGCTTTTGGCGGCGGGCCAGGTTGATCTAGTGATTGAAGCGGGCTTGAACGCCTACGACATTCAGGCCCCCATCGCTGTCATTCAGGCCGCAGGCGGGATCGTCACAGACTGGTCCGGCGCACCTGCGCATGAGGGCGGACAGGTGATCGCTGCCGCAAACCCCGCGATCCATGCCGAGGCTTTGGCGATTTTACGGCAGACCCTGCATGGCTGAAACCCTGATCAAAGATGCCGATCACATCATCACGATGGATGACCAACGGCATGAGTTGCAGGGTGCCGATATTCTTTTGCGCGGTGGCGTCGTGGCTGCGATTGGCCAGAAGCTCAAGGCAGACGGGGCGGCTGTTTTCCATGCCAAGGGCAAGATCATCACCCCCGGCCTGGTGAATACGCACCACCACCTTTACCAAACGCTGACACGTGCCGTCCCCGGCGCACAGGATGCGTTGCTCTTTGGCTGGCTCCAGCGGCTGTACCCGATCTGGGCGCGCTTTGGGCCTGAAGAGATGTTCGTTTCGGCCCAAGTGGGCCTTGCCGAGCTGGCACTGTCGGGATGTACACTGACCTCGGATCATCTTTACCTTTATCCCAACGGGGCGCGACTGGATGATACAATCGCCGCCGCGCAAGATGTTGGCCTGCGCTTTCACGCCACGCGCGGCGCGATGAGCATTGGCGAAAGCGACGGCGGGCTGCCCCCTGATGCGCTGGTCGAGAATGAGGAACATATCCTTGAGGACAGTATCCGCGTGATTGACGCGTTCCACGATGCACGTCCCGGTGCCATGGTGCGTGTGGGCGTGGCCCCTTGCAGCCCGTTTTCGGTGACGCGTGATTTGATGCGCAACGCGGCAAGTCTCGCGCGCGACAAGGGCGTGATGATGCACACCCATTTGGCCGAAAACGATGAGGATATCGCCTATTCTCTCGAAAAATTCGGCTGCCGTCCGGGGCAATATGCCGAGGACCTTGGCTGGACGGGTGACGATGTCTGGCACGCGCATTGCGTAAAACTGGACGGGCATGAGATTGATCTTTTTGCGCGCAGCCGCACAGGTGTCGCCCATTGTCCGTGCTCAAACTGCCGCCTTGGATCAGGCATCGCCCCTGTGCGCCAGATGCGCGATGCTGGCGTGCCTGTGGGCTTGGGTGTTGATGGTTCTGCGAGCAATGATATCGGGAACCTTGTCGCAGAGGCCCGTCAGGCCATGCTGTTGCAACGGGTGCAGAACGGGGCCGATGCGATGTCCGCACGTGAGGCGCTTGAGATTGCCACCCGTGGCGGCGCACAGGTACTGGGGCGCGATGACTGCGGCCAGATTGCCGTCGGGAAACGGGCTGATATCGCCATCTGGGATGCCAATGTGATTGAGAATGCAGGATCATGGGATCCGGTCGCGTTGCTGTTGGCAGGGCCGATGAAGGTTGATGCGCTTTTTGTTGAGGGACGACAGATCGTGTCAGAGGGCCAGATGACGTCCGTTGACCTACCGGCCGTTATCGCGCGGCAAAACGCGCTCGCGCGAAAACTCGCCGATTTCTGAGCCGCGCCCCAATTTGGCCATATTGCAAAGCGACCAGTCAGGTCTCCGGTTTCCACTCTCACTCGGGATGATCATGAAGATGAAACTCCTCTGTTGCGCGTTGGCCTTTATGGCTGCGTGCAACACCACCACGCAATCGCAACCGGCCACGATTCAGGTCTCGTCGTCATCGTCGGGCTATGGGGCGGGCTTTAGCGCAGACTTGAACGCCTTCCGAGCACGGCAGGGGCTTGGCCCTTTGCAGGCAAATCCGGCATTAACGCGCGCCGCCCAAGCGCATGCCGAAGATATGGCGCGGCGCGATTACTTCTCGCATCAGGCCCCGAACGGCCCGAACGGGCGTACTTTTATGCAGCGCGCGCGTGCGGGTGGCTGTGCGATGCGCAGCGGCGCTGAGAACATCGCCAGTGGACAGCGGTCACAGGCAGAGGTTCTGACCGCTTGGCAAAACTCGCGCGGCCATCGGCGCAACATGCTCGGGCGCAACTATACGCAATACGGGCTTGGTCGTGCAGGAAACATCTGGGTGCTGAAACTGGCCGCAAGCTGCTAACGCGACTGCCTGACCCCTGCGATCCAGACGTCCCGCACCGCGCGATCATCGCCCATCATTATGGTTGGAAAAAGAGCATCCCACATATCACCAGCCCGGTCCGCGCGTTGGCGAATGGCTGGCGTTGATTGAAGGTTGAGGATGGTCAGATCGGCGGCAGCACCTGCGCCAAGATGCCCGATCTCGCCCGCCATTTTCAACGCGCCTGCTGACCCCTCTGTGGCCAACCACATCAATTGTGCCGGATGCAGGGCCGTGCCGCGCAACTGCCCGATCTCATAGGCTGCAGCCATCGTGCGCAGCATTGAAAACGACGACCCGCCACCTGTATCCGTGGCAAGGCCAATAGGCAGCGACGCTTTGGCAAGCCCCATCAGATCGAAAAGACCCGAGCCGATGAAGGTGTTTGAGGTGGGGCAATGCACGACCGCCGCACCGACCTCTTTCAGACGGTCGATCTCGCGCGGTTCAAGGTAGATCGCATGGCCGTAAAGCCCGTTTTCACCCAGCAGCCCATAGGCTTCATAGGTGTCCAGATAATCGCGTGCCTGCGGAAACAGTTCACGGACCCACGCAATTTCAGGCAGTTGCTCGCTCAGGTGGGTCTGCATCAGACATGTGGGGTGCTCGGCCCACAGACCACCCAATGCCTGCAGTTGCGCGGGTGTGGATGTGGGCGAGAAACGCGGTGTGATCGCGTAATGCGCACGTCCCTTGCCATGCCACTTTTCCAAAAGCATCTTGCTGTCGTCATAGGCGTTCTGGGCGGTGTCGCGCAGGGTATCGGGGGCGTTGCGGTCCATGCAGGTCTTGCCTGCGATCACTGCCATATTGCGCGCTGCCGCGGCTTCAAAAAACGCATCCACACTTTCGGCGTGAATGGTGCAAAAACTCGTCAGCGTGGTCGTGCCATGGGCAATCGCCAGATCCAGCGTTTCGCCCGCCACCTGATCGGCATATGCGCGATCACCAAACCGGCTTTCCTCGGGGAAGGTGTAGGTGTTCAGCCAGTCAATCAGCTGTTTGCCCCAACTGGCGATGATGCCGGTCTGGGGATAGTGCATATGCGCATCAACAAAGCCCGCGCTGATCACATCGTTGCCATAGTCAGTCACCGCCACATCGGGGTGGGCGCCCTGCAGGGCGGCGCCATTGCCTGTGGCAATGATCCGTCCGTGTTCGATCAGCACGCCACCCGCGCTGTCAAATTGGACAGCATCCTGCCAGTTGCCTGTCAACGGATTGCCCGAAAAACCGAGGGTCTGCCCCAAAAGTAAGTGCTTTGTCATATCGCGACCATATGAGTCCCCAAGAACGGGGTAAATCGCGAAAACCGCGTTGTGCCGCCGCCACGAACGATTATGTTCTTAGTTCAACAAAGGATGCATCATGGCCGAAGCTGACCCCATCGACGACGAAGAAGCATTTGGTATCACCGACCGTCTGGTCAGTGAGGTCATGGAGGCTGTGGAACGCGATGACGGTGCTTTTCTCACCGAAACGCTGGATACCATGCACCCCGCCGACGTGGCGCATTTGCTGGAACAGATCGACACCAAAGACCGGCGCGCGCTGCTGACCGCATGGCCCGGCAACCTTGAAGGTGAGGTCCTTTCCGAGCTTGATGAAGAGCTGCGCGAAGAGGTGATCGGCCAGCTTGATCCGGGTGAACTCGCCGATGCGGTGCGTGATCTGGAAAGCGACGATGTTGTCGACCTTGTCGAATACCTTGATGATACGCAGACAGAGGCGGTGCTGGATGCGCTTGATGCCAGCGACCGTGTGGTGGTCGAACAGGCACTGTCATATCCCGAAGAATCTGCCGGTCGTCACATGCAGTCCGAACTGGTGCGCGCGCCGGAACATTGGACCGTGGGCGAGATGATTGATTATCTGCGCTCGGATGTGGTGCTGCCCGACCAGTTTTATCACGTGATCCTTGTTGATCCCCGCCTCAAGGCGCTGGGCTATGTCACTTTGGGCCGTGTGCTCAGCCATCCGCGCGACACGCCGCTGCGCGATCTCAAGGAAGATACCTTCCGCACATTCCACGTTGAACAGGACGTGGAAGAGGTGGCGCAGGCCATCAACCACTATCACATGATAACCGCCCCCGTGGTTGATGATGACGACCGGATCGTGGGTGTCATCACAATTGATGATGCGATGATGTTTCTTGAGGAAGAAGCCGAGGAAGACATTCTGCGTCTGGCCGGTGTCGGTGAAGGCAGCCTGTCGGACCGCGTAATCGCCACCACCAAGTCGCGTTTTCCGTGGCTGGCCGTGAACCTTTTAACCGCGATCTTTGCGTCACTGGTGATTTCGCTGTTTGAAGAAACCATTGCAGGGCTTGTTGCGCTTGCCGTGCTGATGCCGATTGTGGCGTCCATGGGCGGGAACGCAGGTACCCAGTCACTGACCGTTGCCGTGCGTGCGTTGGCAACACGCGATCTGACCACCGCAAACGTCTGGCGGGTGATCAAGCGTGAAGTTCTGGTGGGTCTGATCAATGGTCTGATCTTTGCTGTCGTCATGGGCGTCGTTGGTGTCGTCTGGTTCGGCTCGCCCATGCTGGGCGTCGTGATCGCGGTGGCAATGGTCATCAACATGGTTGTGGCGGGGCTGGCGGGAACTGTGATTCCTGTGATCCTTGAAAGGTTGGGGATTGACCCCGCGCTCGCCTCTGGCGCTTTCGTGACGACAGTGACCGATGTTGTTGGCTTTTTCGCATTTCTCGGATTGGCCGCGATTTGGCTGCTGTGATCGACAAGTCGGCGGCGCGCACATCCGCTTTTGAACGGCGCAAGGCAGCGCATGCGCTGGCGACGGCCAGGGCGACGGCAGGCTATCTGAGCGAGGTTCTCGCAGGGTATCGCGGTGTACCGCTGGCAGGCTATATGGCGATGCGGACCGAGATTGATCCGACCCCCGCCATGGAAGAGGCTGCGGCCCATGGACCCGTCGGTGTGCCTGTCATTATCGGGGCAGGGCAGCCGTTGCAGTTTCGTCTGTGGGAGCCTGACTGCGCCATGATCAAAGGCGCATTCGGCGCGATGATCCCCGAGGCAGGCGATTGGATGATCCCGCAGATCGTAGTCGTGCCTCTCGTGGCTTTCGACAGGCGTGGCGGGCGTTTGGGCTATGGCGGCGGGTTCTATGACCGGACACTAGAGGCCTTGCGCGCGGTGCAACCGACCATGGCAATAGGTTTTGCCTACGGGGCACAGGAAGATGATGATCTGCCGCTTGAGCCGACAGACCAACCGCTTGATTTGATTGTGACCGAAACGGGCGTGATAACGCCCTAGCTTTCCGCGAATGCAGCCATGACCTCATCAGAGGCCTCGAAGTTTGCCGTGACACGCTGCACGTCATCATCTTCTTCCAGCGTATCCAAGAGCTTCATCAGCTTGATCAGACCTTCAAGGTCCACCTCGGTGGTGATGTTGGGCTGCCAGATCAGTTTGGTGCTTTCACTTTCGCCAAGATCGGCTTCCAGCGCATTCGCCACATCGTTCAGGTCGGTGTCGGCGCAGATTATGACGTGGTTTTCATCATCGCTTTGCACGTCCTCTGCCCCGGCCTCGATTGCGGCCATCATCACGGTGTCGGCGTCGCCCACCGAGGCCGGGTAAACCACCTGACCCTTGCGGTCGAACATGAACCCGACAGACCCTGTTTCACCAAGGTTGCCGCCGTTTTTGGAAAAGGTCGACCGCACGGTTGATGCCGTCCGGTTGCGGTTATCGGTCATCGCTTCGACGATCACGGCCACGCCATTGGGGCCATAGCCCTCATAGCGGATTTCATCATAGTTTTCCGCGTCGCCGCCTTGTGATTTCTTGATCGCGCGGTCGATTACGTCCTTGGGGACAGAGTTTGATTTGGCCTCTTTGACGGCCAGACGCAGACGCGGGTTTTTATCGGGATCGGGATCGCCCATTTTGGCGGCCACGGTGATTTCCTTGGCAAGCTTGGAAAACAGCTTGGAGCGCAGTTTGTCCTGCCGTCCTTTGCGGTGCTGAATATTCGCCCATTTGGAGTGGCCAGCCATCGGAAAACCTCGTGTGATAAAGCCTTGATCTGCGCCTCTATAAGGCAAGCACCACGGCCCCCGCAACCCCGTCTAGAGGGGCCAGATAAAGGGAATCACAAAGGAAACAATTGGCGCCAGCGACAGGTTCAGCGGGATGCCGAATTTCAGAAAGTCTGAGAATTTATACCCGCCGGGGCCGTAGACCAGCGTGTTGGTCTGATAGCCGATCGGCGTGGCAAAGCTTGCACTTGCTGCAATCATCACAGCCACGACCAAGGGGCGCGGATCAACGCCAAGGGCGCTGGCCAGGCCGATGGCAATCGGGGTCATGACGACGGCAACCGCGTTATTCGAGACAAGCTCGGTCAGGATGCTGGACAGCAGATAGACACAAAGCACCACAAGAAAGGGCGGCATAATCAGCATGGCCGGCGACAAGGTGTCGGCAATCATGCCGACAGCGCCAGAGGACTGCAGCGCCGATCCCACCCCCAGCATCGCGAAAATCAACGCGAGCAAGCGGCCATCCACATGGGAAAATGCTTCATCCGCGTCAATACAACCGGTCATCAGCACCACCGTGACACCCAGCATCGCCAGCATCAGGATCGGGGCCACGCCAAGGGCTGCCAATGTGACAACGGCCAACAGAACGCCAATCGCCACCGGAGCATGACCGCGGCGGTAGGCGCGCTGGGACGCTTCGGACACATCACCTAGGTTCATATCTTCGGCCAGACGCTGGATGTCCTCGGGGGCACCTTCCAGCAGGATCGTATCACCGACGCGAATGACAATATCGTCGATTTGCGCGCTGATGTTGGCGTTCCGCCGGTGCAAGGCCAGCGGATAAACCGCGTAACGCCGCCGCAGGCGCATTGATCCAAGCCGGCGGTTCACCATCTTGCAGTTCGGCGTAATCAGGACCTCGACGGTCTTTGTCTCCACGGCGGACAGCTGGTCGACGCGCCGCAACTCCTTGTTGTTTTGCAGCGACAGAAGCTCGGTCATCTCGGTGCGCAAAACGACCCGGTCGCCCACCTGGAGGGTGACATTCTTCAGGTTGCGGCGCAGCGATTGATCCCCGCGCACGACGTCGATCAGGCGCACACCATCACGCTTGAACAGTTGCACACCCATGACTTCGCGACCAATCAGGTTGCTGTCGGGTGGGATGACAGCCTCGGAGAAGAATTTTTTCTTGGACCGGTCCGAGAGCATCGTCGCCATGCTCTGCCGTTCGGGCAGCAGGCGGGGGGCCATGAAATAGAGGTAGGTGAATGTCCAAAGCACCACCACGACACCGATCGGGAAAATCTCGAGGATACCAAAGGGCGCAAGCCCTGCCGCCCGCGCGACCCCATCCACCAAGAGGTTTGTCGATGTCCCCAAAAGCGTCATGGTGCCGCCGACAATCGCGGCATAGCTGAGCGGGATCAGCAATTTCGATGCAGAGGTGCCCAAGGACCGCGCGAGTTGGACAAAGACGGGGATCATCACAACAACGAGTGGTGTGTTGTTCATGATCGCACTTGCAAAGGCAACAAAGATCAGCCCCCCGCCGATTGCGCGTGCAGGGCTGACCTTGGCCTGCCGTTCGGCCAGTTGGGTGAGGGCGTTCAGGGCACCGGTGCGCACCAAAGCGCCGACAATGATGAACATGGCCGCAATCGTCCAAGGGGCTGGGTTGGCAAGGGCGGCCACCGCCGCCTCATATGGCAGCACACCGGTGGCCAACAGGATCGACACCCCGATCATGGCCACGACTTCGGTCGGGTAGGCTTCGCGCAGGAACATGACAAACATGCCCAGCACGACGGCCATGGTGAGGATGGCGCTTTGCGTCTGTGTGAGTGACAGAAAATTATCCATGAACTTTAGTTTCGCCCAGTGGCGTTGGTTCGGCAAGCCGTGGTTGTACAAGGCTCAGCCCGATGCCCATGCACAAGAGTGCCAGCCAGACCCAGATGCTATAGGTTTCGCCCAAAAGCAGCATCGCCCAGAAAACGCCGGATCCGGTGACAACATAGCTGACTTGGCCCGCAAAGACCGATCCCGCGCGCGCAATGAGCCAGACATAGCCCGCATAAACCAGCACATGCACAATTGAACCGACCAAAAGCGTGAAATCCGCCAAGATGAAGGGGGCAGCTGGCACAAAGAACTGTCCCGATCCAAGTGCGATCGGCAGTGCGATCACTGTGCCGATGGCCGATGCCCCGAACAGGGCCTGAAACGGATCAAGGCCCGCTGTGCCCCAGCGGGCCACGATGTTGCCTTCGCAGGCGTAGCAAAGGGGGGCGACCAGCGCCAAGGGCAGAAAGGCAATCATGGCGCGTTCCGGCAGGCTTGCCTCGGGCAGGGCGATCAGGCCGACGCCGATCAGACCAAGGCAAAGTCCGGCCAAACGGCGGATCGAGAAGTGGTCGTTGCCCAAAGCCAAGGCAATCGGAAAGGCCATCATGGGGATGGTGGCAATAACAATCGACATAATGCCGGACGGCAGATGAAAGGCCGCGCGATAGCTCGCCGTGCCGGGAATAAGTGTGCCGATCGTTGCGATCATCAGCCAGACAGCCAGCGTTTTGGCCGTGACCGGCATGCGCCCCATCTGCCGCCAGCGCAGAACACCCAAAAGAACGGCGCCAATCAGCATTTGCCAGAAGATGATCCCGAAGGGCTGGTACCCTGCCGTCACCGTGATCTTGATCAACGGCGTCGTCAGCCCCCATCCACACCCCAGCAGCAACAGGAACCCTGTCAGCCGCGCGCGTTCAGACATCATGCAGGACCCGCCTGTGACAGTCGCCCGCCTTGGCGCACCATTTCCACTCTGGTCGCCTTGCCCGTCATATTGTCGGTCTCGACATACAGGCCAGAGAGTGTCGCTTCTTCCGCCGCAGGGGTGAAGCGTGATTTCGGCATACCGGTGATGAACCGGCGCAGGGGTTCGGTTTTTTCCATGCCGATAACAGAGTTATAGTCACCGCACATGCCCGCGTCGGTCATATAGGCAGTGCCACCGGACAGGATCATCGCGTCGCCCGTGGGCACATGGGTGTGGGTGCCGACAACGATGCTGGCACGCCCGTCACAGAAATGACCAACAGCCATTTTTTCGGACGTGGCCTCGCAGTGGATGTCAATCAGGCTGGCCGCGACCTGACCGCCCATCGGGTACTGGCGCAAGATAGCGTCCAGCGCTGAAAACGGATCATCAAAGGGCCGCTTCATAAAGACCTGCCCCAGCACCTGCGCGACCAGCACCTTGCGTCCGCCGGGTGCGTTAAACACCCGTGCACCGACGCCGGGGGCGGCTTTGGAGTAGTTGATCGGGCGGATAATGCGCTGTTCTTTCTCGATAAAACCCAGCATGTCCTTTTGGTCGAAGGCATGATCGCCCAAGGTCACCACATCCGCGCCCGCATCCAGCAGCAGGTTCGCATGATCACCCGAAAGCCCCATGCCAGAGGTCGCATTTTCGCCATTCACCACGACGAAATCCAGCTTCCACGCCGCCCGCAAGCGGGGCAGGTGGGTGGTAATCGCAGCGCGGCCCGCACGGCCCATGACATCGCCAAGAAAGAGTATTTTCATGCAACCGTTGTTACGAGCCTTCCGCGTCTTCATCCAGCGGTTTTTGCGCGCTTGCCTTTGGTGCGCTCTAGTGCCACGGATAGCGCATGGCATCCCAAGCACAATCGCGCCCAGTTGTGGGCATCTTCTGGATGGTCTTTACCGGCCTGATGTTCGTCGCTGTCACGGCTGTGGTCAAACACGTGGGCGATGACGTGCCCGCCGCGCAGGCCGCGTTTCTGCGCTATGTTCTGGGGCTGGTGTTTTTGTTGCCGATGATCCGGCCCATTCTGGCGGCCCATCTGACGGGCCGGCAGAAAAAGCTGTTCTGGGCGCGGGGGGCTGTGCATACGCTGGCGGTGATCCTGTGGTTTTTTGCCATGGCGCGGATCCCCATCGCGGAAGTCACGGCGATGAATTATCTTTCGCCAGTTTATGTCTCGTTGGGCGCGGCGTTGTTTTTGGGCGAACGCCTTCCGCCGCGCCGATTGACGGCCGTCATCATGGCGCTGATTGGTGCGATCATTATCCTGCGACCCGGTGTGCGTGAGGTGGAAATCGGCCATATCGCGATGCTCGGCACGGCCGTGTTTTTTGCGATCGGCTACCTGATCGCCAAGCAGTTGTCGGGCGAAGTATCGGCCCCTGTCGTTGTCGGCATGCTGTCGATCACAGTGACCGTGGGCTTGGCCCCTTTTGCTTGGGCCGTCTGGGTGACGCCGACGCTGTCGCAAATGGGATGGCTGTTTCTGGTGGCCTGCTTTGCCACGGCGGGGCACTATTCCATGACGCTGGCTTTTGCCGCCGCACCGCTGACGGTGACGCAACCGGTGACGTTCCTGCAACTGGTCTGGGCGGTTTTGCTCGGCGCTGTCGTTTTCGGTGAGGCCATGGATGGTTGGGTCATCTTCGGTGGTGCTGTGATTATGGCCTCGGTCAGTTTCATCACGTGGCGCGAGGCTGTGGCGCGGCGTAACATCACGCCTGCGGTACCTGCGACAAAGGTGTGATGCCTCCGGCGGAAGTTTGAAGGGACATGGAAAATATCGGATCAGTCCGCTTGGGGACTGAGCCTTGCGATAAGCGAGCTTTGTGTCACCACCCCAATCGGCGCACCGTTTTCGGTAACTTGCAGGCCGGTTCCGTCAATCTGGTCAATGATCGCCTGCACCGGTGTTTCCACATCAATTGCAATACCCTCTGCGGTCCCATCGGTCATCACATCGCGTGCGGTCAATACGCCCAGCGGGTTCATATGGGCGACGAATTCGGCCACATAGCCATTGGCGGGATTGGTGAAAATATCGCGCGGGGTGCCACATTGGACAATCCGCCCGCCTTCCATGATCGCGATGCGATTGCCGATCTTGAAGGCTTCATCCAGATCGTGGCTGACAAAGATAATCGTGCGCCCGCGTTGTTTTTGCAGTTCGAGCAGCTCATCTTGCAGCCGCGTGCGGATCAGCGGATCAAGCGCCGAGAAAGGTTCGTCCATCAGCAGGATCGGTGCATCGGTGGCAAAGGCGCGTGCAAGCCCCACGCGCTGTTGCATGCCGCCCGAGAGTTCGCCCACCAGCGCATCGGCGCGGTCGGCCAGCCCCACCATCTCAAGTTCCTGATCGACCCGGGCACGTCGTGCGGCGGGCTCCATCCCCGCCAGTTCAAGCCCGAGGCCCACGTTATCGCGCACGGTGCGCCATGGCAGCAGGCCGAATTGCTGAAACACCATCGAGACGCTTTCGCGGCGCACACGGCGCAAGTCCGCCTCGGAGCTATTGCCGACACTGCAGGTCCAGTCGCCGTCGAAAATGCGGACTTCGCCACGGATCACGGGGTTCAGGCCGTTGACGGCCCGCAACAGTGTGGATTTACCTGACCCCGACAACCCCATCAGCACAAGAATTTCGCCCGCCGCGACATTGAGCGAGCAATTATGCACCCCCAAAATCTGATCGGTTTTTTCGCGAATTTCGGGGCGTTCCAGACCTTGATCCATCAAGGGCAGGGCGGTTTCCGGCCGTGCGCCAAAGACGATCGAGACGTTATCAAATTCAACAGCATTCATTTCGATTTCACCCGCAGCATCCGGTCCAGCATGATGGCGACCACGACGATCACAAAGCCGCTTTCAAAGCCCAGAGAGGTGTTCACCGTGTTCAGCGCGCGGATCACCGGCACGCCAAGCCCGCTGGCCCCGACCAAGGCCGCGATCACGACCATCGACAGCGACAGCATAATCGTCTGGTTGAGCCCTGCCATGATTTGCGGCAGGGCGGAGGGCAGTTCGACCTTGAAGAGTACCTGCCGTTTGGTCGCGCCAAAGGCTTGGGCGGCTTCCAAAAGTGGCGTAGGGGTCGAGGAAACGCCCAAATAGGTCAGACGGATCGGGGCAGGGAGAACAAAGATCACCGTTGCGATCAGGCCGGGCACCATGCCGATGCCGAAGAAAACAATCGCGGGGATCAGATAGACAAACGTGGGCAGGGTTTGCATCAGGTCCAGCACCGGCACCATCGCGCGGTAAAGGCGCGGGCGATGCGCGGCGGCAATCCCCACAGGCACCCCAATTCCCATGCAGACGACGCAGGCCGAGAGCACAAGCGTCAGCGACTGCATCGTCTCTTCCCAGTAGTCCTGGTTCAGGATGAACAGGAATCCAACCACGATGAAGAGCGGTGTTTTCCAGTTACGTTGCAGCAACCACGTGAGCGCAGCAAAGGCGGCGATAATAAAGAACGGATGCGGTGTTTCGAGCACCCAGAGGATCGCATCGATCAGCGCTTCCATCGTGTCGGACAGCCAGTCAAAGAAAAAGCCGAGGTTGTTGTTCATCCAATCAAAGATGGATTTCGCCCATGCTCCAATCGGAATTTTGTTCTCCGTCAGCCAGTCCATGCCGCACCTTCCGTCTTAAATGCGACAGGCCCCGCGTGGGGGCCTGTCAAAACCGTCTTACATGCCCAAGGCGGCGTTCACGGCTGTGACCGCATCACCACCGTCCTTGGTGGTGACACCGTCAAGCCAGGCCACATAAGCATCAGGGTTTGTTTTCAACCAAGCCGTTGCGGCATCCGCAGGATCGGCTCCGTCATTCAGGATGGCACCCATGATCTCGTTTTCCATGGCGAGCGAGAATTCCAGGTTGTTCAAAAGCGTGCCGACATTCGGGCAGCTTTCTGCGTAACCTGCCGAGGTGTTGGTGAACACGGTCGCGCCACCAAGGTTGGGGCCGAACCAGTCATCGCCGCCTTCGAGGTAGGACATATCGAAGTTAGCGTTCATCGGGTGGGGTTCCCAGCCCAAGAAAACAATCGGCTCATCGCGGCCAGAGGCGCGGTCAACCTGCGCCAGCATACCCTGCTCGGAACTTTCGACGACTTCAAAATCGCTCAGGCCGAATGCATCAGCCGCAATCATATCCATGATCAGGCGGTTGCCGTCATTGCCGGGTTCGATGCCATAGATCTTGCCGTCCAGCGCATCTGCATTTGCCGCGATATCGGCAAAGGTGGCGATCCCCATGTCCGCGGCCGCGCGGTTCACAGCAAGCGTATATTTGGCACCTTCAAGGTTCGCGCGGACCGTATCGACTGTGCCTGCTTCGCGGTAAGGTGCGATATCGGCTTCCATGGTGGGCATCCAGTTGCCAAGGAACACATCCACATCGCCTTCGGCCAGCGAGATATAGGTCACAGGCACGGAAAGCACCTTGATGTCGGTGTCATAGCCGAGCGCTTCCAGCACCACAGTTGTCGCGGCTGTTGTCGCGGTAATATCGGTCCAGCCCACATCAGAGAAGGTGACGGTGTCACAGTCCGCCAAGGCCGGCGCGGCCGCGCAGATCGCCAGCACGGAAAGGGTTGATTTCAGTTTCATATCGTTCTCCCAGTTTTTTCTTGATTGACGAGTCAATAAAGAACCAATTATCTGCTCGGACACACCCATGAAGAGGAAAACATGCCCAAGCTTGGAATGGAGCCTATCCGCCGCGCGGCCTTAGTGAAAGCCACGATTGACGAAATCGGTGCTGTCGGAAATCTGGACGTGACGGTAAGCAATATTGCCAAGCGTGCGGGCATGTCGTCAGCGCTGGCGCATCACTATTTTGGCGGCAAGGAGCAGATTTTTCTGGCCGCCATGCGCCACACGCTCTCGGACTACAGACATGAAGTATGCAGCGCGCTGAGGCAGGCCAAAGGCCATAAAGAGCGGCTTGAGGCGATTGTTCGCGCGGGGTTTACTGCAAACAATTTCCAGCCCGAGGTGATTGCCGCATGGCTGAATTTCTATGTGCTGGCGCAGACCTCCGCCAATGCCCATGCGCTGCTGCGCATTTATCAAAGACGGCTTCACAGTAACTTGCTGCACGATCTGCGCCCGCTTATTGGCGATCGCGCCGAAGGGGCCGCAACACGAATCGCTGCACTGATCGACGGGCTCTATCTACGGCAGGGACTTTCGCGGATGACATCCGAGCAATCAGATGCCACGCGACAGGCGCTTGCTCTTTTACACATTGAACTGGCGGGACGGACCCAATGACACACCCCAACATCCTGATCATCATGGTTGACCAGTTGAATGGCACGCTGTTTCCCGATGGGCCTGCCGATTGGCTGCATGCACCAAATCTCAAGGCGCTGGCGGCACGGTCAACACGCTTTGCCAACGCCTATACGGCCTCACCGCTCTGCGCGCCGGGGCGGGCATCATTCATGTCGGGGCTCTTGCCATCGAGGACGGGTGTCTATGACAATGCTGCCGAATTTGCCTCTTCAATCCCGACCTATGCCCATCACCTGCGGCGTGCGGGCTATCAGACCTGCCTGTCGGGCAAGATGCATTTTGTCGGCCCGGATCAGATGCACGGCTTCGAGGAACGTCTGACAACTGACATCTACCCCGCTGATTTCGGTTGGACCCCTGACTATCGCAAACCCGGAGAGCGGATTGATTGGTGGTATCACAACATGGGATCTGTGACAGGCGCGGGTGTGGCCGAAATCACCAACCAGATGGAGTATGATGACGAGGTCTGCTATAATGCGACACGCAAGCTGTATGACCTGTCACGCGGACATGACGCGCGGCCCTGGTGCCTGACGGTCAGCTTTACGCACCCGCACGATCCTTATGTGGCGCGCAAGAAATACTGGGACCTTTACGCAGACTGCGCCCATTTGATGCCACAGGTCGGACCAATCCCCTACGCCGATCAGGATGCGCATTCGCGGCGGATCCTTGATGCCAACGACCGTGACAACTTCAAGATCACGGATGACGATATCAGGCGCGCGCGCCGCGCCTATTTCGCCAATATCTCCTACCTGGACGACAAGATCGGAGAGATACTGCAAACGCTTCAGGACACGCGGCAAGAGGCGACAATCGTCTTCGTGTCGGATCACGGCGATATGCTGGGCGAGAGGGGGCTGTGGTTCAAAATGTCCTTCTTTGAAGGCTCTGCACGCGTCCCCTTGATGATCGCGAGCCCTGATATGGCACCGGGCCTGAACACGACCCCTGTCAGCACAATCGACGTGACGCCGACGCTCTGTGCACTGGCAGGCGTCGATATGTCCGAAGTTGCCCCTTGGACCACCGGCGAAAGCCTTGTGCCTCTCGGTCAAGGCAGCACCCGCGACGCGCCTGTCGCCATGGAATACGCGGCCGAAGGCAGCGAAGCGCCCTTGGTCTGCCTGCGCTATGGCAAATGGAAATACACCCGCTGCGCGCTGGACCCTGATCAGTTGTTTGATCTGGAGGCAGATCCGCACGAACTGATCAACCTCGCAGACGCCCCGGCCCATCAGGGCACGCTTGCACAACTGCGCGCCAAATCCGAAACGCGCTGGGACTTGGCCCAATTCGACGCAGCCGTGCGCCAATCCCAAGCCTGCCGCTGGGTGGTCTATGAAGCCTTGCGCAACGGCAATTATTACCCGTGGGACTACCAGCCGCTGCAAAAGGCCTCCGAACGCTACATGCGCAATCATATGGACCTGAATGTGCTCGAAGAGAACCAGCGCTTCCCGCGTGGTGAATAACCGCGTCTTTCCATGTCCTTTCAAACTTCCGCCGGAGGCTTCTGCCCTATGCTCCATGATACCAACACCCGCTCATCACGCGCTTGCGCGCATTCTTCGCCCCGCGACGAGCGCCGTCAGGCGCAAGGAGCGCGCTGATGCAGGCTGATTATGTCATCGTCGGCGCAGGCTCTGCTGGCTGCGCCATCGCCTACCGTCTTGCCGAAGCAGGCAAGCAGGTCCTTATCATCGAATATGGCGGCTCCGATGCAGGGCCGTTCATCCAGATGCCGGCGGCACTCTCTTATCCGATGAATATGTCGCGCTATGACTGGGGCATGAAATCCGAGCCCGAGCCACATTTGGGTGGGCGGCAGTTGGTCACGCCACGGGGCAAGGTGATCGGCGGATCTTCCTCGATCAACGGCATGATCTATGTGCGCGGGCACGCATGCGATTATGACTATTGGGCAGAAAGCGGTGCGCACGGCTGGTCCTATGCCGATGTGCTGCCCTATTTCAAACGGATGGAGCATTGGCACGATGGTGGCCATGGCGGTGATCCGGCATGGCGCGGCAAAGACGGGCCGCTGTATGTCACCCGCGGCCCGCGCAAAAACCCCCTCACACGCGCTTTTGTCGAAGCAGGGCGTCAGGCGGGCTATCCTGTCACAGATGACTATAACGGCGAGCAGCAGGAAGGGTTCGGACCGTTCGACGCCACCATTTACAAAGGCAAGCGCTGGTCGGCGGCAACGGCCTACCTGCGTCCTGCGCTCAAGCGTCCCAACTGTAATATCACCCATGCGCTGGCGCGGCGCATCGTGATCGAGAATGGCCGCGCCGTCGGGGTTGAGGTCAGCCGTGGCAAGAAGATCGAGGTGATCAAAGCCAATAAAGAGGTCATCATCGCGGCCTCGTCACTGAACTCACCCAAACTGCTGATGCTTTCGGGCATTGGCCCCGCCGCACATCTGGCGGAGCACGGGATTGAGGTCATCGCCGACCGCCCCGGTGTCGGCCAGAACCTGCAGGACCATCTGGAACTTTACATCCAGCAGGCCGCGACAAAACCGGTCTCGCTTTTCGCGCATTGGAATATCCGCGGCAAAGCGAAAATCGGGCTGGAGTGGCTTTTGTGGAAAACCGGCCTTGGCAGTTCGAACCAATTCGAGAGCGCAGGTTTCATCCGCTCCAAAGCGGGCGTCAAATATCCCGATATCCAATACCATTTCCTGCCGATTGCCGTCAGCTATGATGGCAAGACCGTCCCCGAAGGCCACGGGTTTCAGGCGCATGTCGGGCCGATGCGATCCCAATCGCGCGGGCAGGTCACGTTGCGGTCAGCCGACCCGAATGATCACCCGAAAATCGAATTCAATTATATGTCCCATCCGCAGGACTGGGAAGACTTCCGCACCTGTATCCGCCTGACCCGCGAGATTTTTGCGCAACCGGCATTCGATGAATTCCGTGGCCATGAAATCCAACCGGGTGATGCGGCCCAAACCGATGAAGAGCTTGACGCCGTGATCCGTGAACACGCTGAAAGCGCCTATCACCCCTGCGGCACCTGCAAGATGGGCGACCCCAGCGATCCGATGGCGGTGGTCGATCCTGAAACCCGTGTGATCGGGGTCACGGGTCTGCGCGTGGCGGATAGTTCGATCTTTCCGCGTGTCACCAATGGCAACACCAACGGGCCTTCGATCATGGTTGGCGAGAAGGCGGCAGATCACATCCTGCAACGGCAACCTTTGGCGCCCGCAAATGATCAGCCGTGGATCCATCCGCACTGGGAAACGCAGCAGCGGTAAGAAACCTGTGACATGTTAACACTCTTTTAACCTTTATCCCCAATCGGGCTTGAAGCAGGGCTTAACTCTTCTCTAACTCAGAGAATGTTTCGCTTGTTGACCCTTCTTGTGGCGCTCTGTGCCACTCCAGCGATGGCGGCCCCCAACGGCACGGTCCGCGTGATTGATGCCGACACAATCGACGTGGGCGGCACACGGGTGCGGCTTTTCGGGATTGATGCGCCGGAAATGGGGCAACCCTGTTCGGCGGACGGGCGGCAGTGGGATTGCGGCGCCTGGACCCGCGATGCGGTGCGCAATCGTTTTGAAGGCACCTATGCCCGCTGCCAACAGCGCGACATCGACCGTTACGGCCGCGTCGTGGCGCAATGTACGGTCGACGGGCAGGACATGGGCCAGTTGATTGTCTATTCCGGCATGGCCTGGGCATTCCGGCGCTATTCCGAAACCTATGATCTTGATGAAAAGGCTGCCGCGATTGCGGAACGCGGGCTTTGGGCCGTGGACGTGCAGATGCCATCCGATTTTCGCGCCACCCAATTCGCAGATGATCCGGTGCCGAACCGGAATTGCGCGATCAAAGGTAATATCTCGTCCTCGGGTCGTATCTATCACATGCCCGGACAGGAACATTACAACCGCACCCGTATCAACCCCGCCAATGGCGAGCGTTGGTTCTGTACGCGGGCCGAGGCCGAAGCCGCAGGTTGGCGCGCGGCCCGCCGGTAGTTGATCCGGATCAATGAAAGCCGCGCTCGGGAACGCTAGGATCACAGTGACCAATCAACAAAGGATCATTGTGATGTCGCACACCCCGCACGAACTTATTGAAGAGTTTCCAAACCAGATCGTAGCAATGCAATCGCTCAAGGAAAATGATGCACATTTCGCCAAGATTTACGAAGAATACCATGCGCTGAACCGCGCGATTCATCGGGCCGAAACAGATGTCGAACCCACGGATGATCTGCACATGAGCGAGATGCGCAAACAGCGAATGTTACTGAAGGATCAGGTCGCGGCGGCGCTCCGGGCGGCCTGATCAGGCTGCTTCACCGTCTTCGACGGCGTTCTGAAAACGTTCAAAGAATTCGTCCGCCATCTTGCGGGCGAATCCTCCGATAATCCGGCTGCCCAATTGCGCCAGTTTACCGCCCACTTTCGCCTCGACGTCATAGGTCAGTTCGGTGCCGCCCTCGACCTCGGTCAGCACCACATCGGCCCCGCCTTTGGCAAATCCGGCAACGCCACCTTTGCCTTCGCCGGTGATGGTATAGCTCTTGCCGGGCACGACATTTTCCAAGGTGACTTCGCCTTTGAACGTCGCCTTTACGGGCCCGACCTTTTGTTTGACGACTGCGGCAAAACCTTCTTCGGGCGAACCGGTCAACTCTTCACATCCCGGAATGCAGGCCTTGAGTGTTTCTGGTGAGTTGAGATGTCTCCATACCGTATCAATATCGGCGGCGATGACTTTTGAACCTTTCAGTTCCATGAGCGTTCCTCCCTGAATGTGATCATAGCAGCGGGAATGCGTCGTTTAGTCAAGCTGATAGGGCAGGATGCCGCGACGGTCGGGGTCAACGCGCAATTGCCGTTCCAATGGTGGCACAGAGCGTTGATGGCAGTTCCGCCGCTCACAAATCCGGCAGGAAATCCCGATTGGCGCATAGGTCTCGGCGGCGCCAAGATCCATGTGGTCGGCATAGACCAAGGCGGGTGCATGTTTCACCTCACAGCCCAGCCCGATGGCATAGCGGCGGGTCGGGACATTATAGGCACCGCCCGATTTGCTTACATCCCGCGCAAGGCAGAAATAGCGCACGCCATCGGGGGTTTCGGCCAATTGGCGCAGGAATTGTCCGGGCAATTCGAATGCCTGATGCACGTTCCACAGCGGACACGCCCCGCCGTAGCGTGCAAATTGCAGGGTTGTGGCCGAGTGCCGTTTCGTGATCGTGCCCGCCTGATCGACGCGGACAAAGAAGAACGGGATGCCTTTGGCACCGGGGCGTTGCAGCGTGGACAGCCGGTGGGCGACCTGTTCGATGGATGCGCCAAACCGCGCTGAAAGAACCTCAAGATCGTGCCGCGTGGCTTGAGCCGCGGACAGGAATGCGCCATAGGGCATCAGCGCGGCCCCTGCGAAATAATTGGCCAGCCCCACTTTGGCGATGCTGCGCGCCTCGTCCGATTGAAAGCGTGCAAGGTCAAGCGTGGCTTCCAGCAGCGGCTCTTGTGCGATCAGCGCCAGTTGCAGCAAAAGCTGAAAGGTCTGTGTGGCGTGACTGGCATATTGCGAGATCGTCAGGGTCTTGGTTGCCGGATCAAAGTGCCGCATGTCGGCGACATCCTTGAACACGGTGGTAATCCCGTGACTGTCCAGCATGCGCACGGCGGCATCTGCCATTGCCTCGCCGGGGGTTGTGCGGCTGGCGAACCGTTCGGCGGCGCGGTCGACGGCATCAATATAATTGTCGCAATAATGAAAGAAATCGCGCACTTCTTCCCATGGGCTGGGGCGCAGGCGGGCGTCTTCGCGGCCCAAGGCCTCGTCCAATGATGCCAGCCGTTCGTGGGTCTGGCGGTATGCGGCGTGCAGATCAAGAAAGGCGCGCGCAAGAGCAGGGGCGTTCGCCGCCGCAAGGCGCATATCCGCGAGCGCAGGGGCAGGGCCGGTAAAGACCGGATCGGCCAGCGCCTCGCGCATATCGCTGACAAGGCGGGCCTCGTCACCCGATTGCAGTTCGGTTACGTCAAAGCCGAATTCCTGCGCCAACCCCAGAACAACCGCCGTTGAAACCGGCCTGTTGTTGTTTTCCATCTGGTTCAGGTAAGGCAGCGATACCCCGAGTTTTTCGGCAAAACTCTTTTGCGTCAGGGACAGCCTGCCACGCAGTTCACGCAGTTTTGCTCCGGCATAAAGTTTCTGAACAGCCATATCGCACCTTTGCAAGTTTGCTAAATCACATTAGCCACTGCAAAGGACGCGTCAAGCGATGCGGCGTTCCCGCCAGACGACAAATAGCACCGACAGCATGGCCAAAACCGACACGCCAAGCATCAGCAATTGCAACGGCAGTGTGCCGCTTTCTACGGTGAGGATGCCGCCCGCGAATTGCGAAAGCGCAGCCCCGCCGCCGATCATGATGGCCCCGCCAAGCCCGCTTGCCGTTCCTGCCAGATGCGGGCGCACCGAGATGGAGCCTGCCATCACGTTGGGCAGCGTCATGCCGTTGCCCAAGCCAAGGAAGACGCAGAACCCGAAAAAGTTGAGGGGATGAACCACGTCTGCCAAGGTCAGGATGGCCGAGATGCCAAGACCGGCAATCGTGATCGCTGTCCCGATCAAGGCCATACGGTTGATGCCAAACTGCACTGAATACCGTCCCGACAGGAAATTGCCGAAAGCATAGCCAAGGGCGGGTGCGCCAATCGCGATCCCGCTCCATACCGGTGAAAGGCCGAAAATCTCGGAGGCGACGAAGGATGCGCCACCCAACAGGGCAAAAAACGCGCCCGAGCCGAAGGCCGCGCAAAGCACGTAGCCCCAAAACCGCGGTGAACGCAGGAGTTCGGGATAGGAGGCAAGCTGGTCACTGAAGCTGGTGCCTTTGCCTGCAACGGTTTCACCCAAGTCGAAATAGCATAGCGCGAATGTTGCCATGCCGGCGAGGGCCAGAAAAACAAAGGTCGCATGCCAATCGAAGGCTTGTTCCAGCGCGCCGCCCAGCATCGGGCCCAGCATCGGAACCAGCGCCATACCCATCGTGACATAGCCGATCATTGAGGCGGCTTGATCCTCGGGAACGATATCGCGCACGATCGCACGTCCCAGCGCCATGCAGGTCGCGACAGCGGCTTGGATAATGCGGAAGAATAGAAATGTCTCGACTGTGGTCGCCATCAGCGCGCCAATGGTGGCAAGCACGAAGATAAGCAGCGATCCCAACACCATCACCCGCCGCCCGAAGCGATCAGAGATCGGGCCGACGAAGACCTGCAAGACAGCCGTCGCCGCCAGATAACCCGACAGGGAAATCTGCATGATGGCATAGTCAGTGTTAAAATAGGTCGTCATCGTTGCCAGTGACGGCAGGAAGATTGACATATTCAGTGCGGACATGCCGGTAATCAACACAAGCGTGATGATATGCGGTGGTGTAGTGCGATCCAGAAAGCGGATCATCGGAAGAGAAGCCATATCTGTGATCTAGGCCTCTGGTCAGGTCTTGTCCATCGCTGCGGGACAAAGCGCCGGAATTTTCTTTGATTTGCAGATTTGCATAAATTGGAATTAGCAAACAACATTATTTGCAAATATTCCTGAAGTCGCTTCTCGTGCGCGGGGGTGCGGGCTATACAGGCCTGACAATAGGCAGAGGTGTGATCTGATGGATGTTTTGCAGGAACTGGAAACGCGGCGCGAAGCGGCCCGGATGGGCGGCGGCGCAAAGCGGATTGCCGCGCAGCACAGCAAAGGCAAACTGACCGCGCGCGAGCGGATCGAGTTGCTTTTGGATGCGGATTCGTTCGAAGAGTTCGATATGTTCGTAGCCCACCGCTGCACCGATTTCGGCATGGAAAAAGAGCGCCCTGCCGGTGATGGTGTGGTCACAGGCTGGGGCACGATCAACGGGCGCTTGGTCTATGTCTTCAGTCAGGATTTTACCGTCATGGGCGGATCGGTGTCCGAAACGCATGGGCAGAAAATCTGCAAGATCATGGATATGGCGATCCAGAATGGCGCGCCGATCATCGGGATCAACGACAGTGGCGGCGCACGTATCCAAGAGGGTGTGGCCAGCCTTGCTGCCTACGGCGAAGTCTTCCAGCGCAATGTCACGGCCTCGGGTGTTGTCCCGCAGATCAGCCTGATCATGGGGCCAACGGCAGGCGGCGCGGTTTATTCACCTGCGATGACCGACTTTATCTTTATGGTCAAAGACAGCTCTTACATGTTTGTGACGGGCCCCGATGTGGTCAAGACCGTGACCAATGAGCAGGTCACAGCCGAGGAACTGGGCGGCGCCAGCACCCACACCAAGAAATCATCCGTGGCCGATGCGGCCTTTGAAAACGACGTCGAGGCGATTGCCGAGGTGCGCCGGCTGATTGATTTCCTGCCGCTGCATAACCGCGAAAAGCCCCCTGTGCGCCCCTTCTTTGATGACGTGAACCGCATCGAGGAAAGCCTTGATACGCTGGTTCCCGACAACCCGAACATGCCCTACGACATGAAAGAGTTGATCCATAAACTGGCCGACGAGGGCGATTTTTACGAAATTCAGGAAGAGTTCGCCAAGAATATCCTGACCGGATTTATCCGCCTTGAGGGATCAACCGTCGGTGTGGTGGCCAACCAGCCGATGGTGCTTGCGGGCTGTCTTGATATTGACGCCTCACGCAAGGCCGCGCGCTTTGTCCGGTTCTGTGATGCCTTCGATATCCCGATCCTGACCCTCGTCGATGTGCCAGGCTTCCTCCCTGGGACCAGTCAGGAATATGCGGGTGTGATCAAGCACGGTGCCAAGCTCTTGTTTGCCTATGGCGAGGCAACGGTGCCCAAGGTCACCGTGATCACGCGCAAAGCCTATGGCGGGGCCTATGTGGTGATGTCGTCCAAGCACCTGCGCGGTGATTTCAACTACGCATGGCCCACATCCGAGATTGCGGTGATGGGTGCCAAAGGGGCGACCGAGATTATCCACCGTGCCGATGCAGGTGATCCCGAAAAGATCGCCAAGCATACCAAAGACTATGAAGACCGTTTTGCTAATCCGTTTGTCGCCGCCGAAAAGGGTGTCATCGACGAAGTGATCATGCCGCATTCCACGCGCAAGCGGATCTGCCGTGCCTTTGCCTCACTGCGTACCAAGAAGGTCCAGACGCCTTGGAAAAAGCACGACAATATTCCGCTTTGATGTACCGGTGTGATCATAAATCCGCGCAGGGCCTGTCACTGTTTTCTGTCTGTGGCAAAGAACTGCCGACGATTGCTGTGACGCCTGCTGCGTCCGGCTACTATATTTGGAGCTATTTTTGATGTCCGCCCGAAATCTAGACAGGTCAGCGGGACACCGCCGAAGTTCTGAGACTTTGCCGCAACAGCGGGTGCAGTCCGCCTTGGAGGCCTTTGGAAAAAAGGAACTTTTGCCTAATATGTGGGTGCGCGAGACTAAGCTCGCGTGTCCGCAGGGCCAAGGTGACACAGATCGTCAAAAGCCTTGCATGCATAGAGGCAGGCAAAAAGAATGGTACAAGGACTTCTGGCTTTCACGGTGGCAGCGCTCATGGCGCTGGTTGCCGTTTCAGGCAGCCAAGACCGCGCTCCGCAGCAGATCACTTCTGATGTGGCCGCACAGCAGCACGTCAATTACGACGGGCTCTTCTAACGAACATCACTATCGGGGATGGGCCTACGGGCCCATCCGAACCACCTCTCTGAAAATGGGAGGTGCCCATGGCTAATCTTCCATACATGGATAAACACCGCGGGTTTCCGGGGCGTTTGCCGGGAACGGATTTCCAGTTCACCTTGCGCCGCGCCAACAAGGATGGGGCGACCGCGTTAAGCGAGCGCATCCGTTATCCGGACCGCCGTCCGGCAGACCGCCGTGCCGATGCCGGTTTTATGCAGGCACTTTGGGAAAACTTCGGCGAAGAACCCTTCGTGCGCGGCAATCTGGATGCAGGCCGACTAAGCTGGCTTTTCGGGCGGGAAGTCATCCCTGCCGAGGACCCGTTTGACCCCGCCAGCTATGAGGCGATGTTGCGGATCGACGTCAAAGTTGCGCGCCAGAATTTCCCTGAAATTTTCGGGGATGAATGATGATTTTTGCCAGTGTGAACAGAAAGTTAACGAGGCAATCTAGGCGGGAAATCGCTCAATTTCGCGTTGCGTTTCAACAAGGGTATTCAGGGTCGGGATATTACGGCACGGTAGGAAATGTAGCAGGACGAAACAATGCGGTTTCTGCTGCAGATTCTCTATACCGTTACCCTTCCCCTCATCGGCCTGCTTACTCACCAGGCAGGCCGATAACGGAAATCCGCCTGTCCGCACGGAAAAATAGGCGTGATATTGGATATCACGGGGAAATCGCTATTCATCGTGGCGCAGATTGCACCAATTGTGGGGCGGTCGACATAACAACGATAGGCTTAAGATTATGCAGAAGACATCAATCATCCTTGCGACAGTGGCAGTATTTGGTTTGGCAGGTTGCCTCGATAACGACGCAGAGCGCGGTGTCGCTGGCGCGGCAGGTGGTCTCGTGGCTGCCGAGGTGCTTGGCACAGACCGCACAGGAACAATGCTCGCTGGTGCCGCCGTTGGCGTATTGTGCGACGACGCAGGCGTCCGCGCCTGCCGCTAAGGTAAATCACCGCGCCCGTCTGGGGCGTGCAATAAAAAGAAGCCGTCGTCGGGGTGTGCCCCCGATGGCGGTTTTTTCGTTTTTGGGGACGTAAAATAATGTTCAAGAAAATTCTCATCGCCAACCGTGGTGAAATCGCCTGCCGCGTGATCAAGACCGCCCGCAAGATGGGTATTAAGACCGTCGCGATCTATTCGGATGCGGACCGCAACGCGCTGCACGTGAAGATGGCGGATGAGGCGGTACACATTGGTCCGCCCCCTGCGAACCAGTCCTACATCGTCATCGACAAGGTGATGGATGCGATCAAGCAGACCGGTGCAGAAGCCGTACACCCCGGTTACGGCTTTCTGTCCGAGAACTCCAAATTCGCAGAGGCGCTTGAAGCCGCAGGCGTTGCCTTTATCGGCCCACCCAAAGGTGCGATCGAGGCCATGGGCGACAAGATTACCTCCAAGAAGCTGGCACAAGAGGCCAATGTCTCGACGGTGCCGGGGTACATGGGGCTGATTGCGGATGCCGATGAGGCGGTGAAGATTTCCAATGAGGTCGGCTATCCGGTGATGATCAAAGCCTCGGCCGGTGGGGGCGGCAAAGGGATGCGCATCGCGTGGAATGACGCAGAGGCGCGCGAAGGGTTCCAGTCGTCCAAGAACGAAGCCGCCAACAGCTTTGGCGACGACCGTATTTTCATCGAAAAATTTGTCACCCAACCCCGCCACATCGAAATTCAGGTGCTTTGCGACGGGCACGGCAACGCGGTCTATCTGCACGAACGCGAATGTTCGATCCAGCGCCGCAACCAGAAAGTCATCGAAGAGGCGCCGAGCCCGTTCCTTGACGAAGTCACGCGCAAGGCGATGGGCGAACAATCCGTCGCCTTGGCACAGGCGGTGGGCTACACCAGCGCAGGCACGGTTGAATTCATCGTTGATGGCGACCGGAACTTTTACTTCCTCGAAATGAACACCCGTTTGCAGGTGGAACACCCTGTGACCGAGTTGATTACGGGCATCGACCTTGTCGAACAGATGATCCGCGTTGCGGCAGGTGAAAAGCTGCCGTTCCAGCAGTCGGACCTCAAGATCAACGGCTGGGCGATGGAAAGCCGCCTTTATGCCGAAGACCCCTATCGCGGGTTCCTGCCGTCGATCGGGCGTCTGACCCGCTATCGCCCGCCTGCGGAGGAAGCGACGCCGACACGTGCGGTTCGCAACGACACCGGTGTGTTCGAGGGCGGCGAGATCAGCATGTATTACGACCCGATGATCGCAAAGCTTTGCACATGGGCGCCCGACCGCGCCACCGCGATTGAGGAAATGCGGCTGGCGCTGGACGGGTTTGAGCTTGAAGGGATCGGGCATAACCTGCCATTTTTGGCGGCGGTTTATGACCACCCTAAATTCATCAGCGGTCAGATGACCACGGCGTTTATCGAGGAAGAATACCCCGATGGCTTCGCAGGGGTGACCCTTGGCAAGACCGACTGCGAACGCGTCGCCGCCGCCGCCGCCGCGATGCACCGCGTTGCCGAAATTCGCCGCACACGCATTTCGGGACGAATGGACAACCATGAACGCCATGTCGGCGAAGACTGGGTTGTGAGCCTGCAAGGGGAGTCCCGCAATGTCATGATCAGCGCCGATAAAACCGGTGCGGATGTTGCGATCGGTGACAAATCACTGCGTGTCGAAAGCGATTGGACACCGGGTGATCCGTTGGCGCGTCTGATGGTAGATGGTGCGCCACTGGTTCTGAAGATCGGCAAGATCTCGGGTGGTTTCCGCGTGCGCTATCGTGGTGCGGACATCAAAGTACATGTGCGCACACCGCGTCAGGCGGAATTGGCGGCATTGATGCCTGAAAAGGTGGCCCCCGATACGTCGAAATACCTGCTTTGCCCGATGCCGGGGCTGATCGTGAAAATCGATGTGGCCGAAGGTGATGAAGTGCAGGAAGGCCAAGCTCTTTGCACCGTAGAGGCGATGAAGATGGAAAACATCCTGCGCGCTGAACGCAAGGGCACCGTCAAGGCGATCAAGGCCGGTGCTGGCGATAGCCTTGCCGTCGACGAAGTGATCATGGAGTTCGAATAGTTTGCAAGAGTGGCTGGCATATCTGGCAGCCTTCGGGATCGCCCTTGCCTCTGCCGCTGGCGGCTATTTCGTCGGTTTCGGCGTTGTGATGTCCAATAGCGGCTTTGACATGGCAGGCTTCTTTGCCGTCGTCATCCTGATGCCTTTGGCCGTGGCGCTCGCTGTTTTTGTGGTCAGCTTTGCTGCGTTTTCTGACCGGTGGCTTGGCTGGACAAACAGCGTGATTGCGGCGGCCTTTACAGGCATCACGGCGCTGGTGTGCTTCACGTTGATTATCCAGGACGTGCTGAATGAGGTTCCAGCCGTGATCCTGTTGGTCCTGATACTGTTTTTCGGAGGGCGCTATTTAGTCAAGCGCGCATCCTTTGACTGAGCGGGACTACGGCTGGACCATGCGCCGGTCTGCAATCTCTTGCTGGCGCAGGGGCATTTTGTCGATCGAGCGGGACAATTCGCGCACATCATACGGTTCGGGTTTGCGCAGGGCGACACGCCCGTCTTTGCCGACCAGCGCCATCATGTATCCACGCGGCCGCAGTGTTGTCCGCACATCCGACATTTCATCGGGATCAGTATCGGTAATGATGATCACGTCACGTTCCACCAACCGGTCAATGTCCGCCATCAGCAGATCGAATTGCTGGCGAAACCGTGGGTCGTTGGGTGTGTCTGCAAAAACGACCAGTGGCCGCAGGACCCATTTCAGTTCTTCAAGGTCGATTTCGCTGCCGTCAAAGACGGTTGTGGGCATCTCTTCCCAGCGTTCAAGAACAGTTTTTTCCTGTGCCACTGCGGGTGATGTCAGCAGTGCGGCGAGAGCGATGTTGATCAGTAACTTCATAAACTTGGATATAGAGGCGCTTGCGCCAAAAGCTAAGGGGCAACTGCATTTTGCAACAAACAAATGCGTGTCCGCCACCAGAAATACCGCCGGAGGTCACAATGTCTGACAAGAAAAAATGGGAAGAAATTGCCCGCAAAGAGCTGCGTGGCAAGCCTTTGGAAGGCCTGACGTGGGACACGCTGGAGGGCATCCCCGTCCAGCCGCTCTATACCGCAGAGGATGTGGACGGATTGCCGCATATGGGTGGCATCCCGGGGCAGGCCCCGTTTACCCGCGGGGTGAAGGCCACGATGTACGCAGGCCGCCCCTGGACCATCCGGCAATATGCGGGGTTTTCCACGGCAGAGGAATCCAACGCCTTCTATCGCAAGGCTCTGGCGGCAGGACAGCAGGGCGTGTCGGTGGCCTTCGATCTGGCGACCCACCGTGGCTATGACAGCGACCACCCCCGCGTTGAGGGCGACGTCGGTAAGGCCGGTGTGGCGATTGACAGTGTCGAGGACATGAAGATTCTCTTTGACGGGATTCCGCTTGATCAGGTCAGCGTGTCGATGACGATGAACGGCGCGGTTATCCCGATCCTCGCTAACTTCATCGTGGCTGGAGAAGAGCAGGGGCATCCCCGCAACGTGCTGTCGGGCACCATTCAGAACGACATTCTGAAGGAATTCATGGTGCGCAATACTTACGTTTATCCGCCCGAACCGTCGATGCGGATCATTGCGGATATCATTGAATACACCACAAAAGAGATGCCGAAATTCAATTCAATCTCGATCTCTGGCTATCACATGCAAGAGGCAGGGGCGAACCTTGTACAAGAGCTGGCCTATACGCTGGCCGACGGGCGCGAATACGTGCGCACCGCCATCGCGCGCGGCATGGATGTGGATCAGTTTGCCGGACGCCTCAGCTTTTTCTTTGCCATTGGCATGAACTTCTTCATGGAGGCCGCCAAGCTGCGCGCCGCGCGCCTGCTATGGTCGCGGATCATGGCCGAGTTTGAGCCCAAGGACCCCAAGTCCTCGATGTTGCGGACCCACTGCCAGACCTCGGGCGTGTCGTTGCAGGAACAGGACCCGTATAACAACGTGATCCGCACCGCCTATGAGGCGATGAGCGCGGTTTTGGGCGGCACACAGTCGCTGCACACGAACGCGCTGGATGAGGCGATTGCCCTGCCCACCGAGTTCAGCGCGCGCATCGCCCGCAATACCCAGCTGATCCTGCAAGAGGAAACAGGGGTCACCAATGTCGTCGATCCGCTGGCGGGCTCATATTACGTCGAAAAGCTGACCCATGATCTTGCGGAACAGGCCTGGAAGCTGATCGAAGAGGTCGAAGAAATGGGCGGCATGACAAAGGCCGTGGCCTCGGGCATGCCCAAGCTGCGGATCGAGGAAACTGCAGCGCGGCGTCAGGCTGGCATTGATCGCGGGACCGAGGTGGTCGTGGGCGTCAACAAGTACCGCAAGGACAACGAAGACCCCATCGACATTCTGGATATCGACAATGAGGCGGTGCGCCTGTCGCAGATCGCACGGATCGAGGCCACGAAAGCCGCCCGTGACGAAGCGGCATGCGCGGCCGCCCTTACCGAAATCACCCGCCGCGCCCATGAAGGCGGCAACTTGCTCGAAGCCGCGGTCGATGCATCACGCGCCCGCGCCACAGTCGGAGAGATCAGCATGGCCATGGAAAAAGCATTCGGACGGCACCGCGCCGAGGTGAAGACATTGGCGGGCGTTTACGGCGCAGCCTATGAGGGCGACGCAGGCTTTGCTGCTATTCAGGAAAGCGTCGAAAAATTCGCCGAAGAAGAGGGACGCCGCCCGCGTATGCTGGTCGTCAAGATGGGGCAGGACGGGCATGACCGCGGGGCCAAGGTGATCGCCACGGCCTTTGCCGATATCGGCTTTGACGTGGACGTGGGCCCGCTGTTCCAGACCCCTGCCGAGGCTGCACAGGATGCCATCGACAACGATGTGCATGTGATCGGGATTTCGTCACAGGCGGCGGGCCACAAGACTCTCGCACCCAAACTGGTGCAGGCGCTGAAAGATGCGGGTGCGGATGATATTATTGTCATCTGCGGCGGCGTGATCCCGCAGCAGGACTATCAGTTCCTTTATGATAGCGGCGTGAAGGCGATCTTTGGACCAGGCACAAATATTCCCAAGGCGGCTGCGGATATTCTGGACCTGATCCGCAGTGCGCGCACATAGGAGCGGATGATGATCAAACTGGACCATCTTGCCGTCGCCTGTACCGACCTTGCCGAAGGCACGGCGTGGGTCGAAGAACAATTGGGCGTGACCCTGCAACCCGGCGGGCAACATCCCCGTTACGGCACTTACAATACGTTGCTTGGTTTGGCCGATGGGCTCTATTTCGAGGTGATTGCGAAAGAACCCGGCGCCGTGCCCGAGGCGGGCCATGCGTGGTTCGGGCTGGATGAATTTACCGGCCCGCCGCGCCTTGCAAACTGGATTTGCCAGACCGATGATCTTGCGGGGGCCTTGGCCAAAGCACCTGCAGCGGCGGGCAGCGCGCGCGCGTTGACGCGGGGCGATTTGCAGTGGCAAATCACTGTGCCCGACGATGGCAGCCTGCCGTATCAGGGGGCCTTTCCGACGTTGATTGAATGGGGCGCCGGCATGCAGCATCCCAGCGCACGGCTGACGCCAAGCGGTGTGCGGTTGCGCAAATTGGAGGTCAGCCACCCTGATGCGTCCGACCTGATGCAAATGATGGATCTTGCCGACAGCCGCGTCGAAATGGTCACGGGGCCGTTCGGGTTGCGGGCGACCTTTGACACCCCCAGCGGGGTCAGGACGCTGGCATGATCCGCGCCGCGACCCGGGCGGATGCACCACAGATCGCGGTAATCTGGAACCATGCGATCCGCGAAACGACCATTACGTTCAATCCGGTCGAAAAATCTGATGGGGAAGTGGCGGATCTGACGGCGCAGGATTGTCTGGTCTGGGAGGTGGATGGCCGCGTTCTGGGCTTTGCGCGGTATTTTCCGTTTCGGGGTGGCGAAGGCTATCGTTTCACGGTCGAGCACACGATTATGCTGCATCAGGACGCGCACGGACAGGGCGGTGGACGGCAGTTGATGGCGGCACTTTGCGCCCAAGCCGCGGCGGCAGGCAAGCACAGCATGTTCGCCGGATGCAGCGCCGAAAACGCTGGTGCAGTCGCCTTTCATGCCCGTATGGGGTTCGCAGAGGTTGCAAGATTGCCCGAAGTGGGGTTCAAGTTCGGGCGTTGGATTGATTTAGTCCTGATGCAAAAACGCCTGTAAAAAGGACCGTACTTTATGTCGATTTGGTCCCGCATGGCCGAAGCAATCGCTGCACTCGCCAAAGGTGAGGGGCTGTCGGCTGTCTTCGAGAAACTGCGTGCGTCACCGGATCGGACCGTGGCCTTTGCGATCGCCGTGATTGCGCTGGGCGCAAAGATGGCCAAGGCTGACGGGCAGGTGACCAAGGATGAGGTCGTGGCCTTCCGCGAGGTTTTCGTGATCCCGGCTGCGGAAGAGGCGAACGCGGCGCGTGTCTTCAACCTCGCACGTCAGGACGTAGCGGGCTACGATATCTATGCGCGCCGCATCAAGGCCATGTATGGCGATGATGTGCGCCCGCTGCGCGACCTGCTGGAGGGGCTGTTTCACATCGCCTTGGCCGACGGTCTGTATCACCCCAAAGAAGACGATTTCCTGCAAAATGTCGCTACGATTTTCGGATTTGACGAGCGCCGCTTCCGCAGCATCCGCGCCCAGTTTGTGGATGAAGCCGAGCGCGATCCCTACGATGTGCTGGGGGTGGACCCCACGGCGTCAAAGCACGAGATCCGCGCGGCGTGGCGCAAACTGGTGCGCGACACCCATCCGGACCAGATGATGGCGCGCGGCGTGCCCGAAGAGGCGGTGAAGCTTGCGGAACGGCGGATGGTGGCAATCAACCGCGCCTGGGAAGAGATCCAGGGGAACCACGCGTGAGGATCGCGACCTACAATGTGGAATGGTTCAACAGCCTTTTTGACCGCCATGACAGGCTGATTGACGACGGCACATGGTCGGCACGCTGGGATGTCACCAAGGCCGAACAGACCGCCGGATTGGGCGTCGTCTTTGCCGCGATGGACGCGGATGCGGTCATGATCATTGAGGCCCCTGATTCAAGCAACCGTCGCGATGCGCGGGTGGCGCTGGAGAATTTCGCCGCACGTTTCGGTCTGCGCGCGCGTGAGGCGGTGACGGGGTTTACCAACGACACGCAGCAGGAAATCGCACTGCTTTTTGACCCTGATGTTGTCTCTGCACGCCATGACCCGCAAAGCGATGCATCCGTGCCGCGGTTTGACGGGGAATTCCGGATGGATGTCGATGTGGACGCCCATCCTGACCCGATTGTCTGGTCCAAACCGCCGCTTGAAATCGCAATGACAACTGCAAACGGGCCGCTGCGCCTGATCGGGGTGCACGCGAAGTCAAAAGCCCCGCATGGTGCGCGGAATGCGGCAGAGGCCACGCGTATTTCGATCCAGAACCGCCGCAAACAACTGGCGCAATGTGTCTGGCTGCGCAAACGCGTGGAACAGCATCTGGCGGCTGGTGACGACCTGATCGTGCTGGGGGATTTCAATGACGGTCCGGGGCTTGACGAGTATGAAAAACTCTTCGGCCGTTCAGGGGTCGAGATTGTCTTGGGCGAGAATGGCGAAACGCGGCTTTTCGATCCGCACGCGCAGATCGTGTTGGGCCGCAGGATCGGGGCGGCGCCGGTCACGGCACGGTTCAAACGCAAAGGGCAGCCGTATCTGCAGGCCCTGCTTGATTACATCATGGTGTCACCAAGTTTGACTGCGAAATCGCCAAGTTGGCAGATCTGGCACCCTTTCGATCATCCCGATTGCTATGCGGATGACGCAGTTCGCGAAGCGCTCCTGATGGCGTCAGATCACTTCCCGGTCGTGCTTGATATTGATTTGTGATTTGTAATCGTACCCCGGCATTCCTATTTTCGCGGTATGAAACAGATTCTCGCACTCACGGTCGCCGCGGCGCTTTTGTGCGCGCCTGCCATGGCAGAGGATGCACCCGAAAGCGACATGGGCGAAGGTCTCGACCTCATAGAAGAGGGCGCACGGATGCTGATGCGCGGCTTGATGTCAGAGATGGAGCCTGCGCTGGATGCGCTTCGGGATAACGTTGAACAAATGGGGCCCGCCTTGGGTGAATTTGTCCAATCGGTCGGTCCGGCGTTCGGCGCACTGCTCGAACGGATTGACGATCTTCGTTATTATGAAGCGCCCGAAATCTTGCCTAATGGCGATATCATCATGCGCCGCAGCCCGGACGCCCCTGCATGGGAGCCCGAGCCGGACACAACTGAAATAGAGCTTTAGTGGGCGCCTAGTCGTTTGAGGTACGGCGGCGATACCAGCTTGTGTTGCCGTGCGATTTGCTCGGTGCGACCGCTGCGCCGGTTTCCGATGACGCCGCTGTCTGTTTGAAATCCAGCGTTTGCGATGTAACCAGACGGATTACGCGCTTTTGGGGAATGTCGATCGGGTCTATCTCTGCGTGCGTCCTTGGCGCGAGATTGGTGGCAACAGTCTCTAAGATCGGGGTTTTCGTCATGGCTAGGTCGGGACGCCGGTAAAACGCCGCACTTTCCAAGTCGTCCGTTTCGGACTGGTCAACCTGCTGGCTTGCGCCAAGCTTGATCACAGTGAATGCGGTATTGTCCTGATCAGGGTCTGCAAGGTCGTCCAATGCGGCCATCAAAGCGTGTGAAATATTCATGCTTGGCTTTGTGTGTGTTTCTTGCAGGATCGCGGCAATCGCGTCGTTCGACAAAAACTGGAGCCCGTCCGTTGCAGCAATGATGATATCGCCCGTCCGCACTGTTTTGGGCGCGTCCGGACAGTCAATCTTGGCGATAGCGTGACCGGCAATCGCGGAGGTCAGCGTATTGCGGTCGGGGTGGTCGCGGCCCATTTCTTCCGACATCGCGCCGACCTTGACCATCATGTCAATTTGCGGTGCCATCGAGTGATCCTGGTTCAATTGGGTCAAGACACCATCACGGAACAGATAAAGCGGGGAGTCGCCGACCGATACCCAGTAAAGCTCATTCCCGCGAATAACGGTCGCCAAGAGCGTGGCGCCCATGCCGTATGAGTCAGGGCGCTCATCGACATACTGGCTGATGCGGTCGTTGGCAGCGGTCGCTGTCATGTGAAGAATGCTGGAAATATCGGTGATGCGTTTGCTCAGCAGCATTTCGTTCATCTTGATCTGGCTAAACACCTCGGACATCACCAGCGCACTGGCCACATCACCGCACATATGCCCGCCCATGCCATCGGCGAGTACTGCAAAACCGGTTTCTTGCCCTTGGGGAAAACTGGCGATCAGACTGTCTTCTTGATAGTCCCGTTCGCCTTTTGTTGCTGCCGTTGCAACATCAAATCTGATTGCTTCGTCTACCACGTTTACCATCCAAAATCACATATCTGCCAACACGGCAGAATTTTACAAACACAGGTTAGAGCCATCTGTGACCCTCGCCTTTATCAATCATGCCACAAAAGTGAATGAAATGCGGCAAAAATCCGTCTTTTGAGTGTCTAAATGGGAATTATTAATTTCCAGTTAACTTATGTGCCAAAAAAACTGCATTTTCTGGAAACAGTCCTTATTTTATTTAGTTACTGTTCATATCAAGTATGGTGATTGCGACTGCTATGTGCCCTTGGGTCAGCTTGATGGTGGAATCATAGCGGTGCTTTACGCATCCCGCTCCGGTCACTTGGTGAATTCTACGGTACTGGTCGCATCCATCGCAGTAGCCAATGCCGCAAACCGGACTTGTGCAACTTCGCCAAAGAGTGGTCGGGCGTGCTCGGTCAGGCTCAATTTCAGTTCGCGTTTCTGCGGCTTCCACTTCAAAGTGCCGGGCTTTTCATCGGCGGTCAGCCAGAGCATGGCGCCAAGGCGCATTGCTTTGCCCAGTATTTCGGCTTCTTTGATCTGGCTCTCATCAAGCATCGCGAAAAGCGGCGTGAACCGCGAATTCGCCGTCTTGCTGGTGTAGCGGTTCATCAGCGCAAGCCCGAGGAACACGCGCTCATAATGCTTCAACCCGCCCAGATTGGCGCGTGTGGCGTTGTCGAATGTGACTTCGGCACGGTAGTCGGGGTGCGCGCGCCAGCTGACATCATGCAGCAGGCAGGCCGCTTTGATAATCCGTTTGCGCTGCCAGTTCGCGCGTGGAAACAAAGGTTTGATGAATTCGTACAGGACCCGCCCGAACCCTGGCAGGCGGGCGTCTTTTGCTTCGACAAAGCGGCAGGCCTCGATCAGCGGGTCGCGTTCGCGCAACGCACGGGGCATCTGCTCATAAAGCATCCCTTCGCGGATCCCGTACGATGAGATCGCCACATCCTTGGGCTTAAAGGTGCGCATCAGTTCTTTGAGGACAATTGTCGCCAGAGGGACCAGTGTCATGCGGCTGTCCGAGATATTGCAACGTCCCCGCAGCTCGTTCAGGTCGGACCCACGGATATATTCGGCAGTCTTGCTGATCTGCCGCGCGCTCATGCGGTATTCGTGCAGTACCGTCAGCGGATAGCCCCGCCGTTCCATATCGACCCGTGCAATGGCCCGCCAGGACCCGCCAACCAGAAACAGGCGCATCCCCGTGGCGTTGCCCATCTGGTCATGCAACTGCGCCATGGTTTCGCGTACGTATGCTTTGACCGCTTTACGCCCGCCTTTGATTTCGCGCAGCTTCAGCGGCCCCAGTGCCGAGGTCAGGCGATTGCCCACGCGGCCATCCGCCAGATCAGCAAGCTCCATCGAAGACCCGCCGATATCGCAAACAAGACCATAGCTGCCGGGCCAGCCCAGCAATACGCCTTGCGCCGACAGGCGCGCCTCTTCCTGTCCGTCGATGATCCAGAGCTTGATGCCCGTTTCGCGCAGGACATCTTCCTGGAATTCCTTGCCGTCGCTGGCTTCGCGGACTGCTGCCGTGGCCACGGCTGTCAGAGGGGGGATACCCATCCCTTCGGCCAGTGCTGCAAAACGGCGGATCGCCGACAGCGCCCGCACGCGGCCTTCGGGGTTCAGGTGCCCTGTCTGGGACAGGCCCGCACCCAGCGCGCACATGATTTTTTCGTTGTAGAAATAAGCGGGCGAGCGAGCCGCACCATCAAACACGACAAGACGAACCGAGTTCGAGCCCACGTCAATCACACCCACGCGGCTAAGGCGTTTGGCGGCAGCATCCTCAAACAGAGGACGCCCGAACGGCCCCCAGTCGATTGTTTCCTCGGCAGGCGCTTGTGTCATCGGAACCCTCGGTCTTCATCCCCAGGGGAACGGTATCAATCAATCATCCGTATGCGTCAACTGCGGAACGTCGGATGCGCCTGCCGAACCACGACCCGAGAGTGACGGGTTCTCCATGAAGAAGCGGTGGCAGTTGAAGGCGAAAACCCCTTCCTCGACCGGTGCGCGGGTAAAGCTGCCGTCTGCCGCCATCACCCAGCTTTGTGCGATATCGGCCATATTCGCGGCCATGATCTGGCTGACGATCTGGGCCTTGACCGTGGGGTTCTTGATTTCGACCAGTGTCTCGACCCGCCGGTTGAGGTTGCGCCCCATCCAGTCGGCGGAACTGATATAGACCTTCGCCTTTTTGGACGGCAGCGTATTGCCGTTGCCAAAGCAGACAATGCGCGAATGTTCCAGAAACCGGCCGACAATGGATTTCACGCGGATATTTTCCGACAGGCCTTTGACACCGGGCCGCAGCCCGCAAATGCCGCGCACGACAAGGCTGATTTTCACGCCGGCCTGACTTGCCGCATATAACGCGTCGATCACGTCGGTTTCGATCAATGAGTTCATTTTGGCCCAGATCACTGCGGGCTTGCCTGCCTGCGCGTTCTCGGCCTCTTTCGCGATACTGTCTAACAAGCTCTGCTTGAGCGTGAGCGGTGAGATCGACAGGTTCTGTAACCCCTCCGGCTGGGCGTAACCCGAAAGATAATTGAATACCTTGGTGGCATCTCGGCCCAGATCGGCATCGCAGGTGAACAGGCTCAGGTCGGTGTAGATGCGCGCGGTAATGGGGTGGTAGTTTCCGGTGCCAAAGTGGGTATAGGTCACCAGTTTGTCACCTTCGCGCCGGACCACTGTGGAGATCTTGGCGTGGGTTTTGAACTTCAGAAACCCGTAGACAACATGCGCGCCCGCGCGTTCCAGTCGCCGCGACTGGCGGATGTTTGCGGCCTCGTCGAAACGGGCTTTCAGCTCGACCAGCGCGGTAACCGATTTGCCGTCTTCGGCGGCCTCACAAAGCGCCTCGACGATGGGCGAGCGTTTGGAGGTGCGATAGAGCGTTTGTTTGATCGCCACGACATTTGGATCGCGCGCGGCCTGTGTCAGAAAGCGCACCACCATGTCAAAGGTTTCATAGGGGTGATGCAGCAGCATGTCCTTTTGCCGGATTGCGGCGAACATATCGCCGTCATGATCCTGCACACGTTCCGGCACACGTGGTGAAAAGGTTGGCCACAATAGATCAGGACGGCTGTCCAGAACCAGTTCGCCCAGATCGGCGATCCCGATCAGGCCGTCGACCTCGACCACGGTATCTTCGGTCACATGCAGTTCCGACATGATCAGTGTTTTGAGCGCTGAAGGTGCGCCAGCCGAGAGTTTCAGGCGCACAACCTCGCCACGCCGGCGCCGTTTCAGGGCGGTTTCAAACTCGCGCACAAGGTCTTCGGCTTCGTCTTCCAGTTCCAGATCGCTGTCGCGCAGGACCTTGAAAGCGCAACTGCCCTTCATCTTGTAGCCGGGGAAAAGCCGCCCGATATGCAGCACCAGAAGCTCTTCTAGCGGCAGAAAGCGGTGCCCTGTTTCGGCGGGCAGTGCCACAAAGCGGGCGATTTGCGCGGGCACTGGCAGAAGTGACCGCAACTGGCGTTTGTCGCTGGGCCGCTCAAGCTGGAGTGCCAGTGCGAAACCCTCGTTGGGCAGAAACGGGAACGGGTGTGCGGGGTCAATCGCGAGGGGCGAAAGAACCGGAAACACCTGTTCCAGAAACACGTCTTCAAGATAGTTGATGTCATCGTCGCTGAGGGCTGCGCGGTCCAGAATATGGATATCCTGTTCGGCCATCAGCGTTTGCAATTCGGTAAAGACCGTTTGCTGGCGCGTCATCAGCGCGCGCGCGGAAATATCGATGTCCACGAGCTGCTCGGCCGGTGTCAGGCCGTCAAGGCCAGGGGTCACATTCCCCTCATTTGCCAATTCGCGCAGGCCGGCGACGCGCACGGTATAGAATTCATCAAGGTTGGTGGCTGAAATCGACAGAAACCGCAGCCGCTCCAGCAAAGGCACGCGCGGGTTTTCCGCCTCTTCCAGCACGCGCCAGTTAAAGCCGATCCAGCTCAGCTCGCGGTTCACGAAACGCGCGGGGCTTTCTGGGTCAATATCGAGTGTCGTGGGGGCGGGGTATGCCCCTTCTAAGAAATTTGCGTCGATCATGAAGGCCTTTTGTTCCGCATTTATTGCGGCAATATGACAAGTATTGCGGGCTTCGTTACATTTTGTCCAGCAGCTCGGCGGCGAGTGCCTTGTTGATCTTGCGACCCTGCGCCAAGGCGGCCGTATCCAGACGGGCGACGATCTCGGCGGCGGCCGCATAGGACCGTTCGATACGGGTGGTCAGATACTGGACCAGATGGGGCTGCGGGTTGATCTGCCGGTCAGAAAAGAGCTTCATGATCAGCGCCGATAGCAGCGCATCGTCGGGGTTGGTGATTTGCACAACGGTGGTCGCCTGCATCCGGCTGGCCAGATCAGGCAGGGCGATAGACCAGCGGCTTGGCGGCACATGCGACGTGAGCAGCAAAGTACCGCGCGCATTGCGCAGATTGTTGTGAAGGTGGAACACCGCTTCCTCGGCCAGGGTCGGCAGCCCCTCGATATCTTCGATGATAACCGTTTTCGCGTCGGTCCGGAAATCAGCGCCAATCGTTGCGGCCTCAACCAAGACCGCGTCATTCTGGCTTTGGAACACGCGCGCCAAATGGCTTTTGCCACTGCCTGTCGGGCCGATCAGGGCCAGTTTACGCTCTGGCCATGTCTCGGGCGTGTCTAGCATGGCATAGGCCTGCGCGTTCGCCTCGGAGACAAAGAAATCATCAGGCCCCAGCGCAACACCCGTTGGCCAGTCGAAAGCGAGCTGGTCTGACATTCAGTCGTCCTCGGATTTGCCGCGATAAAGGAGGCTGTCTTTGTATTGGGCCAGACCCCAGCGCGCGACAACACCGATCATTGCGGCAATGGGTACGGCCACCAGCATGCCGACGAACCCAAAAAGTGTTCCGAACACGGAAAGCGCAAAGAGCAGCCACACGGGGTGGAGGCCGACGGACCCGCCGACAAGTTTCGGCGTTAGGATATTGCCCTCAAGAAACTGGCCCAACCCGAAGATGCCTGCCACAATTCCGATGCGTAGCCAGTTGGTGCCATAGGCTATCGTGTCGCCATCCGGCACCTCGACACTGCCCCAGAACTGGAACAGCGCCAACCCGACGGCCAGAGTGCCGCCGACCAAGGCGCCGACGTAAGGAATGAAGGTGATCAGACCGGCGATGAAACCCACGATCAGGCCAAAGTTCAGCCCCGCCAGCATCAGCGCCACGGCATAGTAGGTGCCCAGCACCAGACAGACGGTGCCTTGTCCGCGAATGAACGAGGCCAGCGTCGCGTCGATATCGCGGGCCAGTTGGCGGATGGTATCAACGTGGTCGCGCGGCAACATGCTGTCGATCTTGGCGGTCATATTGTCCCAATCGAGCAGCATATAGACCGCCACAACCGGCACGATGACCAGCAAAACGATGATGTTGATGAGCCCGAGAGCGGACGAGAGCAGCCCGTTGATCAGCTCACCGCCGCGCGACTGGATCGCCTCGCCAATTGTCAAAAGCTGCTGATAGGCCACGCTTTGGTTGTCCATCAGCTGCGGGAAGCGCTCGGTCAGCCCCGTGCGCAGGCGGTCAAACAGCGCGGGGGCCGTTTCAATCAGCGATGCGGTTTGTTGCACCAGTGTCGGGATGACCAGCAGGATCAGCAAGATAAAGACGAAGAGTGCGACCAGCGTGATAATAGCGACAGCAGCAATGCGGCTACATCCCAGGCGCTCAAGCCGGTCCGCGATGGGATCAAGGCAATAGGCAATTGCCCCGCCCAGCACGAAGGGGAGGATCACATCGCCCAGAAACCACAAAGAGACCAGAAACACCGCTGTCGCGATGCCCCAGTATTTCGCTTGTTGTCCGACAGGAAGTGCCATGGATCATCCGTAATTGCTTGATCCATAGATGCGATGTGTCGCGCCGTGACGCAAGACCCGGCCATCAGAAACTGATCTGCCCCGAAATCATCACACTGCTTGCGAGGGGCACCGCAGCGGATTAAACCCTCACCCAACACTTGTCTCCGAAAAGGTCAAACCCATGCGCATGAGCCGCTATTTCCTGCCCGTTCTCAAAGAAACGCCCCGCGAGGCGCAGATCGTCAGCCACCGCTACATGTTGCAGGCCGGCATGATCAAACAGGCCAGCGCGGGCATCTATTCATGGTTACCGCTCGGCTTTAAGGTGCTCCGCAAGATCGAGAATATCGTGCACGAAGAACAGGCGCGTGCGGGGCACATCGCAATCCAGATGCCCACGATCCAGTCGGCAGACCTGTGGCGCGAAAGTGGTCGCTATGATGCCTACGGCGAAGAAATGTTGCGGATCAAGGACCGTGGCGGGCGTGAGATGCTGTTCACACCGACGGCTGAGGAACTGGTGACGGATATCTTCCGCGCCCATGTGACCAGCTATAAAGACCTGCCACTGACGCTGTATCAGATCCAGTGGAAATTCCGCGATGAGGTTCGCCCGCGCTTTGGCGTCATGCGGGGCCGTGAATTCTATATGAAAGACGGCTACAACTTTGATCTGACCAAAGAAGACGCGCTGCACGCCTACAATCGCCATCTTGTCAGCTATCTGCGTACCTATGAACGCATGGGCCTGCAAGCGATCCCGATGCGCGCCGATAGTGGCCCAATCGGTGGCGATGATACGCATGAATTCCTTGTGTTGGCCGATACGGGCGAGTCAGAGGTCTTCTATGACAGCGAGATCACTGAACTGAAGTTCGGCGACCGCGAGATTGATTATGATGATCACGCCGCTTGTCAGGCAGTGCTTGAGGAATTCACCTCGCGCTATGCCCGCACCGATGAAACCCACGATCAGGCGCTTTTCGATGCGATCCCGGAGGAGCGCAAGCGCACGGCGCGCGGGATCGAAGTGGGGCAGATCTTCTACTTTGGCACCAAATATTCCGAGGCAATGGGCGCTTTGGTCGATGATGGCAAGGGCGGCAAGGTACCGGTTCATATGGGCAGCCACGGCATCGGCGTGTCGCGCCTGCTGGGTGCGATCATCGAGGCAAGCCATGACGACAAGGGCATCATCTGGCCTGAGGGTGTGACGCCGTTCCATTGCGGGATCGTGAACCTGAAAACCGGTGATGCCGAGGCGGATGCCGCTTGCGAGTCGCTTTACGCGTCGCTGTCAGCGCTGGGCCTTGAACCGCTTTATGATGACCGTGACGAGCGGGCAGGGGCCAAGTTTGGCACCATGGACATGATCGGCCTGCCTTGGCGCATCACCGTAGGGCCACGCGGCCTGAAGAACGGTGTGGTTGAGCTGACCAGCCGCCGGACAGGCGAGAGCGAAGAACTGCCCCCCGCAGAGGCCGTGGCGAAAATCGCCAAGATTTACGAGGGAATTGCGTGAGCTTGTCCGACGTCGACTGGACATTGATCCCCGCACCTGCTGATGATGGCAAGGCGGCGCATCTTGAAGGTCAGTCGCTGCCGGATGTGACCCTGAAAGCCACCGACGGCCCGGCAATCACGCTCGGCGACTTGCGCGGTGTGACCGTAATCTATGTCTATCCGATGACGGGCCGCCCTGACCGTGACCTGCCCGAAGGCTGGAACGACATCCCCGGTGCGCGGGGGTGTACGCCACAGTCCTGTGCCTTCCGCGATCACTTCGCCGAATTGCAGGCCTATGGCGTGGATAACCTCTTTGGGCTTTCCACGCAGGACACTGGCTATCAGACCGAGGCGGCCGAACGCCTGCACCTGCCGTTCGCGCTTTTGTCTGATGCCGATCTGGCATTCGGCAAGGCGCTTGATCTGCCGGGCATGGAAGCGGACGGCAAGTATCTGCACAAGCGCCTGACGATGATTGCGCGTGACGGGGTCATTGCCAAAGTATTCTATCCGGTGTTCCCACCCGATCAGGATGCGGCGAATGTGATTGATTGGCTGCGGACACACGCGGAAGAACGCGCATAGCGCGGATTGCGCATTAACAGCGCTGCCGAAATTTGCTAATTTGCCCCAAAACAAAATGCGTTGAGGCAGCAGATGACAATGATTTCCCGCAATTGGGTGCTGGCATGATCAGGGTCCTCTGTTTGATCGGTGGGCTGAGTGGTGCCGCTGGCCTGTCGCAATACCCTGAATTTTCGCAGCAATACCTGCAACGGCTGGCCGGTCAGGTGGATGAGCTCACGCGGCAGGTTGTGGACTTCGACGAAACCGCCCTTGCCGATGGCATGGGGCGCGAAGAAATGCTGCAGGCGATGGCAGACACCCCGCTCGTGGCCTCGCAAGAGGCGCTTTGGCGCCGGACCTTTGCCCGTCATGCGCGGCTGAGCGAGAACCTGATGGTCTTGCGCGCGGCGACCCCGTTGGAGCGACTGACATTGCCGCACCGCATGGCTGATCCTGCGACGCTTGCTGCGGTCTGGGATGATTTCACACCGGCTGTGCCGCTGAGCGTGGCGGGGGCCGCCTCTGCCGGAACAGGTTTCTTGGGCGGCTGGGCCGGTTTCGCGATATTGGCGGCGTTCATTTCCATGCCGTTCCGCCGCGCAAAGCCCGTGCCCGCGACCAAGAAGCGCCGCGCGCCAGTGATCAAGGCCGACCCGCCTGTGACGCGTCCGACGCTTGTGGCGGAAACGCCGCCCAACAGGCCACGACTTGCGGGCGTACAAAGATAAGCGCGCACCCGCTTGACCATTGCGCCTCCGCGCACCACCTTGCGGCAAACCCAAGCAGGAGCATTTATGGCCGAGGTCAGGACAACACGTCCCTTTGCAAAATTCGAATGGATGATCGCGTGGCGCTATATCCGCGCCAAACGTGCCGAGGGCGGTGTCAGCGTGATGACATGGATCAGCCTGATCGGTGTCACACTCGCGGTGTTTGCGCTGATTGCAACGCTGGCGGTGCGTTCGGGCTTTCGCGCCGAGTTTATTGACACAATCGCGGGGGCCAACGCCCATGTCAGTGTGGTGATGCCGCGCGGGGTGATCACGGATTTCGAGCAGGTGGCTGATAATATCCGCGCGGTAGACGGGGTGCGGACCGTCGCGCCGCTGATCCGCGGGCAGGCGATGGCGTCGGGTCCGTCGGGGCGGATCGGGCTGGCGGATATTCACGGCATCCGGCTTGAGGATCTCAAAGCGTCAGACGCCATTGTGCAAAGCGAACGCACCTCGGGCAATATCGACGACCTGCCGAACGGGATTGCGATTGGCTCTGCTTTGGCGGCGAACCTTGGCCTTGATATCGGGGACCGGATTGAATTGACCACGCGCTCGGGCGCGTCCACACCCATGGGGCAGGCCACACGGCGCAATGCCTATGAGGTGGTTTATATCTTCTCGACGGGCCGCTTCCAGATTGATGAAGTACGTGTCTATCTGCCCTTTGACGTCGCACAGCTGATCATGAACCGTGACGGTGTCGCGGATGAGTTGGAAATCAGGCTGGACGATCTGAACCAGTCAGAGGTTCTCAAGCAAGAGATCGCAAATGCCGCGGGCCCCGGCATGTGGGCCTATAGCTGGCAGGACCGCGTCGGGCGTTTTTTGCGCGCGCTGACGATTGAGGACAATGTGATGTTTATCATCTTGTCGATCCTCGTGCTGGTGGCGTCGATGAACATTATCAGCGGGCTGATCATGCTGGTGAAAAACAAGGGGCGCGATGTGGGCATCCTGCGCACTATGGGCCTGACCGAAGGGTCGATCCTGCGGATATTTTTCATCTGCGGCGCGGGAATTGGTACGATCGGGACTGCGCTGGGCGTGATCCTTGGCTGCCTTTTTGCCATCTACATCGACACGATTTTCAGCTTTGTGAACTATGTCGCGGGGGGCGGTGTCTGGGATCCCTCCATCAGGGGGATTTACAATATCCCCGCAGAATTGCGGCTTGTTGATGTGCTCAAAGCGGTGTCGCTGTCGTTGGGCCTGTCGTGGATTATCACGATCTTTCCCGCGCGCCGTGCCGCCCGGATGAACCCTGTCGAGGCGCTGCGCTATGAGTGATTTCACACTACAGGTCGCGGACCTGACGAAAACCTACAACGCCGGCAAACCGAATGAAGTGCGTGTGCTGCAAGGCGTTTCATTGAACGTCAAACCGGGTGAAGTGGTGGCGCTGGTCGCCCCGTCTGGTGCGGGGAAATCCACCTTGCTGCATATCGCTGGCCTCTTGGACACGCCCGATCACGGCACCGTGCAGATTGAGGGCACGGATATGACCCGCCTGTCTGACCGCAAACGCACCGCAGTGCGCCGGTCAACCGTGGGGTTTATCTATCAGTTCCACCATCTGCTGCCGGAGTTTTCAGCGCTCGAAAACATCGTCCTGCCGCAACTGGCTAACGGCCGTTCCGAGCACGCGGCCGAGAAACACGCGATGGCCTTGCTGGATCGTGTCGGGATCGCGGCGCGTGCCGGCCACCGTCCTGCGGCGCTTTCGGGGGGCGAACAACAGCGGGTGGCGTTCTGCCGAGCCTTGGCCAATGAACCTGCGCTTTTGCTGGCGGATGAACCGACAGGAAACCTTGACCCTGATACCTCGGATCAGGTGTTTGCCGCACTGATGAGCCTCGTGCGCGATACGGGCCTTGCGGCTGTGATTGCGACACATAACCTTGAACTGGCCGCGCGGATGGATCGTCAGGTACGTTTGAATGGTGGCGTGCTCGAAACGGCCTGAATGACCATAATCTGCGAATTGATACAAATCATGGTGGCAGGCCCTGTGCTTTTGTTACAGTCTGGACAAAACAGGAGGCTGATATGCGGTACGTCATTATTTTGCTGGCGCTGGGCCTGACGGCTTGTGTCGAAGAACCTATCGACGGGCGGACAGCCTATATGGAAAACTGCGCCAGCTGCCATGGGGCCGATGGCAAAGGCAACGGTCCGGCAGCGCGCGGTCTGGCCGTGGCCCCGCCTGATCTGACCACGATCGCTGCACGTAATGGCGGTGTTTTTCCGGTCAATCAGGTCATGAGCACCATCGACGGCCTGGACCGTGGCGCGCATTTCAGCGCTGCGATGCCGGAATTCGGCGCGGGTGATCTGGGTGAAACCGTGATCGTGGAAGAGCAGGGGTTGGGCACGCCGGTACCGATGAAACTCTTGATGCTGTCTGAATATCTGGAATCCATCCAGCAGTAACCTGCGCTAACGTTCGCGTGAAAACGGCAGATGCCGGATGCCTGCGTATCGTAACTGGGCTAATTCTATCCTCAAGCTTACAGAGGATATTTTCATGCACCGGATTTTTGCGACAGTTTTTGCCCTTGGTTTCGCCGCAAGTGCGCAGGCAGGCGAAGTGCGCTTCGACAGCGGTTGGCAAGAGCAGCGCCTGTCGCTGTTCAGTTCAAATGACTATGTTTTTGGCCAGAACCTCGGGCTGGTATCGGAAGGCGCTGTGTCAATCGCCTGGAGCCGTGTGGCGCCAGCAGATTGGGGGACGCGCGCCGCGACGTGGAACTGGAGCGTCGAACAATCCGTGCCCCCCACGGATCTGAGCCTGAAAGGCGGGGATGATCGCAACATCTCGCTCTACTTCGTGTTTGTGCCGCAAAGCATTGCGCCCAGCCTTGAAGGGGCGAATATCCGCGCCCTGCTGGGCAATGATGATGTGCGGATCATCCAATACGCCTGGGGTGGCAACCATGCGCGCGGGCAGGTGATCCCGTCGCCTTACGGTCCTGCAGGGCAGGGGGTGACGGTTGCGCTGCGGCAGGCCGGGACCGGATCGTTCAACGAAAGCGTTGATCTGGCGGCGGATTATGCCCGTGCTTTTGGCGGTGAAAAAGGGGCGCTGATCGGGCTGGCCGTATCGGGTGACAGTGATGACACCAACAGCGTGATCCGGGCTGCGATTGGTGGTCTGACACTACGCTAGTTGATTTGCATCAACGCATAAGGCGCATCCTCTGCTAGGCTGGTCCCAGCAGCATAGAGGAGACCGTGATGCGTATCTTTCCCGCGATACTGGCGTTGGGCCTTGCATCCCCTGTTGCAGCGCAGGATGCGATGCAGGGCGAGGCGCTTTTCGGCTTTTACTGCGCCACCTGCCACGGCAACGCGGCCACCGGCAACGGGCCGATGTCCCCGTCTTTGGTAGTGGCGCCCAGCAACCTGACACGGCTTGCCGCCGAGAATGGTGGCGTGTTTCCTACCGCACGTGTGATCATGCGGATTGACGGGCGTGATCCGCTGGTCAGTCATGGCAGCATGATGCCGGTTTACGGGGACTTCTTTGAAGGTACAGATGTGGCCGCCAAGGCCGAAACAGGGCAGCCCATTCTGACGTCGCAGCCGATTGTCGACCTATTGGCCTACCTGCAATCCCTCCAGCAGGAGTAAGGCATATGCGGTTTGCGGCGTGGTGCCTGCGATCTCGAGGATCAGCTTGCGGCGCACGGCGTTGGTGAATTCGGGCCCCGAAAACGCAGGCATGACGAACGCATTCGGGCCACCGATAATGTTTTCCTCGTAAAGCTGCGGGAGCGGATTGCGCATGATATCGCCGCCGCGCAGGATTGGCAGGGCGTTGATCGTGATATTATTGGCGACCACCTGATCGCGCGCGTCGGTGATGGCAGGGCCATAGGAATTGGCCATCGTGTCACCCGAAAAGTCGATCACGCGGCGGAAACCCCTGATATTATTACCCTCTATCTGCTCCATCCCGTACAGCAGTGCCGATCCGATGGCATTGCCACCGCGCGCCTGACGCGGCGGGCCAATGAGGGCGTTGGCAAAGGCGGTGGCGCTGTCCATATCCGTGATCACGGTCCATCCGACGACGGTCGCTTGGGTCGCGGCCCACTCGACATACGTGACGGCGATGGAGCCGTAGAGCGTGTTCTGAATGGCCGAAACAACCGCCGGATCGGTGATCGCTGTGGCATAGGATTGGCGCTGGAACAGCAGCTCGTCGGCGTCGATTGAGCCGGAGGCATCGGCAAGCAGGACCAATTCGAGGTCTGTTTCAACCTCTTGTGCGGCCAATGGAGAGGCGAGGAAAAGGGCAAGAATCAAATAGCGCATAAGGGGGAAATAGGGCGGCGTGACGCAAGGGAAAGGGGCGTATGTTTTGCGTACACAAGCTGTACACAAGGCGTATGTACACAGGGGCACGGTTGGGCCCCCCCTGCCAGTTTGGCGATGCCTCTCACCAAACACCCCGCCCGGCACCGCCGGGCAGCGCCCGACCTCCCCCCGGAGGGCGCTTTTGCGACGGTGGGGGTGTCATGACCGTTGCGTGGTTTGAGGGGATAGTTTGTCGTCGTGCGGGAGCAAATGGGGTCGAGATTGGACGCGACCTTTGTGGTGTAATCTAAACGGCTATACGTTTGGACTTTGGCATTAATTGGTGTGGCTGCGACGCCTCTCTACACACTAATGATATCGCCTGGCGTGACTTTTCGAGAGACTTTATCAAAGTTGAATAGATATTGAATTCTGTAGAGCTTCTTTTTTGAGGAAATCATGTATCATATCAAGAACACCTTGAAGCTCCTCCGGAGCAAACCTTCAACTTACCTTATCATTCACTATTCCTCTCAATCACTTTTTGATGAAGTTGAGAACGCTTATTCACCAAGGATTACGTCCATCGTGGTGATGTTTTTTGAAAACAGACAGACTACGAATTTTTCTCTACATGCCATTGCTGAAGAACTGGATATTCCAAGGGAGAATGTTGAGGAGGAATACGACCAGATTGAGAAAGCATTACTAGAGCGGTTCTTTGGCTTCGCCCAGAACCATTTTGACAAATGCTGGCTGCATTGGAATATGAGAAATACGGTGTTTGGCTTTGAGCATTTGGAGCATCGTTTCAGGGTACTTGTAAAAAAAGAACCACCAACGATTCCTTTTGATAATCGTGTAAACGTGAGCGATATTTTGAAGTACAATTATGGTCCTGACTATGCCCCCGATCCTAGAATGCTAAAGCTGATGGAAATAAACGGTACAAGAGACCCTCGGTTTCTCACTGGGGAAGAAGAAGCTTCGGCTTTTGGTAGGAAAGAATTTATTCGAATGAATAGTTCTACTATTTCGAAGGTTGAGTTTTTTCGGTATGTCTTGGAGCGTGCTTCTAAGGGCAAGCTCAAAACGGCAGGGCGGTCTTTGCCGGTTAGAATGGACAGGGCACTGGAAAGCAGACCGGCGAGGGTAGTGGCATTTATTTCTGCAATGATCGGAATTCCTGCTGGTTTATTCGCTTTGTTTTCCTTGTTCTAAGTCAAACATCCAACTCCTCCACAAACCGTGCGTTTTCCTGAATATACTGGAACCGCAACTCCGGCTTTTTTCCCATCAGACGCTCGACCAGATCGGCGGTGTCGCCCGGCACATCGTCATGCACGGTGACGCGGATCAGTTTGCGGGTGGCGGGGTCCATGGTGGTTTCTTTAAGGTCCTTGGCGTCCATTTCGCCCAAGCCCTTGAAGCGTTGCACGTCGATTTTGCCTTTGCCGCCAAGGCCTTTGGCCATGACCGCCTCTTTCTCGGCGTCGTCGGCCACATAGACGCGGCGCGCGCCTTGCGTCAGGCGGTAGAGCGGCGGGCAGGCCAGATAGAGGTGGCCGTTGTCGATCAGGGGCCGCATCTGCGTGAAGAAGAAGGTCATCAAGAGCGACGCGATATGTGCGCCGTCGACGTCGGCGTCGGTCATGATAATGATCTTGTCGTAGCGCAGGTCGTCAATGTTGAATTTCGTGCCCATGCCGACACCCAGCGCCTCGCAGAGGTCGTTGATTTCGGCGTTGGTCGTCAGTTTCGATGACGCTGCCCCCAGCACGTTGAGGATTTTCCCCTTGAGCGGCAAGAGCGCTTGATTGACGCGGTTGCGCGCGCCTTTGCCTGATCCGCCCGCGCTGTCGCCCTCAACGATAAACAATTCGGTTCCCGCGCGGTCTTTCGACGTGCAATCCGTCAGCTTGCCGGGCAGGCGCAGTTTCTTGGTGGCGGATTTGCGTGCGGTCTCTTTTTCCTGACGACGGCGCAGGCGTTCTTCGGCGCGCAACACCAGAAAATCAAGGATGGCACCCGCGGATTTCGTGTCGTTGGCCAGCCAGTTGTCAAAGTGGTCGCGCACCGCCCCTTCGGTCATTTTGGCGGCAATTTCCGAGGACAGGCGGTCCTTGGTTTGCCCCACAAAGGCAGGGTCGCGGATAAAGCACGACACCAGCGCGCAGCCGCCCGAGGTCAGGTCCTCGCGGGTGATTTGCGCGGCTTTTTTGTTGTTTGATAGCTCGCCATAGGCTTTGATCCCTTTCAGGATCGCGGCCCAGAAGCCGCTGACATGCGTACCGCCTTCGGGCGTGGGCACGGTGTTACAGTAGGACTGGATGAAACCGTCGCGCACGGGCGTCCAGTTGATCGCCCATTCCACCTTGCCGGGTTCACCGAATTTTTCGTTAAAGTCCACGGTGCCGGCAAAGGGTTTGTCGGCGTAGGTGGATGCGGTGCCCAGCGTTTCCTTGAGGTAGTCCGACAGGCCGCCGGGGAAGTGGAAGGTCGCCTCAAGCGGGGTTTCCTTGTCGTCGATCTCGGACTTCCAGCGGATTTCGACACCCGAAAAGAGGTAGGCCTTGGAGCGGATCGAGGCAAAGAGGCGGGCGGGTTTGAACCGCTGGCTGCCAAAGATTTCCGCATCCGCGTGGAAGGTTACCGTGGTGCCGCGCCGGTTTTGCGTGGGCCCCAGTTTTTGGACAGGCCCCAGCGGGATGCCACGTGAAAACCGTTGTTCGTAAAGTTCCTTGTTGCGCGCGACCTGCACGACCATGCTGTCGGACAGCGCGTTGACCACCGACGCGCCCACACCGTGCAGACCACCCGAGGTCTGGTACGCTTTGCCCGAAAATTTGCCGCCTGCGTGCAGCGTGCAGAGGATGACTTCGAGTGCGGATTTGTCGGGGAACTTGGGGTGCGGATCAATCGGGATGCCGCGCCCGTTGTCCTTGATCGTCACCGAATAATCGGCGTGCAATTCCACCTCGATCCGGTTGGCATGCCCTGCGACGGCTTCGTCCATGGAGTTGTCCAGAACCTCGGCCACCAGATGGTGCAGCGCGCGTTCGTCCGTGCCGCCGATATACATGCCGGGGCGTTTGCGGACGGGTTCGAGCCCTTCAAGCACTTCGATGCTGTCGGCGTTGTAGTCGTCGGGGCTGGCCCCGGAGAGGAGGTCGTTGGCCATGGTACTGCTCATTTCTTTGGTTTGGGACATAATGGCAGGCAGGCGTGCGCGGGGCAATCGTGAAAGGATGCATGCGCTGCGTCCTTTGCGTGGATTGCCCCGCCATTTTCACGCGAGACGGTGATCTGACCCAGGGCGATTACCTGTTCGCCCTGTTTGGCCTACTCACCAACCGTTTTCGTTTCAAACCGCAGCCCGCTGGCTGTCCGGTTGGGGAACCCCGCCCAATATGTGTGATCTGCGGTTTCGTTTCCGTTGTCATCAACCGCCCAGACCCCATCTGCGGCAACGGGCGTCAGGGCAAAATACGCCGTATTCTCGGTGATGTCCTTGAGGTGAAGGTCAAGATAGCCTGTAATGAAGTGCTGGCTAATATTGTTCATCCGCACGTTGTCCCAAACCGCATCGGCGTAGTGGTCAAAGGGCGCATATCCGAGCGTTTCTGACACCGCATAGCTTTCCGACGGTGCGGGCATCGGCGCGCCTGCGTTGTGGTTTGCGTTCTCAAACGTCAACAGGTGACGCGTCGTGTTGACCGTGTCGTCAAAGATACCCCTGATCGCGGGATATTGTGAAACATCGTCGACGCTGCCTGCGATCAGCATCAGCGGTTTATTGATGCCTGCCCAACCGTCAGCGTCCCAGAATCCGGTATTGTTGCCCCAAGGGCCAAAAGCCACGAATGCCTTGACCCGATCGTCTGCAAGCGCGGCATGACTATCAGTGCCCATCATGTTGCGTTCCAGCAGCCCTTGGGGTGCACCCCAGCTATACTGCGTGCTGGCCTCGGTCACGCCTGCGCCTGCATAGATCAGCGCACCATAGCCCCCCATCGAATAGCCGATGATGGCAACACTGTCGTCCTGAATGACGCCACCCAGATCATCTGTCAGACCCGTCATACTGTCGATCACAAAGCGTTGGTCCCATGGCCTGTTCACCAGCGTCGAGCCAAATGCCGTCTGATCATCATATGTGCTGTCCGGATGATCGATAGAGGCCACGACATAGCCTTTGGAGGCCAGATTTTCGGCCAGTGGTGACATCAGAAACCGGTTGCCGGGGTATCCGTGCGAGATGATGACAAGCGGAAAGGTTGTGGATGTATCAGGCGCCGCATCGCGGGCGGCTTGGCCCGTTAGCGCGGCCGGGGTGACCCCGTCACGGATCAGGGCGGTATAGGTGCCGCCGGGTGTCGTGTCGGCGCTGGCCGGATACCAGATTTCGACGGTAATGTCGCGTGAGTATCGCGGCGGTGTCCCTGTTTCGGCGGTGGCGGCCACGTCAATCTGGTCGGGGTTCGTGAATGTCGCAGTTCTTACCCCGATCTTGTAATCACCATATGCTGCAAGCGCGGGCGCATCAGGGCGGATGATATCAATGCGGTTTTCGGCATGGCCTGCGGTGGCGGCCACTAGGCAAACGGCTGATGAAATTTTGCGCATTGAAACGCTCCCCTTTTGTGAATGAGAACGCAATCATAGCTGACTGCCGCATCGCGGCAATGAACAAACATTGCAGTTGGCGGATGTCGGACTATCCTCTGCCATGCAAAACGGAGGACATCATGCGCGTATTTTTCACAGGCGGCAGCGGCAAGGCGGGCCGTCATGCGATTACTTATCTGCAGGCGCAGGGCCATACGGTCGTGAATGCGGACCGTGTACCCTCAGGGCTTGATGTGTCGGAATTGCTGATTGATTTGTGTGATAGTGGCCAGGTGATTGGCGCGATGTCGCAATATGCGGATTTCCACGAGCTGGATCCGGGCACTGGTGTGCCGAAATATGATGCTGTTGTGCATTTTGCCGCCGTCCCGCGCGTGATGATTGGGACCGATGGCGAGTGTTTTCGCCAGAACACCCTCTCTACCTATAATGTGATCGAGGCGGCAGTGAAGCTGGGTATCCCCAAGGTGATCTTTGCCAGCTCCGAGACGACCTATGCTGTCTGTTTTGCCGATGGCGAACTGAAACCTGAATACGTGCCCATTGATGAAGACCACCCCACTGTGCCCCACGACAGCTATGCGATGTCGAAGGTGTGTAACGAGGTGACGGGGCGGTCGTTTCAGGCGCGCACGGGCAGCGATATTTATGCGCTGCGCATCAACAATGTGATCGAGCCGCATGAATACGCCGAACAGTTCCCCGCCTATATGGATGATCCCGCCCTGCGCCGCCGCAACATCTTTGCCTATATTGATGCGCGCGATCTGGGGCATATGGTGGATTGTTGCCTCAAAACCGATGGTCTGGGGTATGAGGTCTTCAATGTCTCCAATGATGATCTCTCGGTAGGGATCACATCAGACGAGGTGATCGAGCGCTTCTATCAAGGGGTGCCTGTAATGCGCGACATGCGCCCCGATGAGACATTCTATGCCAACGACAAGGCCAAGCGGATGGTGGGTTTTGCACCCAAACATTCGTGGCGTGAGGTTTTGGGGTGACATCAAACGCGCCGCTCTTCGCGGGCTATCTGGGGGAAAGTTACGCCGACCTTCCACCGGCTGTCCGTGACCTGCACAATGTCACTGCGCCAAGCCAGTGGGCAGGGCGTGCCAGTGTCACGCGGGGTGCGTCGCGTTGGGCGCGGCTGATTGCCTTCCTGTTCCGGTTTCCGCCTGCGACAGATGATATTGCTGTCACCGTCACCATGACCCCGCAACAGGGCGGTGAGTTGTGGCAGCGCCAGTTCGGCGCCGCGCGGTTTTGGTCTTTCCTGCGGGTGCAGGACGGGCAGATGACCGAGCGTTTCGGTCCCTTTACCTTCACGCTGGGGCTGCACGTGGCAGACGGGCAGTTGCATTTTCCAGTGCAGGCAGGGCGCGTGGGGCCTGTGCCTTTTCCACGCTTTCTTTTGCCGGTCAGTGTGGCGCGGGAATATGAAGATGCGGGGCGGTTTCATTTTGATGTGGCGCTGTCGGCCCCCATCACAGGTGCGCCGATGGTGCATTATCGCGGGTGGCTTGCACATACAGCGTGACCACAGATTGCGCGGCGAAAAATCTTCGGACTCTCCGATCAATTTTTGGCAAAGAATTGATCGCTGCGGGGCGTTGGATGCAAGCGCATTGTCGATGCGCCAAGATACCCCTACATAGGCTGCATGCGTGTTGTCCTTCCCCTTCTTGCCGCTTTGGCCGTGCCCGTCACCGCGGCCGCCCACCCGCATGTTTTTGTGCAGGCACAGGTCACTGTCGTCTTTGATGAGGCTGGCGACATGGGGATCAGACTTGATTGGCAATATGACGATCTGTTTTCGCTTCTGGTGACAACCGATCTTGGGATCGACATGGATGGCGATCTGGTCCTGACCGCGGATGAACAGGCTTTGCTCGACAGCCAGATTGCGGCCTGGCCCCCCGAATATGCCGGTGATCTCGAGGTCGCGCAGGCCGATGCGGTGCTGGCTTTGGGGGAAAAGCAGGATCATCGCATGACCTATGTTGAGGGATTGTTTGTGGAGACACACCTGCGGCCTGTGCCGGATGTTCCCGATCGCACGTCGCCGCTGCAGATACGGGTGTACGACCCCAGCTTTTACACCGCTTATGATTTGCGCCGTCCTGTGCTGATCGAAGGGCGCGATGATTGCAGTGCTGAGGTCATTCCCGCCGATATCGATGCCGCCTATGCGCTCGCTGAAAGCCTGCTTGACGGGCAAAGCGCCGATGAGATTGGCCCCGACGACTACTTCCCAGCCATTGGCGATGCGTTTGCGGACACGATTGTGGTGACATGCGCTGGCCCGCTCTGATCCTTGCCGCCTTCGGGGCGCTGGCGCTTTGGCTTTGGGGCTTTGGCGGGGCGGATCAGGTAACGCGCTATGCCAGTGCTGCCCAGCGCGATGTGCAAAACGCCATGGCTGCGGCCCTGCGCGGATTGCGCGCAGGTGAGCCGGGGGCATTGGCCACGCTTTGGGGGCTGTGTTTCGCCTATGGGTTTGTCCATGCCGCAGGGCCGGGCCATGGCAAGCTGGTGATTGGCGGCTATGGCGCAGGCACGCGGGTCCCTGCGCGGCGCTTGGCAGGGCTGGCGCTGGGTGCCTCACTGGCGCAGGCGCTGACAGCGGTGCTGCTGGTTTACGCGGCCGTCTTTGTGTTCGGCTGGGGGCGCGAACAGATGACAGGGGTGGCCGATGATGTGCTGGCCCCGCTCAGTTATGCATTGATCGGCGCAGTCGGGCTATGGCTCATGCTGCGGGGCCTGCGCCATTTGCGATCCAAGCATGACCATGCCCATGCGGGCGACAGTGACGTCTGTGCCTCTTGCGGACATGCCCATGGGCCGACAATGGAACAGGCCGAGACTGTGCGCTCCTGGCGGGATGCGATGGTGGTGATCGGCACGATTGCGGTCCGGCCCTGCACTGGCGCGCTGTTCCTGCTGATCCTGACGTGGCGGTTGGGCATCGACTGGGCGGGAATCATCGGGGCCTTTGTCATGGGTCTTGGCACCGCGAGCATTACCGTGATGGTGGCCTTCGCCGCTGTTGGGTTGCGCGAAAGCGCCTTGCAGTTGGTGCAGCACGGGGCGGTGGCGCGGACCTTGGCCTGGGCCGAGATTTTGGCAGGTGCGATTGTCGTATTGCTTGCCAGCCAATTGGTGCTGCGCAGCATCTGATTGCACTTTACCGGCACGCGGAACGGGCCTAAGGGTTTGGCCATGCAACCTGTCGCACAAACATATCAAGACCACAGCCGTGCGATCTGGAAACTGGGGATGCCCCTGATCCTGAGCAATCTGGCGCAGTTTGCCATCCATATCACCGATACGGTGATGCTGGGCTGGTATGATGTCACTGCACTTGCCGCCTCGACCATCGCCGGCACGTTGTTCTTTGTCATCTTCATCGTGGGCGCAGGTTTTGCGCAGGCGGTCACGCCTTTGGTGGCGTCAGCTGCGGAACAGGGTGATGAAGTGCAGGTACGACGCGTCACGCGGATGGGGTTGTGGTTGTCAATCTTCTACGGATTCATTGTCACGATCCCGTTCTTCTGGGCCGAAGAAATCCTGATTGCCATCGGCCAGGATTCCGAGGTGTCGCGGCTGGCCCATATCTATCTGCAGATCGTGATCTGGCAGATGATCCCTGCGCTGATCGTCATGACGTTCAAGTCCTTTCTGGCGGCACTTGAGCATACGGCGATTATTCTGTGGGCGACGATCGGGACGGCGGTGCTGAATGTCTTTATCAATTATGCGCTGATCTTCGGAAACTGGGGCATGCCGGAACTGGGGATCATGGGGGCTGCGATTGCATCATTGAGCGTGACGCTGATCACGGTTCTGGTGCTGATGATCTATATCCTGCGTGTCCTGCCGCAATTTGAACTGTTCAAGAATTTCTGGCGCAGTGACGGCACGATCCTGCGCCGCGTATTTATGCTGGGCTGGCCCATTGGTGTCACGTCGCTGGCCGAGGGTGGGCTGTTCAGTGCCTCTGCCATCATGGTGGGCTGGATCGGGCCGATTGAGCTTGCCGCACATGGCATCGCGATCCAGTTGGCGAGCCTTACTTTTATGGTCCATATTGGTTTCAGTCAGGCGGCCACTGTGCGGGCGGGCCGTGCTCTGGGGCGACGGGATGAAATATCCTTGCGCCGTGGCGGCATGACAGCCATCGGAATGTCAGCGATCTATGCGATTGTGACGTCGCTCATCTTTCTTGCGATGCCAGAGGCTTTGGTGTCGCTCTTTATCGACCCCAATGAGCCAGAGCGCGCCAACCTGCTACGCATCGGCGCCAGCCTCGTGATGGTCGCGGCCTTGTTTCAACTGGTTGACGGGTTGCAAGTGCTGGCTCTTGGCCTGCTGCGCGGTGTGCAGGATACGACCGTGCCAATGGTCATGGCCGCAATCAGCTATTGGGTGATCGGATTGCCGGTCAGCTATCTGCTGGCCTTTACCTTGGGCTTTGGTGCGGTCGGGCTTTGGCTCGGTCTTGTGATCGGGCTGGCCATTGCCGCTGTCCTGCTTTTGTGGCGGTTCTGGGGGCGCTCAGTGAAGATCGCCCCACAGGTTTTAGCCGAGTAGTTCTAGGTCGCGCATCCGCAGGCGCGGGTGCTCCATCAGGCCGAAATCCTCAAACCCGCTTTTGTGCGGGAAAAGCGAAAGATATTCGCGCAATGCATCGCCCCGCAGACCGAGGTTGAAGGCGGAACCGGGATGCAATGTTTCGATTTCCAACCCGTTGACCACGACACAGCGCTGCCCGGCAAATCCGAACTGGAAGACGCTGACGGGTGTTGCAGGCTCAAGGCTCAGAACGGTGTTGCCGTCTACGAAATCAGCGGCGGGGATGAAGGCGGCATCACTGCCAGCGATGCGGCGGATGCCATTCGCGCGGTGCAGCAGACGGGCCGATGGCCCCAGCACCAGATCCTGTGACGGACGGCTATAGCCGAAGGCGTCGCCGGTGATCCGTGTCATCATGGGCTGTTTTGAATTGGCCGCATTTGTTGCGGGACCAAGTGTGATCCGGCCGCGCCACAAGAGCTTTTCATAGCTGCCATCGGCAAGGCGGACTTGATCGCCCGGCAATACGTCTTCGACGGATAAAAACCCGTTCTGGGTCTGCACAATTGCGGCGTGACCGAGGACGGCGAAAGCTTCCTCAAAGGCCGGATGGGCGCGGGCGATGGTGTTGAATTCATTGAAGCGGCCTTGCGCATCAAGGTACATCACCTCGTACTTGCGCTGGGCGACTTCGCTGTTTTGCGTCCTTGCATGTTGCCGCTGGGCAGGTGTCAGCCTGATCTGTGGGCTGAAAATGTCGGAAGTCTGCGATGTGCCTGGGGTCGGGGACGGTTCCATAAAAAAGCCTTTTCAGAGCTGTCGTCATCTGCTGTCCCACCAACAACATCCGAGCAATAGTTAAGTTGCCTAGACTTGCAGGGCACCTTTGCCCGGCAATGCGATACAGCCAACGTAAGCACCAGCACACGGCGCAGCGTCCTTTGAATGGCTACATCTGTCTTTTTGCCCGGTGCCGCCTGCTGCGCACTGCAGCAAAGGCGCAAGGGCAAGCGCGTTAAGCGCCTTGCGCGATCTGTTCGAGAGGTTGCGCTGTATCGCCTGCATTCTCTGAACGGCGTGCGATCATAGCGTCACGCAGGCTGCCACGTGCCCAAGGCATTGGTGTGTCATAAGTGGCGACTGCAGTTTCGAGCGATTTCTGCCAGCGGCTTTTCATGGTGATACCTCTTTCTTTTTGGTGCCCTTAGCGAGCGCCGATTGAGGATCAGCATGTGGGATCATACTGGCGAGATTTTGACCAACTGGGGAAAAGATTCAGTCGCGCGCATGAATTCGGCGAAAAATGCGTATGTATTTGATAATATTATAAATTATCTAATGCAGAAGAGCGCGGAAGACGGGCTTGTTTAACAAACCTAGGCAAATTTTGCCTCATTTCGTTAAACGGCGCGGGGCTAGAGCCTTATTGCCGCAATCAGCCGCCCATAGTCGGCCTGTCGTTCGTGGACACTGCGCCGGTAGCTGTAGAATCGGCCAGGGTCTGCATAGGTGCAATGATGTGTCCATGCTGCCGTCCGGATACCGCTCTGCTTGAGCTTGAAAAGCCCGAAGGCGGGCAGGTCAAAGTAGAACCGGTCGCCGTTGCCTTGGCGGAAGAAGCGGTCGAATTGGGGATCAGCGGAAACGAATGTGTCGTAGAACTCTGGTCCGACCTCATAGTTGGCCTGACTGATGCAGGGCCCGATGACTGCGACGATATTGGCGCGCGTCGCACCAAGATTTTCCATCGCGGCGACAGTTGTCTCAAGCACGCCGTTGACGGCCCCTTTCCATCCCGCATGCGCCGCCCCGATCACGCCCGCTTGCGTATCTGCAAACAGCACAGGCTGGCAATCGGCGGTCAGGATGGACAGCGCTATGCCCTTGGTGGCGGTGACCAGCGCGTCGGCTTTGGGGGCAGGTGTCATGGGTGTGCCCAGCGTCACGACATCTGCGGAATGGACCTGATGCACACCGACAAGGTTTTCCGCATCGACGCCTAGCGTTTTGGCAACGCGTGCGCGGTTGATCGCCACGATCTCGTGCTGGTCCGAACTGCCATAGCCGCAGTTCAGCCCCGCAAACACGCCCGAGGATGCGCCACCTGCGCGGGTAAAGAACCCGTGCGGGACACTTTCCAGAAGCGGCGAGGTAATAATGTCGAGCGTCATGGCTCCAGTCCGGGAGGTGGTGTTGCGGTTGACGGATAAAGGCCGAGCACTTTGAAAAGGTCGCCCATTTCGGCAGGGTGGGTCAAGCGCCGATGTGCGGCGATATGGGCCGTGCGGGCCTCACCTGCCAGTTTCGCACCCAGTGCCTGCGCGCGCGCGGTAATCCCGAGGCGTTCAAGGAACACACCTTGCGGGGTCAGCCGCGTATATTTGGCAGGGGCGGCATGTCGGGCGATGGCTGCGAAATCGACATGTGCGGTCAGGTCTGCTTGGCCAGGGGTGGCAAGCGGGTCGCTGTAGGATTGGGATTGCAGCGCTTGCAAGGTGTCGCCCTGTGAGACCCAGTCGCCGTAGTCGACGATGAGCGCGCAACCGCCGGATTTTTCGATCTGCGCACCGATCGTTTCGGCAATGGCAGGGAGAGAGGGGCAAATCTCGACCAGATCACCCTCTGTCGTGTCGGTGAGGCGGTGTTCGACCGTGGCAATGGGTGCTGCTGCAGAAAGGCCGAAAGTGAGCGCGCCATCCGTCACGCCGACCATCTTTTCGCGCCAGCCATCGCCGCTGCGCATGAATTGGCGGATCGGCAGGGCGTCGAAGAATTCATTCGCGATCAGATAAAGCGGCGCATCTGGCAAGGTGGCGATACTGTCGTGCCATGTCGCGTCGTGGAGACGGTCGGATTGCGCTTTGCGCAGGACGGGGGAGGTCTCGACCAGATGAACCGAGAGTGCTTGGTGAAATCCCGGCACGCCGCGTGTGGCGCGCAGCGCATCCTGCATCAGGGTGCCGCGACCGGGGCCAAGTTCGGCCAGCGTGATTTGTGCTGGTTGCCCTTGGTCGATCCATGCTTGGGCCAGTGCCAGCCCGATCAGCTCGCCGAACATCTGGCTGATTTCTGGGGCCGTGATAAAATCGCCCGCAGACCCGAATGGATCGCGCGTGGCGTAATAGCCGTGCTGGGGGTGCATCAGGCAATCGGCCATGTAATCGGCCAGTGACATCGGGCCAGTCCGCGTTATGCGGGCGATCAGCAGATCACCCAAGGCGGTCATTTGCGTGCCGCCGCGATGACGACGGTGAGGCCGACGAGGATCATCGGCAGGGTCAGTGTCTGGCCCATGGTCAGCCCGTAGCCGCCGATGTGGAACGCAAGTCCCAGTTCATTGCCGACGCTGACGAATTGCGCGTCCGGCTGGCGCACGAATTCCACAAGGAAACGCGCAATGCCGTAGCCCATGAAGAAGATGCCGGACAAGAGCCACGGTTTCTTCAGCCCGCCAAAGCGGAAAGCGAGCAGGATCAGGATGGTGCCCAGCAGCAGCCCTTCTAGGCCTGCTTCATAAAGTTGCGAGGGGTGGCGCACGCAAGGCTCCAGTGCGGTTGCACAGGCTTGGGCGGCTTGGCCCGGGAAGATCACACCCCATGGCAGGTCGGTCTGGCGGCCCCAGAGTTCGGCATTGATGAAATTCGCGATGCGTACCAGCAGGATTGCCGGGGTCGCGGCGACGGCGATGATATCGGCCAGGTCGGAGAGCGGCACCTTGTGGCGGCGGCTGAAGAGGAAGACCGCGACCACAACGCCAAGGAACCCGCCGTGAAAGGACAAACCACCCTCCCATATTTTGATGATGTCCAGCGGGGCGGCCAGAAAATCGGCCGGCCTGTAGAACAGCACATATCCCAGACGCCCACCGCCGATCACACCGACAACAATATAGGTTAGCAGGTCTTCAAGCTGAGAGACCTGCATTGGTGGACCATTGCGCCACAGTGCGGGGCGTGTCAGCGCCAGTTTGATCAGCTGCCAACCAATCGCAATTCCCACGATATAGGCCATCGCGTACCAGCGCAGCGCGATGGTGGCACCGAACAGCGTGAACGAGAAAATCTCGGGCGAGATATCGGGGAAGGGAATGGCGGCAAACATGGCGCTATTCCTTGTCTGGCGGTGCGGCAAAGTCAACCGCTCTTGCCTTGGGTTGTGGTGCTGCGCGCGAAAGCCCATATAAGGAACAAGCAGCAGATGGAGCGTACCATGCAGAGCAACAACAAAATCCTCGATGACATCAGCCAGTTGATGACGAATGCCATGGGCGTGGCCCAGGGCGCCAAGGACGAGGCGAACACCGCGATGAAGTCGATGATCGACCGCTGGCTTGCGGACCGTGATTTCGTGACCCGTGAAGAATTCGACGCGGTGCGCGCAATGGCGCAGAAAGCGCGCGAAGAGAACGAGGCGCTGGCGGCGCGGATTGCCGCTTTGGAAGGCAAGAAATAGGTCGGGGTGCGTCCTGAATTTCACCCGATGACTGCCATTGCGCCTCGGGTCTCCTGAACCGAATACCTTGCGGGTGATTGGCATGAAATGCTGCAAAAACGGATCACAAGGGTTGAACCGATTGGCGAAGCCATCTACGCCAAACGCGGATGTAGAGTTGGGGTAAGCAGCATGGCACGCTATCGGGAATTCAGGTATCGTGGTGACGACGTCTTGGGCAGCATAACAGCCCACGCTTCGTCAAATGATGATCTTGCAAAGCTGTTTGCAGATCACAAAGGGCCAATCGTGAACAAGTGGCATCACTATTTCCCGATCTACACCAGATATTTTGATCAGTTTCGGAACCGGCCGACGCGCTTTCTTGAAATCGGCGTTTCAAAGGGGGGCTCTCTCGAAATATGGCGGAAGTATCTGGGGCCCGATGCCGTCATTTTTGGAATTGATATTGATCCTGCCTGCGCGAAATTTGACGGATTGGCAGCGCAGGTGCGGATCGGATCACAGGATGATCCCGATTTTCTCAACAAGGTCGTTGATGAAATGGGCGGGATCGATGTTGTGCTTGATGATGGCAGCCATCACATGGATCATATTCCGGTCACGCTTGAGACCTTGTTTCCGCGTCTTGCGGAGAACGGGGTCTATATGATCGAAGATTTGCACACGTCATATTGGCCCAAGTTTGGTGGTGGTCTGACCGAAGACGGCAACTTCTTTAATTACCTGCGACGCATTGCCGACGTGATGCACCGCAATTATCTCAATGAAGATGTGCAATTTGGTACCGGTGCGGATTACAATCACATAAGCGGACTGCATATTTACGATTCCGTCGCGGTTCTTGAAAAAGCCAAACCTTTTACGCCGCGATTTTCCAAAATCGGGTCCTAACCGCCGGGTTAAGCCCGGAGAGCGCTTTCAAAGCTGCGATCAGAATAGCGCGCACCGCCTGTAACTCTTGCTGCCTTGCCGTAATGCATGGTTCGTAAGTGCACGAGAGCGGGGGTTCCCGAAACAAAAATTGCGATGACGCCCTACCAAGGACATCATCGCTATCGTTTTCAAACACCCAATGTCTATGCGAGGTTCTGGGTATGCATCCCGTCCGTCGGCGCACAGGCTGGAAAGCCATATTGGGGGCCGGGTGCGACGCAATCCCAATAGACGACATCGCCTGAGTTCACCTTTTTGGTGGCATAGCTTTCGGCCAAAGAGCCGGAGTCATGTGGGTTTGGATAGCCGTTGATTGACCAGAACCAGAACGGTGCATGCGTTGAAATCGCCTGTGGAGGTGCCGTGTAGGTGGTTCCATGAATATCGAAGGATCCGATGATCCGCTTGGGGTCAAACTGGTGATCATCGGCAAAGCTCAATGCGAAATTACCCCCTTGTGAGGAATAAACGCTGAGCTGATGGCTGCTGGAAATCTGATCCATAACGTCTGAAATCAGAACGGGCCCGGTCACGGGTGCGCTTTGCCAAACAGCGATGTTCTGGAAAGGGCATTGCCCAGGGTTAGCCGGGTCGGGGCCCCAGCTTACGGCAATCGAGACAGTACCGGCACAGGCCTCGGGGGATGCAAGCGCGCTGATACTTTGCTGACGCATCACATTATACAGCATTTTCGCTGCCTGACGGTATCCCGACAACGGGCGGACAACAGAGTAGCCATTTGTTGAGGCTGTACTTGCCTCGACCATGACACGGCGCAGAACCGACCATTGCGCCTTGCTGAGACCGGCGTTCCCGCCAGTCTTCACGGGGTCTGCAAGGAATTTTCGCAAGAGCGTATCGTCGCTTAACAGATTGCGCAGGAACATGCTAAAAACATCGTTCATAAAATCTCTCCTAGTTTCTGTGCAGGATAGCACACGTATAGGTTGAGGATTGCTGCAGTATTATCTGTGCGCTGCGGCACAGTTATCTAAAGTTAGTACCACCGTTTGATCTATGCTCCGGGAAATGCGCCGGGTGCGCTGCGCATAGCACCGAAGGAAGAGTAATCTTTTCGGGATATCCGGGTTTGACCCGTCCTACCCTTCAAACTCGGCCAAATACGCCACCAGAATATCCAGCGCGGCCTGCAAATCGTCTTTTGCGACCATCTCGGTGACTGTGTGGATATAGCGTGTACCAACCACGATCCCCACCGCGCGGGCACCAGCCGCCGCTTGTTGGGCGGCTGCGCCATCCTGTCCGCCTGCGGCCAGCATGGTGCGCTGGTAGGGGATCTTTTTCTTGATCGCGAGGGCTTCGATGTCGGCGACCAGTGCTTTGTCGGCGATGAACGAGCTGTCGCGCACGTGCAGGCCGAACCCTTTGCCCTGATGCGTCGTGGCATCCTTTTCGGGAATGCCGGGCGTATCGCAGGCCAGTGTCACGTCGATGCCCAGCCCGATGTCGGGTTTGATCGCATAGGCGGCGGTGCGTGCGCCACGCAATCCGACCTCTTCCTGACAGGTAAAGGCCACGTGAATCTCGGCACCGCGCCCTTTTTTGCCCAAAGCCTTGATCGCCTCGATCCCAAGCCAGCAGGCGATACGGTTATCCAGCGCCTTGGAGACGAATTTATCGCCCATTTCCAGAAAAGGTTCATCCATGACGACGTAGTCGCCGATTTTCACGATATCCTTTGCGGCTTTGCCCATACCCAGATCGACAAAGAATTCCCCGACTTCAGGCACTTTCTTGCGGTCCTCGGGGGCCGAGATATGGACCGGTTTGCCGCCGGGATTCATCACCCCTTTGAAATCGCCCTGATCGGTGCAGACCAGCACACGGCGCGAGAAAAGGTTGCGGGGGTCAAAGCCGCCAACAGGCTGGAGATAGAGAAATCCGCTCTTGTCGATGTGACTGACCAGAAAGCCGATCTCGTCCATGTGGCAGAGCAGCATGATCTTGGACGCACCTTTCTTCTTTGCGTCGCGGCGACACAGAAGCGAACCCATCGGGTCGGTTTCGATGTGATCGAAAAGACCTTTGATTTCCGACGTGATCAGGTCACGGACCCGTTCTTCATGTCCCGGAACGCCGGGCATTTCGCAAAGCCGTTTGAGAAGGTCGGTGTTCATCGGGTGCTCCTTTGTTTGACGCCAAACTGCGCGCTGGCTGGGCAGAAGGCAATTATCCACATGAAATTTTTGCACCTGCGCGATTATCCGCAAGAGATTTCTTTGTAGCTAAGTCCGGATTGGCTACAGTAATCAGAGCATTTGAACGGTGGACAACCGCGCCCCGAAAGAAAGTACCCGGCTTTTAGACGCTGCCATAACCCATGCGCCAATAGATTGACGCAGGGCCTATGGCATGTCCAAAAGCTACCGAAGGTTAGTGCTCTTCACCCTCACGATCTGACGGAGCTTCGTCTTAGGACACCGTTAGCGTCAAAGACTATTTCCAGCGAGGGCGATCTTGTCCTGAGGCGTTTCGGTTCACGTACGAATGGCGATTCGCCCTTGGCGCAATTCGACCTTCACCGCCTCGAGCGGGACGCTGCCAGCAGCAAGTCCGGTTGATTTGCAACGCGTTTCGCTGCCCACAAGCAGCGAGTCCTCCATGTCTGCGGAAGCTCCGTAGAAAAAGGAAAGGTTTCTCATCACTGTTTCACCATTCACAGTGGCTGCAGATCGGCGCAGTAGCTGGCGGTTCATTTGGGAACTAAATGATGATCCGGATCCGGTATAGGCGCCACAAAGAAAAATCTCTTCGTCACGTTCGATTGCAGTAAATCGAAAGATCACTGTGCTACCATCATTCCAACTGGACCGCGCGCCGGCAAAACTTGCGGTTACAACCGGGTTGCTTGTTGAGGCACGCGCTCTGGTTGCGGCTTGTGTACCTGAAGCCATCTCAGCCGATGCACCGTTTTGTTGTCCTGTCTCTGCCGGAAGACAGGCACTGAGAGAAAACCCCAAAAGGATGACAGAGATTTTTGTGATAGCTTTAAATACCATAGCGCGTTCCAATCGTTCGTTGTTGATACCCTGCTTGGTTAATTGCGTTCAGTTTCATTGCCAAGCCAATTCTGGAAAATGACCATTTTCATCTAAGGCGATGGGAAGGGGGTAATTGTCAGAAAGCGCAACACACAACTATTGCGCTATTTTTATCCACACGAATTTTCCGCAACTGCGCATTTATCCCCAAAAAATGACTTTACACATGCATCTGCGTTCGCCACGATATGTAGTAGGGGATAAACGTGAACAACACCGCCCCTAGAGCAGGCACCTAGCGCTTGGGCACTGCCATGACCCATGCGCCAAAGCAGTGAGGCCGAGCATATGGCATTGTCCGAACATTACCTTGAGGCTGATGATCTTCATCCCATTGATCTGGTGGAGCACATCGCAGAGCACCACGCGTGGGAATTCGACCGCATCCACGACGACCAGATCGCCATGGCCGTCGAAGGCCAGTGGCGCACATATTCCATTACACTTGCATGGTCTGCGTATGACGAAACGCTCCGCCTGATATGCACCTTTGATATGGAGCCGCCCGCAGAGCGGATGCCGGCCCTCTACGAGACACTGAACGTGATCAATGACCGCTGCTGGGCCGGGGCCTTTACCTGGTGGGCAGAGCAAAACCTGATGGTGTACCGTTACGGGCTGATGCTGGCGGGTGATCAGGTCGCAGGGCCGGACCAGATTGATACGATGATCGGGGCGGCCGTTGCGGCCTGTGAGCAGTATTACCCTGCAATCCAGTTGGTCACATGGGCCGAGCGGACGCCTGAAGAGGCCGTGCAGGTGGCAATTGGCGGAGCCTACGGGCGGGCGTAACCAAACAAAAGACATTCGTACAATAATTGGGCAGGCCATCGCATTGGCCTGCCCATTTTGTTTTTTGTGGCAGGTTTTTTCGTGGCGTTTGCCGCATTCTGGGCATCGCGTGCCGGAGAGCCCACCGCAGCCTGTGCAACCAATCGCGACCCTCGCAACGTCAATGACTTACACATCAAATGGAGCGGGTCGAACAGGTGCAAGCGACAGCGCACACAGGTGCATGAGCGCGTCGCGCGGTGGTCCGACCTGCCTCAAAAAGTTTCGAAAACAACCACGAACTGGACACAATTATAGCTAAATACTCTGGTTTGTATCGCAAAGTGAGAAGCAGCGAGTAGTGACCGGAAGTGATGCGCGGCTTGCCTGTGGACGGACCTTGATCGGGTCCTTGGTGGCCGCCCCGAACCTAGGGAGATGAAGTATTGACACACATACGCAAGACCGCCCTTGAAGTCTCTGCGGCGGTGCGCGCATTTTTCTGTGGTCGTTTTCCAGCGTCGTCCCGGTCCCATGCAGATGCGTCATGCGTTGCAGGGCTTCGTTGGTTTGAAAACGTCGAAAGGTCGCCCGTCAACCGTCGCGAAGTTGCGTCATGTGCGCGCAACACGTCCGGCTCTGACCACGCGATCAACCATCATCTGAAAGCCAGGGTCTCCAATACGGTGGTAGATCAAATCTTGTGCGGCGAGCCGCGATTTATTCGCTCGCTAACTTGTTGATTTTAAATCAATAAGTGAATTATAAAAGCTAGGAACCATGCAATGCAAATCAAAGACAAAACAACCCTCCGCCAAATCAAGAGCTCTGCATTAAAGATGCGCGGCGTTTCAAAAATCGCGCTGATCGCGTTTGCAGTTATGGCCGGCCCTTCCGCGGTCTTTATCAGCGCAGAGCCTGCCGAGGCGCAGCGCATTGACCCGTCACTTTATGACGGTGGTAAGGCGCGGGTTAATCGCTCTGCTAGCTTGCGGTCACTGACCGAGGAGATGGCATCGGCCAGTTGCCGTGTAGACGCTGGGATCGGGGCGGAGAGTGCCCAGGCCCAACTCGCCTCTGTGCGCGCCGACTTTGATAAGATTATTGATGGTTTGATCAACGGGAGCGCTGCTCTTGGTATGCCGGGTGCAGAAAGAAGCGGGCGCACGCTGACCGCTTTGACCACGACTGCACAGTCCTGGGGGCCGTTGAACGCAGCGGCGCAAAACCTGGCGTCGGGTGCAGGCACAGATGAAGATGCCGCAACGATCAAAGCAGGCTTCGCGGATTTGTTTGAGCTGACCGAGCAGTTGGCTGCCGTTGTGGCGGGACAATACACGGACCCGACGCAGCTGTTGCAAAGCGATGCCACCGTGTTGAACTTTGCTGTCAGACAGCGTGCCCTTGCCTATCGGATGACCCGTGCAATGTGTGAACTTGCGACCGGTTCCGCCTCTGCAGATGCGCAGCAGGAACTGGCAACATCTGTCGATCAGTTCCAGCAGACCCTGATTGCCTTGCGTGACGGTTTCCCCGCGGCCGGCATCAACCCGCCGCCCAATGACGCGGTGCGGGCCAGCCTCGAGAGCACTTTCGAGATTTGGCAAAACCAGCGCGGTATTTTCGATGCTGCTCTCGCTGGCCAAACGCCAGCCGCCGAAGATGTCGCTGCCGCCGCCGAGTTGGCCAACAGGCTTTCGGTTGGGATGAACAATACAATCACGCTCTACCTGATCGCGACGCCAGGGCAGGACGGTGTCTACCGCGTCCCGCTTGAGGCCTATGCACGCGAAGAGCTGAGCAACTGGCTGACAAATCAGGACCTGATTGCTGCGATCAAGGCGCAGAACGCGCAACATGACGGTTTGTCAGAGGATGATATCCTCGTACTTGACCAGCAATGGCGCGCCGAAGCCAGCGCTGGCAACGGCCCACTTGTGGATAAACTGCTGACATCGCCTGTCTCATCTTGGTTGCTGGAACAGCAAGACGCGACAGCCGGGTTTGTCACAGAAGTCTTCGTGATGGATAACAAGGGTCTGAACGTGGCACAAAGTGTTGTAACCTCTGACTACTGGCAGGGCGACGAAGCGAAATGGCAGGAAACTTACACTGTCGGCCCCGATGCTTTGCATATCAGCGAAGTCGAGTTTGACGACAGCACCGGTTTCTACCAGTCGCAGGGTTCTATGTCGATTACAGACCCGGAAACCGGTGAAGTGATTGGTGCGGTCACATTTGGTATCAACGTACAGAGCCTGATGTAAGCGGCCATCTACACAAAACATTAGCCCCGCCGTGATCTCAGCGACATATGCTGTGCGCGGCGGGGTTTTTTATGTGAACTGCCGATCGGGTGTCGTTGTGATGCCTTGCGTGAGCGCTGCGAGTGGTTCTCGCTCCTGAGACAGAGCATAGGCTTACCCATGTTAGGGTCTGGCCGCCTTTGCCATCTCTCTAATTTGCAGAACGCATCTTCCAACTGCCCTTCGGCTTGGCTAACCTCTTGAGAGTTATTCAAGAGGTGCGTCAATGAATATGACTGATGTTGCAAAGCGCGGGCTTGTGTTGTTGGGCTGCGGCAAGATGGGGTCGGCTATGTTGGAAGGGTGGTTACGCACCGGATTGCCCCCAACATCCGTTTGGGTGATTGACCCCAATCCATCCGATTGGCTGAAAGAACAGGGCGTGGCGATCAGCGGCGAGACCCCCCCTAATCCAGCCGTAGTGATCATCGCGGTCAAGCCACAGATGATGTCTGATGCGCTGCCTGACGTGAAGTCTTTGGGCAATGGCAAGACACTGGTCATCTCGGTTGCTGCGGGCACCCCGATCAGCACTTTTGAGGAGGTGCTGGGGCCGAAGACGCCTATCGTACGTGCCATGCCCAACACGCCCGCCTCTATCGGTCGGGGGATCACCGCGATCATCGGGAATGCAATGGTGCAAGATGATCATCTGGACCTGTCCGAGGCGCTTATGCTGTCGGTGGGCGATGTTGTCCGGCTGGATGCCGAAGACCAGATGGATGCGGTTACGGCAATTTCGGGCTCGGGTCCGGCCTATGTGTTCCACTTGATCGAATCCTTGGCCGCTGCTGGCATGGCGCAGGGTCTGTCGGCAGAGCTCTCGATGCAGCTTGCCAAGGCCACTGTTGCTGGTGCGGGTGATCTGGCCGAGCAATCGGACGAAAACCCCGCGCAGTTGCGCACCAACGTGACCTCACCCAATGGCACGACGCAGGCGGCACTTGAGGTTCTGATGGATGCCAAGACAGGGTTCCCACATCTGTTGCGCCGCGCGGTAGCGGCGGCGGCGAACCGGTCGCGCGAGTTGGCGAATGGGTGAGATTACCTTTGACGATTTCCTGAAGGTCGATGTGCGCGTCGGCACCGTTCTGCGCGCCGAACCCTATCCCGAGGCCCGTAAACCTGCGATCAAACTCTGGATCGATTTCGGCGGGGATATCGGCGAGAAAAAGACCTCGGCCCAGATCACAGCGCATTATGCGCCTGAAGCTTTGGTTGGCCGTCAGGTGATGGCTGTTGTGAATTTTCCGCCCCGTCAGATCGGCAAGTTCATGTCTGAAGTTCTTGTGCTGGGCCTGCCTGATGCAGATGGTGAAATCGTATTGATCGGCCCTGATCACCCTGTACCCCTAGGAGGACGTCTACATTGAAGAAACTGCTGATCACCCGCCAACTGCCCGAGGCCAATCTGGCTGCCGCCCGTGCGCGTTTTGACGTGACTGTGCGCGATACTGCCGTGGGTCTGACAATGGTTGAGGCGGCCCAGGCCCTGGCGGAGTATGATGCGATTTTGCCGACTTTGGGGGATCAGTTTACGGCCGAGGCCTTTATCGGTGATCTGCGGTGCAAGGTGCTGGCGAATTTTGGGGTGGGGTATAACCACATTGATGTCGAGGCGGCGCGCATGGCTGATGTGCTGGTGTCGAACACACCTAATGTGGTGACGGATGCCACCGCCGATATCGGTCTGACCCTGATCTTGTCGGCCTGTCGCCGGTCTGGCGAGGGTGAGCGGCTGGTGCGTGCCGATCAATGGACAGGCTGGGGCCCGACACAGATGCTGGGGACCCATGTGACGGGCAAGACAGTGGGCATCGTCGGCATGGGCCGGATCGGGCAGGCTGTGGCGCGGCGCTGTCATTACGGGTTCGAGATGCCGGTGAAATTCTATAACCGCTCTCCCAAGACCGTGGATTTCCCTGCCGAACAGGTCGAGAGCCTGACGGCGTTGATGGGGGCCTGTGATATTATCGTGGCCACTGTCCCCGGGGGCGGCGAGAACACGCATATGATTGATGCGGCTGCATTGGCCGCGATGAAGCCAACGGGGATCTTCGTCAATATCGCGCGCGGGGATGTTGTGGATGAGCCGGCGCTGATCGCGGCGTTGCAGGCGGGTCAGATTGCTGGCGCGGGCCTTGATGTGTTTGAGCATGAACCGCACGTACCGGATGCGTTCCGTGCGCTGGAGAACGTTGTGCTGCTGCCGCATCTGGGCACTGCCGCGCTTGAAGTGCGTGAGGCGATGGGCCAGATGGCGCTGGACAATATCATCGCATGGGAAGAAGGCCGCCCGCTGCCGCAGGCCGTGTAACGGCGTGCCCGCAGATCGGGTCTGGATTGCCATGCGCGCAGGGACTATATCGACCGCAACATGCGTTATCTAGCTTCTCAGTTCAGCCGGTTTTTTCTGACTTTCGCGGTGCTTGTCGCGATGGCGGGTGCCGGTTTTGCGCATCGCTTTGCGACACCGGATATTGATGACAGCCTGCTTGCCTATGTGGCAGCCGGTGGTGCGCTGGCCGATATCTGTAGCGATGCCGGCCAATGGGATGCCGGTGGTGGCCATTGTGATGCTTGCCGTTTGGTCTATGGGGCTGTGGTCCCATCAGCTGCGATAGCCGCGCCTTCAGAGCTTGAAGCACATCTGCTGCACGTCGCGGGCTACGCCGCAGCGGCGCCGTCTGCACATGCTGCCAATCCCGCGTGTCCGGTGCGCGCGCCGCCAATGGTTTGATCTTTCCCTCACTGAAACGATCAAACACCTGCGGCCCAAGAAGGGACCGCACATTGGAGACCCTCTTATGAAACTTATGTCCTACGCGGCGACCGCCGCCCTCTGTGTTTTTGCGTCCACTGCAACAGCACATGAATACAAGATCGGTGATCTTGTGATCGACCACCCGATGGCCTTTGAAACCGCGCAAACCGCGCAAACGGCGGGCGGGTTCATGACCATCACGAATACCGGCGACACAGCAGACAGGCTGCTTGCGGTTGAGGCTGATTATCCGCGCGTCGAAGTTCACACCACTGAAATGGACGGCGATGTGGCGCGTATGATCCATCTGGAAGAGGGGCTTACACTGCCCGCCGGTGAAACCGTGAAGCTGCAGCCGGGTGGATTTCATGTGATGTTCATGGGCCTTGGCGGCGATCCCTTCGAGGTGGACGAGCAGGTGCCTGCAACGCTGGTCTTCGAGAACGCAGGCCGGATCGACATTGTGTTCACTGTCGAAGCGCGTGGCATGAATGACCATGGTGGGATGAACCATGGTGACATGGACCACAGCGCGCATCAAATGGGCAACTGATTGTCTGGCGGCGGGCCGCTTTGGTGGCCCGCCATACCCTAGCCTTGCAGGCGATCCGCCTTTTTGCGCACCAGCACGTTGCGCAGATCATGCATGGCCATCAAAAGACTATCCGTGACCTGCTCAAGCTGTGCATCTGTCGCTTTGGCCTGCGCCCAGTGTGCTGTCAGGTTCAGATGGTCGATTGCGCGATGGATATCGTCCATATCACGCGCGGCCAGCAGGTTCAGGCGTGCTTGCAGCCAATCGCCAATGGCACGCTCTTCGGTCGCACTCAGCGTCGCGTCACCCTGCGCTTTGAAATCACCACGGTTGGTGTTCACCACGGCGATCTGTTCCATCTCGATCCGGCGCTCACGGTTTGCGGTGTTGATGCGGAACACTGCTGCGCCGTTCTCGCGGATGCGGAAATAAAGTTCGGGCAGGTCTGTCATGTCAGGCCTTCGCAGAAGGTGATGATCCGCTGGCAGGCCTCTTTGAGCGCTGCATCAGACGTGGCATAGCTGACACGGAAATTGGGGGACAGGCCAAAGGCCGCGCCAAAGACGACCGCGACACCTGTCTCCTCTAACAGCGCCGTGGCAAATGTTTCGTCATTGTCGATCACCGTGCCCACCGCCGAGGTCTTGCCAATGCAGCCTGCGATGGACGGATAGACATAGAATGCCCCTTCGGGTTTCGGGCAGACAATCCCCGGCGCCTTGTTCAGCATATCCACCACAAGATCGCGGCGGCGTTCAAAAAGCGTGTTATTCGGGGCAAGGAAATCCTGCGTGCCGTTCAGGGCCTCGACCGCTGCATATTGGCTGACGGAGCAGGGATTCGAGGTGGATTGCGATTGTACCTTGCGCATCGCCTTGATCAGATCTTCCGGCCCTGCCGCATAGCCGATGCGCCAGCCTGTCATGGCATAGGCTTTCGAGACGCCATTCACCGTCAGCGTACGGTCGTAGAGCTGCGGTTCGACCTGTGCGGGCGTGCAGAATTTGAAATTTCCGTAGGCCAGATGTTCGTACATGTCATCGGTCATGATCCAGACGTGGGGGTGGCGCAGCAAGACGTCTGTCAGGGCTTTCAACTCGGACCAGCTATAGCCCGCACCTGTCGGGTTGGAAGGCGAGTTGAACAGGAACCACTTGGTGTTTGGCGTAATCGCCGCCTCAAGTTGTTCGGCGGTGATTTTGAAATTCGCCTCTAACGAAGCCTCAACCGTCACCGGCGTGCCACCGGCCAGAAGGACCATGTCCGGATAGCTGACCCAGTAAGGAGCAGGGATAATGACCTCGTCACCGGGGTTCAGGGTGGCCATGAAGGCATTATAGAGTACCTGCTTGCCGCCTGTGCCGACAGTCACTTGGGCTGGCGTATAGGCCAGTTCATTGTCGCGCTTGAATTTGGCGCAGATCGCCTCTTTCAATTCGGGGATGCCGTCAACTGCGGTGTATTTCGTTTTGCCTGCCGCAATGGCCGCGACGGCGGCGTCCTTGATGTTCTGGGGCGTGTCGAAATCAGGCTCGCCCGCGCCAAGGCCGATCACATCACGGCCTGCGGCCTTCAGTTCTGCGGCCTTTGTTGTGACGGCGATTGTGGGGGACGGTTTGACGCGGGACAGTGTCGCAGAAAGAAAGGTCATGGGATCATCCGGTGGTAAAAAGGCGCTGCCTATGACATAGGATGCCTGACTGCTATAAGGCAAGCAATTGAAGGAGCAGATGATGGCGAGTGATCAGGACTGGTACAGCGAAGAGATTGCCACCTTTGGCGACCGTCTCGCGGGTGCGCGTGAAGCAGCGGGCCTGACGCAGCAAGCGCTGGCTGAAAAGCTGGGCGTGAAACCGAACACAATTGCAGCGTGGGAGAACGACACCAAGGAACCCCGCGCGAACCGTTTGCAGATGGTATCTGGTGTTGTCGGTGTGTCGATGAGCTGGCTTCTGACCGGTGAGGGTGAAGGCCCCGACGCCCCCGATAGCGAGACCAGCTTGACCAGTGATCTGGTTGATCTGCTGGCCGAGATGCGGGTGTTGCGCGGCCAGATGCAACAATCGAGTGAAAAACTGGGGCGGCTGGAAAAGCGCCTGCGCAAAGCCTTGAAGGACCAAGATGTCTGAGACACGTGAGACAATGATCAAACGCCTGCGCATGCGCTCCATGCGGCGCGGGATCAAGGAAATGGATTTGATCCTGTCGGCTTTTGCCGATGCACATCTGGCCGCGTTTTCGGACGAGGCGCTGGTCTTGTATGACCGGCTCTTGTCGGAGAATGACCACGATATCTATGGTTGGGTTGGTGGCCAGTTTCCGACACCCCCCGAGTACCTTGATCTTGTGACACGGATTTCGGAGGGTGCCGAAGGGGTCACGCGGCCTGCGTAAAAAAGTGTTCTGCGCTTAACCGAATATTGGTTGTTTCGTTTTATCCCAAATTGCGGAGATTACATGGAGCAACAGATAAATGAGCATTCATACCGATTTGGACGAGGTTGGAACGACCCAATTGCCGGGCGCGCGCAGTGTGGCGTTCATGGACTCTTATCTTGACGCCCTGAACCTTGTTGAACGGTTGCACCGCTTGTTGCTTGACGTGATCAAGGATGAATTTGAACGGGTTGGCCTGCTTGAGATCAACCCCGTGCAGGCGTTGCTGCTGTTCAACGTTGGCGACAACGAGGTCACGGCGGGCGAGCTGAAATCCCGCGGATATTATCAGGGCTCGAACGTATCCTATAACCTCAAGAAACTGGTCGAAGCGGGCTATATGCACCATCAGCGCAGCGAAATCGACCGCCGTTCTGTCCGCGTGCGGCTGACCGAAAAAGGGCGTGGCGTACATGTCCTTGTGTCACGGTTGTTCCGCACCCACGCTGAGGGTCTGATGGATCGTGGCGTGCTGGATCAAAAAGGTGTCGAGGATATCACCGCATCGCTGCGGCGGGTTGAGCGGTATTGGACCGAACAGATCCGGTACATCTATTGATCGGGCAAGTTGCGTCAATAGGTCCTTGTCGGCACGGTTGAACTGTCGCTTCCGCAAGTGTCCTGTAGCGCTTGTTGTTAACGAGGATCGTGTTTTTGCGGGCCGTCACGTTGCGTGGCGGCCCGTGTTACATCCAAGCGGCAATCCAGGTGCCAATCAGTATGCTTCAGAAGCGCCAGCGCCGATGGCGAGGCGGGTCAGTTCACGCAGCGGTTTCGGTTCCATCGCAGGGGCATAAGCCCCACAGCCGCGTACCGCATGGCTGTCTGGCGCGTTTGATAACCCTGCAAGCTGCAGTCTCTTAACTGCACTCATTGCGATTGAACCTGTGGATTTAATAGGTTCCGACCCTGCCCAGGGCGGACAGCGCGAAAAAGTGACGGGTAAAGCGGATCACCCGTCTGTTCTTTGTCGGGGGCCTAATTGTCCGACCGCCAGGGCGGAAAGCTCGCGCAAGAGTTTGCGCTCCATAGCGGCGGCGTAGTCGTCATAGTTCTGCGCCACCTCGACAAAGGCAACCGGTCCGCGGATGACGTTCTCACGGTAATAGACTTCGAGATCGGCCAGCGCGGTGCGGCTAACCTGATCGCCGAAAAAGTTGCCCGACCCCACGACGAGCCCGTTGACCGTGACACCAGCGGGGGTCGCACTGTCAGGTATGTCCTCGGGCAGCGGTCCGGTATTGGTTTCGCCGTCCCCTGACAGATCAAGGGTTCGGATCCAGCAGTCCGCCTGGTCTTCGAGGTAGGAAAAGCCTGCAAGCAACGCGGATCCGACAGCAGTGGTTGGCGCGGGCACGCCCCGTTCGTGTGCGCGCAGGCGCGTGCTGATCGCAGAGATATCTGCGGGCGTGTTGATTGTTGTCCACGGCACAATGACCGTTTGATTGACGGGCCCGCTCCATTCAAACACATGCAGGCGGACCGGTGCGTCAGGTTGCAAAAAGAGGATGTCCATCACGACCGGTGCGTTCAAAGCGGTGATCACCCCGTCAAGCTGAAGCTCATATTCGGATTGATCGACCGAGCTTGACACATCGAGACCAAGCGAAAGTGCCTGTCTGCAAGCGGCCTGGGCGATGCCCGGCAAGAGCATCACAAACAGGCATGCCCGCATCATCCCTCGGCCTCGCTACGTGCCTGCGCGCGCCCGATAATCTGGGATGACAGTTCGCGCACCAGTTTGCGCCGCATCGCATCTTCGAAATCGGCAAAGCCGTAGGCGACCTCAAGAAAGGCATTCGGGCCGTAGATGACCTCTGCCAGATAATAATCGCGGGCGGTGTTGTCTGCTGCGGCCACGGCCAGCCCGTTCACCGTCACCCCGTCAAAGGGATAGGCCATATAGGCGCTGGAGGGGCCAAAGCCGTCATTATTAACGCCATCCCCGGCCATATCGATTGTCTGGAACAGGCAGGGCGGGGCGGATCGCAGTTTGATGGATGCATAGCCCAGCGCATAGCCCATCGCCGTTGGCATGTCGTTGACGCTTCTTGTGCTGTTGTTCAGCGCCTCTGCGGCCAAGAGCAGGTCGGCAGGTGACCGGATCAGCGTCCAGTTCAAAAGATCGGTCTGGTTGTACTTACCGCTCCACTCAAAGATTTGTAGCGCAACAGGATCGGGGCTGGCGAAGAAGGCCTCTTGCACCTCGGGCGCAAGCAGGGCCGCCGCAAGGCCGCCACGCTGAAACCGGTCTTCATCGGCATCGACCGAGGATGAAACATCAAGCGCAAGCACAAGCGCAAGGCGGCAGGCCTCAACGGGCGCTGCCGCCATGCAAAGGCAGAACAGGACGCCGGATTTTACCAATGGCCCGTGTTTTCCATGCTGGCCCAAGGTTCGGCCGGAGGCAGGTTGTCACCTTCCTGCAAAAGCTCGATCGAGATGTTATCGGGCGAACGCACAAAGGCCATGTGTCCGTCGCGGGGCGGACGGTTGATGGTCACGCCATTGTCCATCAAATGCTGGCAGACCTCGTAGATGTTGGACACGCGGTAGGCCAGATGTCCAAAGTGCCGGCTGTCCGAAGGCAGGCCGTCATCGCCGTCCCAGTTGTATGTCAGCTCAACAGGGCATTCTTCTTGCCCGGGAGGGGCCATGAAAAGCAGGGTGAAACGCCCCGCTTCACTCTCCATCCGGCGTGTTTCTTTCAGGCCGAGCAGTTCGAAAAAAGCGATTGATTTCTCAAGGTCTTTTACGCGGACCATCGTGTGTAGATATTTCAGGGACATTGGGTGCTCCGTTTCGGTATTGTCCCCAATAGCCTAGTGTTTCGCGCGTGACAGTAAATGCCTGCACCGTCGTTTTGACGAATGAACGTGTTTGGCCGCGCTCCACCCCTATTGGCCCTGCAAGCGGTCAGGTACCGTCAGACGTCAGCCGTGACCGGCAGGATATCGGGGGTGCTGGCATGTGTTTCGCGGGTTCCGGTATACCATGTTGTCAGCAAACTGATGCGGGGCGCATCACCGAGCGTCGCTTTGTCCACGCGTTCAAAGCCGTGCCAGCCGGGCCGTTTTTTACGCCCGTTCCCAGAAAAGCAAATTCCACTGTTCGGCAGGAA